>NZ_JBFAJD010000005.1:0-337746 GCF_040655035.1 Streptomyces sp. NPDC050549
CGACTCTATCAGACCGTTTCCGGTACCGATTTCCTCGGTGCTTTCCAGGTTCCCGCTTCCGCGTTTCCCTTTCCGGCGACTCCGACTTTATCAGAGGTTCTGAGTCGGATTTTCCGGCCCTCCGGGAGTGGCTCCCGTACACGCGAAGTGTCCGGGTTCCCCCTCAGGTGGAGCCGTAAACGTACTGGAGCGGGCCGCCTCGAAGCAAATCGAGGCGGCCCGCTCCAGGTTCACGCGTACGAGGGGGTCGTACGACGGTCAGACCTCCACCACGACCGGGAGGATCATCGGCCTGCGCCGGTAGTTGTCCGAGACCCACTTGCCCAGCGTGCGGCGGATCAGTTGCTGCAGCTGGTGGGGCTCGACCACGCCGTCCTGGGCCGAGCGTTCCAGGACCTCCGTGATCCTCGGAACCACGTCCACGAAGGCGGAGTCGTCGATGCCGGAGCCGCGGGCCTGGATGTGCGGGCCGCCTGTGATCTTGCCGGTGGACGAGTCCACAACGACGAAGACCGAGATGATGCCCTCGTCGCCCAGGATCCTGCGGTCCTTCAGCGCGGGCTCGCCGACATCTCCGACCGAGAGGCCGTCGACGTACACATAACCGGCCTGGACCTTGCCCGAGATCTTGGCCTTGCCCTCGATGAGGTCGACGACCACGCCGTCCTCGGCGATGACGATCCGGTCGTGCGGGACGCCGGTCAGGGCGCCCAGCTCGGCGTTGGCCCGTAGGTGGCGCCATTCGCCGTGGACCGGCATCAGGTTCTTCGGCTTGCAGATGTTGTAGAAGTACAGCAGCTCGCCGGCCGAGGCGTGTCCGGAGACGTGGACCTTGGCGTTGCCCTTGTGGACGACGTTGGCGCCCCAGCGGGTGAGGCCGTTGATCACGCGGTAGACGGCGTTCTCGTTGCCGGGGATGAGCGACGACGCCAGGATCACCGTGTCGCCGGCGACAATGCGGATCTGGTGGTCGCGGTTGGCCATCCGGGACAAGGCAGCCATCGGTTCGCCCTGCGAGCCCGTGCAGACGAGGACGATCTCGCTGTCCGGGAGGTCGTCGAGCGTCTTGACGTCCACGACCAGGCCCGGCGGGACCTTGAGATAGCCGAGGTCACGCGCGATGCCCATGTTCCGGACCATCGAGCGGCCGACGAAGGCGACCCGGCGGCCGTACTCGTGTGCCGTGTCCAGGATCTGCTGGATGCGGTGCACATGGCTGGCGAAGCTCGCCACGATGATGCGCTTGCGGGCACCCGCGAAGACCTGGCGCAGGACGTTCGAGATGTCCCGCTCGGGCGGGACGAATCCCGGAACCTCGGCGTTCGTCGAGTCGGCGAGGAGAAGGTCGATGCCTTCCTCGCTGAGCCGTGCGAACGCGTGTAGATCTGTCAGACGACCGTCCAGCGGCAACTGGTCCATCTTGAAGTCGCCGGTGTGGACGACCATGCCCGCAGGGGTGCGGATGGCTACCGCGAGGGCGTCCGGGATCGAGTGGTTGACCGCGACGAACTCGCAGTCGAACGGGCCGATACGCTCGCGGTGCCCTTCGGCGACCTCGAGCGTGTACGGGCGGATGCGGTGCTCCTGGAGCTTGGCCTCGATGAGGGCGAGGGTCAGCTTGGAGCCGATCAGCGGGATGTCCGCCTTCTCGCGAAGGAGGTACGGGACTCCGCCGATGTGGTCCTCGTGGCCGTGCGTGAGGACGATGCCGTCGATGTCGTCGAGCCGGTCCCTGATGGACGTGAAGTCCGGCAGGATCAGGTCGATTCCGGGCTGCTCCTCCTCCGGGAAGAGCACGCCGCAGTCGACGATCAGCAGACGGCCGCCGTATTCGAAGACCGTCATGTTTCGGCCGATTTCCCCGAGGCCGCCGAGTGGGGTGACCCTCAGGCCGCCTTCGGGGAGCTTCGACGGAGGGGCGAGTTCAGGATGCGGATGGCTCAAAAGACTCTCCTACCCATGCGCGCCACGTACCGGTGGGCACGTGGCGCGCATGACGTTCGTGCAAATGCAGTTATTGGTGGGATGCAGGCGCCGAAGCCCTGCGTATTCAGTTGTGAAGTCTGTTGTCAGAGCTGTACCCCGCCGGCGGCAAGATCGATCTTGAGCTGGGCGATCTCCTCGGGCGAGCACTCGACCATCGGTGAGCGCAGCGGCCCGGCGGGCAGTCCCTGGAGGGTGAGCGCGGCCTTGGTGGTCATGACGCCCTGGGTGCGGAACATGCCGGTGTAGACCGGGAGCAGCTTCTGGTGGATCTCGGTGGCCTTCTGGACGTCACCGGAGACATAGGCCTCCACCAGGGTGCGCAGTTCGGGTGTGACCACATGGCCGACGACCGAGACGAAGCCGACCGCGCCCACGGAGAGCAGCGGCAGGTTCAGCATGTCGTCGCCGGAGTACCAGGCCAGGCCGGTCCGGGCGATGGCCCAGCTGGCGCGGCCGAGGTCGCCCTTGGCGTCCTTGTTGGCGACGATCCTGGGGTGCTCGGCGAGTCTGACCAGGGTCTCGGTGCCGATCGGGACGCCGCTGCGGCCGGGGATGTCGTAGAGCATGACCGGCAGTTCGGTGGCGTCGGCGACCGTCGTGAAGTGACGGTACAGGCCCTCCTGGGGGGGCTTGTTGTAGTACGGCGTGACGACGAGCAGGCCGTGTGCGCCGGTGCGTTCGGCCGTGCGGGCGAGTTCGACGCTGTGGTGGGTGTCGTTGGTGCCGACGCCGGCGATGACGTGGGCGCGGTCGCCGACCGCTTCCAGTACGGCTCGTACGAGATCCGCTTTCTCCGCGTCGCCGGTGGTCGGGGACTCACCGGTGGTGCCGTTGATGACCAGGCCGTCGTTGCCTGCGTCCACCAGGTGGGTGGCGAGCCGCTGCGCGCCGTCGAGGTCGAGCGCGCCGTCCGCCGTGAAGGGCGTGACCATGGCGGTGAGGACCCGCCCGAAGGGGGTCTGCGGGGTGGAGGTCGGAGCCATGGGTAACACGCTACTCGCTGCTCAATGCGGGGTCTGCCCTCGGGGCAGGCGACAAGTCGTGACAAATATGGAGCCCGGCACTGCCTGCTCGGGGGTTCAAGCAGTGCCGGGTCCGTTTGATCAGGCTAGATGAACTTCTCCAAATGCCGCAATACGGACACTTCGCGCGACTTACCCGCACATGTGTGCCCGCTCGGCAAACAGAGGTGCGCTACGGGGCAACACGACCGTTGGCGTTGAAGGCGGAGTAGGTCAGCGGCATGAGCTTGGCCCACTGCTCCTCCATCTTCTCGCCGACCATCTCGATCTCCCGCTGCGGGAACGACGGCACCTTCGCCAGCTCGTGCTGCGTGCGCAGGCCGAGGAAGTGCATCAGCGAGCGGGCGTTGCACGTGGCGTACATCGAGGAGAAGAGGCCCACAGGGAGGACCGCGCGGGCGACCTCGCGGGCCACGCCTGCGGCGAGCATCTCCTGGTACGCCTCGTACGCCTGGCGGTACGAGTCCTCCATGGTGCGGCCGACCAGCTCCTGCTGGGCCCGAGTGCCCTCCACGAACACGTACTTGCCCGGGCGGCCCTCCTGGACCAGCTTGCGGGACTCGCCGGGGACGTAGAAGACCGGCTGGAGCTCCCTGTACCTTCCCGATTCCTCGTTGTACGACCAGCCCACCCGATGCCGCATGAACTCGCGGAAGACGAAGATCGGGGCGCTGATGAAGAAGGTCATCGAGTTGTGCTCGAAGGGGCTGCCGTGCCGGTCCCGCATCAGGTAGTTGATCAGACCCTTGGAGCGCTCGGGGTCCTTGCCCATCTCTTCCAGGGACTGTTCGCCGATCGTCGAGACGCGGGCGGCGAAGAGCACGTCCGCGTCGGACGCGGTGTGCTTCACCAGCTCGACGGTGACATCGCTGCGGAAACTGGGCTTGAGGTCGTCGGCGGGAGTGTCGGTCACGGCTCGGAGGGTCCTTCCATCACGTCTCTCGGGCGGCGCCCACTCTACGGCCCGGCACTGACATCGGGGCGTTCGGTGCCGTGCCGCGACATTCGTTGGCGAACTTCTGCGAATTCGGCGAAACGGGGCACCTTTTGGGGCGTTCGCTCGTCTGTCTTGGTGAGAGCCACCCGTTCGATCCCGACTCGATCCCCGAGGGGAGATGCACCACCGATGCTCCGTCGGCGCGAACCCGTCCCGTTCGCCTTCATCGCCGAGACCGACCGCTTCCGCAGCAACGTCACCCCGCCGCCCCGTGAGCGCGCGTCCGCCGGTCAGATAGCCGGGCGCTGGCTTCTGGGGCTCACCATCATCGCCGGCATCGTGGGCTCCGTGGTCCTCGGTATGCCGGCGCTGTCCCAGCACAACCTCTCGACACAGAACCAGCAGTCACAGGCCGCCGACAACCGCTGACCTGCAGCGCAGCTGACACTGACTCATCCGGACCCCCAATGGTGGTGAGCGGGAACACGGCCGGATAGCCTCACCGGGCACAGCCCACGCATGGATTCAGTGAGGACACCAGCCGTGCCCCTGCCCTTCCTTACGGCCGACCGCGCATTCGAGGCCGCGGACGAGCTCGCGCTGCCGTTCGACGACCGCGACCGCTGGCGGCGCCCCTACCGGCCCGGACCGTGGCGCGTGGCGGCCTCGGCGCTCGTACTGCTGCTCGCGTCGTACGTGCTCTTCGCCGCCGTCATCATCGCGTTGACCGGCTCGCGGTCCGACGCCGGGGTGATCCTCGGTATCGCGGTGGCCGTCATTCTCTGCGCCCTGCGACTGCTGCGCATGGGTGTGTGGGTGAGCGCGCGCGGGCTGCGTCGGGTGCGGTTCCTCTTCACGCGTACGGTGCCGTGGGACCGCGTCGCCGCCGTGCGGACGGTGCAGCAGCCGGTGCGCTGGCTCGGGCTGCCGCGCACGGTGCAGGGGCAGGCGCTGCTCCTCGTACGAAAGGACCGTGCTCCGGAGGACGTGGCCGCGCTGCTGACCACGCACGACATCGACTTCCTGGCGCGTGCCTCCTCCTTCGACCGGGCCGCCGATTCGGTCGAGGTGTGGTCCGACGAGTACCGGCGGAGCTGACCGGCCGAGAGCGACGCGAAGGGGCCGGTCCGCAGCGGGTGCGGGTCGGCCCCTTCGGTGTACGGGCGTTCAGGCCTGGACGGCGCGGCCGGCGTGCAGGGCGATCGCGCGTTGCATCGCCTTGCGGGCGCGCGGGGTGTCGCGGGCGTCGTGGTAGGCGACGGCGAGGCGGAACCAGCTGCGCCAGTCGTCGGGGGCGGCCTCCGTCTCGGCCTTGCGCTTGGCGAAGACCTCGTCGGCGGAGTCACGGTCGATACGGCCGCCGGGCGTGCGCCTCAACTCGTCGACGGGGAGGCCGCCTTCGGCGTCGAGGAGGGCGGCAAGACGGTTGGCGTCGCGGACGAACTGGGTGTTCTTCCAGAGGAACCACACGCCGATCACCGGCAGGATCAGGACCGCGATCCCGAAGGTGACCGTGATGACCGTGCCCGACTGTATGAGCATGACGCCGCGGCTGCCGACCAGGACGAAGTAGAAGACTAGGACGGCGGCCGTGACGGCGTAGGTGAGTTTGGCGCGCATGTCGTGAGCCTCAGCCCAGGTCCAGGAAGTGTTCCAGGCCGAAGGTGAGGCCCGGGGTGGTCACCACGCGGCGGGCGCCGAGCAGGATGCCCGGCATGAAGCTGCTGTGGTGCAGGGAGTCGTGCCGGACGGTCAGGGTCTCGCCCTCGCCGCCGAGCAGGACCTCCTGGTGGGCCAGCAGGCCGCGCAGCCGGACGGAGTGGACGGGGATCCCGTCGACGTCCGCGCCCCGCGCGCCGTCCAGGGCCGTCTCCGTGGCGTCCGGTGCCGCGGCCGTGCCCGCCTTCGCGCGTGCTTCGGCGATGAGCTGGGCCGTGCGCGTGGCCGTACCGCTGGGGGCGTCGACCTTCTTCGGGTGGTGCAGTTCGATGACCTCGACCGACTCGAAGTAGGGCGCGGCGATCTGCGCGAACTTCATGGTCAGTACGGCTCCGATGGAGAAGTTGGGCGCGATGAGGACGCCCGTCTCCGGCGAGGCGTCCAGCCAGCCGTTCAGTTGCGCAAGGCGTTCCTCGGTCCAGCCGGTGGTACCGACGACCGCGTGGATGCCGTGCCGGACGCAGAAGTCGAGGTTGTCCATCACCGAGGCGGGGGTGGTCAGTTCGACCGCCACCTGGGCGCCCGCGGCCGTGAGCGCCTCCAGGGTGTCGCCCCGGCCCAGGGCGGCCACCAGTTCCATGTCCTCGGCGGCCTCGACGGCTCGTACCGCCTCGGCCCCGATCCGGCCCTTGGCACCGAGGACCGCCACGCGCAGCTTGCTCATCGTTCTTGCTTCCTTACGACGTGTGTTAGGCGACGGCGTCGTTCAGTCGGGCCGCCTGCTTGTCCTTGAGCGGGCCGATGACCGCCAGCGAGGGTCGCTGTCCCAGGATCTCGCGGGCGACCTCGCGGACCTCGTCCGGGGTGACCGAAGCGATCCTGGCCAGCAGGTCGTCGACGGACATCTGCTCGCCCCAGCACAGCTCGCTCTTGCCGATGCGGTTCATCAGCGCGCCCGTGTCCTCGAGGCCGAGGACGGTGGAGCCCTGGAGCTGGCCGACGGCGCGGCCGATCTCGTCGTCGGACAGGCCGTGTTGGGCGACCTGGTCGAGTTCGTCGCGGCAGATCTTCAGCACGTCGTGGACCTGCGAGGGCCGGCAGCCGGCGTAGACCCCGAAGAGGCCGCAGTCGGCGAAGCCGGACGTGTACGAGTACACGCTGTAGGCCAGTCCGCGCTTCTCCCGGACCTCCTGGAAGAGGCGGGACGACATGCCGCCGCCGAGGGCCGTGTTGAGGACCCCGAGGGCCCAGCGGCGCTCGTCGGTGCGGGCCAGGCCGGGCATGCCGAGGACGACGTGGGCCTGCTCGGTCTTGCGGCCGATCAGCTCGACGCGGCCCGCGGTGCGCAGGGCACGACGGCCGTCGCGCGGGGCGATGGGCGCGGCCTGGGCGTTCTTGAACGCGCCGGCCTTGTCGAAGGCGGCACGGACCTGTCGTACGACCTTGTCGTGGTCGATGTTGCCCGCCGCCGCGACCACGAGGTGGGTCGGGTCGTAGTGCTTCTTGTAGAAGCGGCGGATCCGGTCCGCGGTGAGGGCGTTGACGGTGTCGACCGTGCCGAGGACCGGGCGGCCGAGGGGGTTGTCGCCGAACATCGTGCGCGCGAACAGGTCGTGCACGCAGTCACCCGGGTCGTCCTCCGTCATGGCGATCTCTTCGAGGATGGCGCCGCGTTCTACGTTGACGTCCTCCTCACGGATCAGGGAGCCCGTCAGCATGTCGCAGACCACGTCGATGGCGAGCGGCAGGTCGGTGTCGAGCACGCGCGCGTAGTAGCACGTGTACTCCTTCGCCGTGAATGCGTTCATCTCGCCGCCGACCGCGTCGATCGCGGAGGAGATGTCCAGCGCGCTGCGCTTGTGCGTGCCCTTGAAGAGGAGGTGCTCCAGGTAGTGCGTGGCGCCGTTCAGCGACGGCGTCTCGTCGCGGGAGCCCACGTGTGCCCAGATGCCGAAGGTGGCGGAGCGGACCGAGGGCAGCGTCTCGGTGACGATGCGCAGGCCGCCCGGGAGGGTGGTCTTGCGGACTGTGCCGATGCCGTTGGTGCCCTGGATGAGGGTTTGGGTACGGGCGACGGCCCGCGCCTCCGAGGAGGTGCGGGCCGTCGTCGTGGTACTGGTCGACGTCACTTGTCGCCGTCGTCCTTCTTGTCGTCCTCGGCGTTCTCTTCACCCTCGATGACGGGGATCAGGGAGAGCTTGCCGCGGGAGTCGATCTCGGCGATCTCGACCTGGACCTTCTGGCCCACACCGACGACGTCCTCGACGTTCTCCACGCGCTTGCCGCCGGCGAGCTTGCGGATCTGCGAGATGTGCAGCAGACCGTCCTTGCCCGGGAGCAGCGACACGAACGCTCCGAAGGTGGTGGTCTTGACGACCGTACCCAGGTAGCGCTCGCCGACCTCCGGCATGGTCGGGTTGGCGATGCCGTTGATCGTGGCGCGGGCGGCCTCGGCCTGCGAGCCGACCTGGGCACCGATGTAGATGGTGCCGTCGTCCTCGATCGTGATCTCGGCGCCGGTGTCCTCCTGGATCTGGTTGATCATCTTGCCCTTCGGGCCGATGACCTCGCCGATCTTGTCCACGGGGATCTTGACGGTGATGATCCGCGGGGCGTTCGGGGACATCTCGTCCGGCGTGTCGATCGCTTCCATCATCACGTCGAGGATGTGGAGGCGGGCGTCACGGGCCTGCTTGAGGGCGGCGGCCAGGACGGAGGCGGGGATGCCGTCCAGCTTGGTGTCGAGCTGGAGGGCGGTGACGAACTCCTTGGTGCCTGCGACCTTGAAGTCCATGTCGCCGAAGGCGTCCTCCGCACCGAGGATGTCGGTGAGGGCGACGTAGTGCGTCTCGCCGTTGATCTCCTGGGAGATCAGGCCCATGGCGATACCGGCGACGGGGGCCTTGAGGGGCACACCGGCGTTCAGCAGCGACATGGTGGAGGCGCAGACCGAGCCCATGGACGTCGAGCCGTTCGACCCGAGGGCCTCGGAGACCTGACGGATCGCGTAGGGGAACTCCTCGCGCGTCGGGAGGACCGGGACCAGGGCGCGCTCGGCGAGCGCTCCGTGGCCGATCTCGCGGCGCTTCGGGGAGCCGACGCGGCCGGTCTCGCCGACGGAGTACGGCGGGAAGTTGTAGTTGTGCATGTAGCGCTTGCGGGTCACCGGGGAGAGGGTGTCCAGCTGCTGCTCCATGCGGAGCATGTTGAGGGTGGTGACGCCCAGGATCTGGGTCTCGCCACGCTCGAAAAGCGCGGAACCGTGCACGCGCGGGATGGCCTCGACCTCGGCGGCCAGGGTGCGGATGTCGGTGACACCGCGGCCGTCGATGCGCTTCTTCTCCTTGATGACGCGCTCACGGACCAGGGACTTGGTCAGCGAGCGGTACGCGGCGGAGATCTCCTTCTCGCGACCCTCGAACTCCGGGAGGAGCTTCTCGGCGGCGAGACCCTTGACGCGGTCGAGCTCGGCCTCGCGGTCCTGCTTGCCGGCGATGGTCAGCGCGGAGGCGAGCTCCGGGCGGACGGCGGCGGTGAGGGCCTCCAGGACGTCGTCCTGGTAGTCGAGGAAGATCGGGAACTCACCGGTCGGCTTGGCGGCCTTCGCGGCGAGATCGGCCTGCGCACGGCAGAGCACCTTGATGAAGGGCTTCGCGGCGTCCAGACCAGAGGCAACGACCTCCTCGGTCGGCGCCTCGGCGCCGCCCGCGACCAGCTGGATGGTCTTCTCGGTGGCCTCGGCCTCGACCATCATGATCGCGACGTCGCCGTCCTCCAGGACGCGACCGGCGACGACCATGTCGAAGACGGCGTCCTCGAGCTCGGTGTGCGTCGGGAACGCGACCCACTGGCCGTTGATCAGCGCGACGCGGACGCCGCCGACCGGGCCGGAGAAGGGCAGACCGGCCAGCTGCGTGGACGCGGAGGCCGCGTTGATCGCGACGACGTCGTACAGGTGGTCGGGGTTGAGCGCCATGATCGTGGCGACGACCTGGATCTCGTTGCGCAGGCCCTTCTTGAAGGACGGGCGCAGCGGGCGGTCGATCAGGCGGCAGGTGAGGATGGCGTCCTCGGAGGGACGGCCCTCACGGCGGAAGAAGCTGCCGGGGATCTTGCCGGCGGCGTACATCCGCTCCTCGACATCCACCGTGAGGGGGAAGAAGTCGAGCTGGTCCTTGGGGTTCTTGGAGGCGGTGGTGGCCGACAGCACCATGGTGTCGTCGTCCAGGTACGCCACGGCGGAGCCGGCGGCCTGCTTGGCCAGGCGGCCCGTCTCGAAGCGGATGGTGCGGGTGCCGAAGGAGCCGTTGTCAATGACGGCCTCGGCGTAGTGGGTCTCGTTCTCCACTAGCGTTTTCTCCGTTACTTGTCGTCTTTCGTCCCTCCCCGCCCGTGTGGCGGGGGGACGGTGGCGGAGAAGCGCTGTCTGGTGCGGGCCGGTCTTCGATCGAAGCACCCGGGGTTTCCTGCCCGGGGGCCACTACCGAGGACCGGCGGCTGCGAGGCGCGCTTCTCCTCGTTCGTTGTCGTGCTGTGGTGCGTTGTCGTGCTGTGTCGTGCGTATTGCGTTGTGCTACCACACTACAAAGAGGCAGTGACACTCCGCACGTTTCCGCACATACGGCAAAGGGAGCGGCTCCCGATCGTCTCGGGACCCGCTCCCCTCACGGCGTGTTACTTGGCGCCCGCCGCACCGCGGCGGATGCCCAGGCGGTCGACCAGCGCACGGAAGCGCTGGATGTCCTTCTTGGCCAGGTACTGCAGCAGCCGGCGGCGCTGACCGACCAGGATCAGCAGACCACGACGGGAGTGGTGGTCGTGCTTGTGGGTCTTGAGGTGCTCGGTCAGGTCCGAGATGCGGCGCGAGAGCATGGCGACCTGGACCTCGGGGGAGCCGGTGTCGCCCTCCTTCTGACCGAACTCGGTGATGAGCTGCTTCTTCGTAGCGGCGTCGAGCGACACGCGTACTCCTCGTAGTCTTTGATGTGCCACCGAGTGCCCCTGGTCCACTTCTCAGGGGAGCTTCCGTTACTCGGGAGGCGGGATCCGCTGGGCGCGGCCTCCGGAGCGTGAGCTCCAGGGGTGCGTACACAAACGGCCGCTACACAGCGTACCAGCCTGGGGGGACACCTCGGTCCAGCTCTGTGAAGGGCCCTGACCGGGGCGGATACGGCCACTAGGGTGATCCACGTCCACGCATGGACCGTGGATCACGTCGGTTCGTCGGGAAGGGGTCGCTTCGCCATGGCGGAGACGGAGCAGGAGATCAAGGCACGCAAGGAGCGGGAGCGGGACGAGCTGTACGCCCTCGACATCTCGGGTGTGGAGTGGCGCAGCGCGCCGGGCACGGAGGAGCACGAGGAGCGCGTCGAGATCGCCGACCTGCCCGACGGGGCGGTGGCCATGCGCTCGTCGCTCGACCCGGACACCGTGCTGCGGTACACGGAGGCGGAGTGGACGGCCTTCGTGCTGGGCGCCCGGGACGGCGAGTTCGATCTGGATCCGGCTCCGGAGGAGCAGTAGTCGTACGCAGGCATGGAAAAGGGGCGGCACGCGCGCGTGCCGTCCCTTTTCCATGCCTGCGTCTTTCAGCTGGTCATCGCCCGCGCCTGCGCGTACACGTCGAAGACGGCCAGGGACAGCGGGATCAGGGTGAGCAGGACGAAGCTCTCGGCGATCTCCAGGAAGCGGCCCCAGAAGGGGGTGACTCCGCGCTTCGGGGTGATCAGGCCGACAGCGGTGACCAGGGCGGTGGACGCGGCTACGGCCGCCGCGAGCCAGACGCTGCGGATGTCGAGGGAGTTCGGGTCGCCGAGGAACGCGTCCCGTACGTACGCGTGCGGCGGGTTCAGGGCGAGGCCGAGGCCCAGGAAGACCAGGGCGGCCAGGCCCGCGGCGAGGGTGGCGCCGACCTGGGCGGTGTAGCGGAACAGGTGGGCGCGCATCAGCATCGCGACGCCGGTGGCGAGGGCGAGGAGCTGCGCCCACACGTTGCTGGAGAAGCCGAGGACGATCGAGGCGCCCACGGAGACGAGAGCGCAGCCGCCGACCAGGCCGACGAGGAGTTCGTGGCCGCGGCGGGCGCGGGCGGCGATGCGTTCGGCGTCGACGGGCTCCTGGGCCACGGGTTCGCCGTCGCCGTAGCCGCGGTTGGGGTTGGGCGGTTCGAAGCCGATGGGGAGGCGGGCGAAGCGCATGGACAGGCCCGGCAGGAAGGCGAGCGCGCACACGGAGAGGGGGGCGCAGATCGCGGCCGTCTCGATGGGCTTCAGGTGGGCGAGCATCGCGGTGAACGTCGTCAACAGGCCGACGGCGGAGGCGAAGACGAAGGCCACGAAGGGGCCGTCGCCGCCCGGCGACACCAGGGTGAGGACGACGGCCGCGACGAGGACGGCGGCGCAGGCCAGCAGGAACTGGAGCCGCCCAATGCCTTCTCCTTCGGAGAAGGGGAGCAGTCCGGAGCCCGCCACGGCGATGTTCGGGAGCGCGCCCAGGCCCAGGGCGACCGCCGAGCCCCGGTCGTCGTACACCCGCGCGCGTACGCAGGCGATGGTGACCAGGAGGATGCCGGCGAGGCCGGCGACGATGCCCTGGAGGCCGTTCATGTCGTGGTGGATCTGGGAGCTCCAGGCCACGAACGCGAGCAGTGCGGGCAGGATGCCGCCCGCGACGAGACCGGCTGCGCGCGTCAACTCGCCGTTCCACAGGGCACGGTCACGGGTGACGGCGGCAGCGACCGCCTCGGAGACGTCGTCGTAGACGGCCGGCGGCAGGGAGTCGGCGAAGGGGCGCAGGGTGAGCAGTTCGCCGTCGAGGATGCGCTGTGCGGCGAAGGAGCGGGCGCCGTCGAGGACGGTGCCGTCGCGGCGTACGAGGTGGTAGCCGACGGGGGCGCCCTCGGGGAGGCTCTGTTGGGACAGCCGCAGGATCTCGGGGTACAGGTCGGCGACCGGTACGTCGTCGGGCAGGGCCACGTCGATCCGGCTGTCGGGCGCCACGATGGTGACCCGGCAGAAGCCGAAGCCCGTGCCCGCCCCGGAAGAGGCTCCGGTGCCCGTTCCGCCGGTCGCGCCGGCCGGCGCGGAGGCCGTGATGCTCACCTGCTGTTCCCCCTTGTCAGTGACGGGCTGCCCGCGAAGCTGCCGCGCGCGTCCGCCGTGGAGTTCCGCCGTAAAGATCCTGTGCAGGTCGCGCCGTACCACCCGTCCCGTCGGCCGGCCGCGCCGTCGCGCCCGGCACTCAACGGGATCCGACGGGATCCGCCCGCCGCGAACACTGCGGTTTTGCCCGGTTTTCCCGGAACGATTCGCAACTGCTCACACGTCTCACGGGCACCCTACCGCCCGCCGTTGTCAGTGGTTGTCAGTAGGATCGCGCAGTGCGGATCGGCGTCCGCCCGACACGGGGCGGCGGACGAAACAACTCGGTCCGGCAAGGGAATTGGTGCGTAGTGAGCCAGATCGTCGTCAAGCGCCCGCCGAGGTCGCTGCCGAAGGAAGTGCCCACGGACGAGGTCATGCTGCAGGCTCCGCCGGAGCTGCCGCGCGGCCAGCAGGAGGGCGCCATGATGCAGCTCCTGCCCATGCTCGGCATGGGCGGGTCGGTGGTGTTCTTCTTCAACCCCAGTGCCCAGCCGTTCATGAAGATCATGGGCATGGTGATGATCGCGTCCACGGTCGCGATGGGCGTTTCGATGCTGGTCCGCTACCGCCGGGGCAACCAGGGGCAGATGGCCGACATGCGCCGTGACTATCTGCGCTATCTGTCCCAGACCCGGCGTACGGCCCTGGAGACCGCGCGGGCCCAGCGCGACGCCCAGTACTACCTGCACCCTTCGCCGGAGCAACTGTGGGCGCTGGTCGCCGAGGGCAGCCGAGTGTGGGAACGCCGCACGAACGACGAGGACTTCGGACAGGTGCGGGTCGGCCTCGGACCCCAGGGTCTCGCCACTCCCCTGGTCCCGCCGGAGACCGCCCCGGTCGACGAGCTGGAGCCGCTGACGGCGGGCGCCATGCAGCGTTTCCTGGCCACGCACAGCACCCTTGAGGACCTGCCGATGGCGGTCTCACTGCGCGCCTTCTACCACGTGACGATCAGCGGCGAACCGGCCACCGTGCGCGGCACCGCCCGTGCCGTCGCCGCCTCCCTCGCCTCGATGCACTCCCCCGAGGACCTCGTCATCGCCGTCGCCACCGGCCGCGAGTCGGTGCCCGAGTGGGAGTGGGCCAAGTGGCTCCCGCACGCGCAGGCGCAAGGGCTCGCGGACGGCGCGGGCAGCATGCGCCTGATCAGCACCGACCCGACGGAGCTGGAGGAGATGCTCGCGGACCGGCTCCAGGGCCGTCCGCGTTTCCACCCCGCCGGAGCGCCGGTGCCCGAACAGCCGCACCTGGTGGTCGTGCTGGACGGCGTCTCCCTGCCGCCGACCTCCTTCCTGGCCAGCCCCGAAGGCCTTCAGGGAGTGACGATCGTCGAGGTCGTGCCCGGCGACCTCAGCAGCGGCCGCGGTGACCTCTCGGTCGTCGTACACCCGAAGGAACTCCGCCTGGAGTCGGGCCACGGCATGGTCTACGAAGGCACGCCTGACGTGCTGTCGTACGAGGCCGCCGAGGCGCTCGCCCGGCAACTGGCGCCGCTGCGCATGGTCTCGGGCGGCGACGACGACGAACCGCTGCTCGCCAACCTGGAGTTCACGGATCTGCTGAACCTGGGCGACGCAGCCTCCGTCGACCCGAAGCGGACCTGGCGCCCACGCTCGACGGCAGAGCGGCTGCGGGTGCCGATCGGGCTCGGTGAGGACGGCCGGCCCGTGATGCTCGACCTCAAGGAGGCGGCCCAGGAGGGCATGGGCCCGCACGGGCTGTGTGTCGGCGCGACCGGTTCCGGCAAGTCGGAGCTGCTGCGCACCCTGGTCCTCGGCCTCGCGGTGACCCACTCCTCGGAGACGCTGAACTTCGTCCTCGCGGACTTCAAGGGCGGTGCGACCTTCGCCGGTATGGCGCAGATGCCGCATGTGGCGGCCGTGATCACCAACCTGGCCGACGACCTGACGCTCGTCGACCGTATGGGTGACTCGATCCGCGGTGAGTTGAACCGCCGCCAGGAGATGCTGCGCGACGCGGGCAACTACGCCAACATCCACGACTACGAGAAGGCGCGCGCCGCGGGTGCCCCCCTGCAGCCCGTCCCGTCGCTCGTCCTGGTGATCGACGAGTTCAGCGAACTCCTCACCGCGAAGCCGGACTTCATCGAGATGTTCGTGCAGATCGGCCGCATCGGCCGCTCCCTGGGTGTGCATCTGCTGCTGGCCTCGCAGCGTCTGGAGGAGGGCCGGCTGCGCGGCCTGGAGACCTACCTGTCGTACCGGATCGGTCTGCGGACGTTCTCGGCGGCCGAGTCGCGGGCCGCGCTCGGGGTGCCGGACGCGTACGAGCTGCCGAACGTGCCGGGTTCCGGCTTCCTGAAGTACGGCACCGACGAGATGGTCCGCTTCAAGGCGGCGTACGTCTCCGGGGTGTACCGCACCGGTTCGCAGCAGGCGGCCGCGCTCGGCGGGCCGCTCCCGGTGGACCGCAGGCCGGTGCTGTTCACGGCGGCGCAGGTGCCGGTGCAGTACGCGCCCGTGCCGCGTCAGCGCCAGGCGGAGACGGCGGACGAGAAGGACGACGCGCTCGCCGACACCGTGCTCGACGTGATCGTGCGGCGGCTTGAGGCGCAGGGTCCGGCCGCCCACCAGGTGTGGCTGCCCCCGCTGGACAGCCCGCCGTCGCTCGACTCCCTGCTGCCCGGTCTCGCCGCGGTGCCGGGGCGTGGCATGACGCAGCCCGGCTACGAGGGCGCGGGCCGCCTCGTCGTCCCGGTCGGTCTGGTCGACAAGCCGTACGAGCAGCGGCGCGACCCGCTGTGGACCGACTTCGGCGGCGCGGCCGGCCATATGCAGATCCTGGGCGGCCCGCAGTCCGGCAAGTCGACGCTGCTGCGCTCGCTCATCGCGTCGTTCGCGCTCACCCACACCCCGCGCGAAGTGCAGTTCTACGCACTGGACTTCGGCGGTGGCGGCCTGTCGGCGGTGGCCGGTCTGCCGCACGTTGGCGGGGTGGCCTCCCGGCTCGACCCGGAGAAGGTCCGGCGTACGGCGGCCGAGGTCTACGGCGTGATGACCCGCCGCGAGGAGTACTTCCGTACGGCCGGGATCTCCTCGATCGCCGAGTTCCGCGCCCGCCGCGCGCGGGGCGACATCTCCGTGACGGACCAGCCCTGGGGCGACGTCTTCCTCGTCATCGACGGCTGGGGCAACTTCCGTACGGACTATGAGGCGTTGGAGCCGCTGGTGCTGGACATCGCGGCCCGCGGCCTCGGTTACGGCATCCATGTGATCCTCACCGCCTCGCGCTCCATGGAGGTCCGCGCGAACATGAAGGACCACCTGATGAACCGGCTGGAGCTGCGGCTCGGCGACCCTATGGACTCGGAGTTCGACCGCAAGGTCGCCGCCAACGTGCCCACGGGCGTGCCCGGGCGTGGCCAGACCCCGCAGAAGCAGCACTTCATGGCTGCGGTCCCGCGCATCGACGGCCTGTCCTCGGACACGGACCTTGCGGAGGCGACGACGGCCCTCACGGCCGAGGTCGCCCGGCACTGGCAGGAGCCCGGCGCGCCCGAAGTCCGGCTGCTGCCGAGGGAGTTCGCGGCGGCCCAGCTGCCGTCCGGCGACCGTTTCCCGAACCGGGGCGTCTCCTTCGCCCTCGACGAGGACAACCTGGAGCCGGTGTTCGTCGACTTCGATCAGGACCCGTTCTTCCTGGTCTTCGGCGAGAGCGAGTCCGGCAAGTCGAACCTGCTCAAGCTGCTGATCAAGCGCCTCAGCGAGCGCTACGACGGCAGCGCGTGCAAGCTGTTCGTGGTCGACAACCGGCGTTCCCTGCTGGGGGTGACTCCGCCCTCGCACCTGGCCGAGTACATCCCCATGTCGAACCAGATGCAGCACCACATGGACGCGCTGGCCGACCTGATGCAGCGCCGGACGCCGACGTCCGACGTCACTCCGCAGCAGCTCCGCGACCGGAGCTGGTGGCGGGGCCCGCAGGTCTTCGTGATCATCGACGACTACGACCTGGTGTCCACGTCCAGCGGAAACCCGCTGTCGGGGCTGACGGAACTGCTGCCGTTCGCCCGGGACGTGGGCGTGCGCTTCATCATCGCCCGCTCCACGGCGGGTGCGGGGCGCGCCGGTTACGAGTCGTTCATGCAGCGCATGAAGGAACTCGGCGCCCAGGGCGTGGTGTTGGCGGGCGACCCGGCCGAGGGCGACCTGCTGGGCGGGGTCAGGCCGCGGCCGATGCCCGCCGGGCGGGGCGTGTTCGTGTCCCGGAAGCGGGGGAAGCCGCTGGTCCAGATCGGACAGGTCCCGGACTGCGACGAGTAGGACCCCGGTGTGGGCCGACGGGTTCCTCAGAACGTGGTGAGGGCCACGACCGTGCTGTCGTGCATGAGGAAGACGCGGTTTCCGTCGGCGGCCAGGCGGGTGCAGTCGGTACGGGGGAACTCGTACCGCCACAGCCTCCCCCCGTCGACCGCCTTCGCCGCGTCGAGCTCCATGGGCTCGGTCTGCACCACGCTCTTGTCGATCGACCAGACCGCGTGCCCCTGCGGCAGCGCGCGGCCCGCGCAGAGACCCGTGCCCGCGGAGTCGGAGTAGCCGGACCACAACTGGCTGCCGTCGCGCGGGTCCAGGCGTCTGGGATAGATGCCCTCCGTGGCGTAGAGCCTGCTCCCGGAGACCGTCACGGGTCCCCAACGCTCCCGGTTGCGGTCCCCGTGGGGCTTGGCGCTCCAGATCCGCTCCCCGTCGGCGATCCGCACCGCCTCCAGGGTGTAGCCGCCGAGGTACACGGTGTCGCCCCCGACGGCCGGCCGGAGGCCGATGGGGACATGGTCGAGGCGGTTCCACGCCATGCGGCCTTGCTCGTGTCGACCGCCAGGAAGTTGCCGTCGGTCGTCCCCATGACCAGCCGACCCGCGCAGACGGCGCCTGGGTCGAACACCTTCGTGCGGAAGTCGGCCGGGACCGTCGCCGTCCACCCGACCTTCGCCTCCGCGCGGCGCACGCTGCGCAGCCTGCCGTCCTTGGTGATGACGTACACCGACTCCGCGTCGGCGCCGAGGAGTTGGGCCGCCTCGGCCGCCGGGCAGGTCCACTTGGCTGTACGAGGGTGGGCGTGACGTTCGTGAGGGCGGCCGTGGTGGGCCGCACGGCGTCCGCGGCGGCGTTCCAGGTGTCGATCGACACCGACTCCCCTGCGCGGGCGGATCGTGGCCGAGCAGGTACAACTGCCCTTCCTGTACGGCCGTTTGCCACCAGTGGGCGGTAACGGGCACCTCACCCTGCGACCGCCCGGTGGTCGGCGCGAGGCGTTCGGCGATCGCGTTCGGCGGCAGCCAGATCGATCCGTCGGCCTGGTACGGCACGACCAGTCCCCAGCCCGGCACGTCGAGGTTCTTACCGCCGTACTGCCACAGCGGATCGAGGTTGCGCGTCTGCGGCGGCGCCTCGGCGGCGGGCGCGGTGGCACGCCCACGCCCCTGGTACCACCAGACGCCCCCCGCCGCGGCGGTCGCCGCGAGCGCCCCGCTCACGGCGAGGAGCCCGCGGCGCGAGGGCCCGGACACCGACGTGACGTGGGCGTCGCCCTCCTCGGGCGCCGGGGCGGGCAGTCGCTGCGGCACGGTCAGCCATACGTCGGCGGCCCGCCGCCCGATCTCCGCGAGCACGGCGTCGGGCAGCTGCTCGGCGAACTCTCCCCTCCCGTCGTGCAGTTGGGCCGCGAGCTCGGCCAAGCAGGGCCGCTTCTCCGGCTCCTTGGCCAGACACCGGTCGAAAGCGGCACGAGCGCGGCCGGTACACCGCGCAGGTCGGCCTCCGCGTACCGCACCCGATACAGCAGATCCGCGGGCTGCCCGCCACCGAACGGGGCCCGCCCGGTGGCCGCGAACACCAGTACACCGACCAGCGCGAAGACATCACCGGCCGCGCCGTGCTCCTGCCCGGACGCCTGCTCGGGGGACATGAACGCGGGGGTGCCGGCCGAGGCATTGGTACGGGTCAGCCGGTCGTCGCCGATGGCGCGCGATCCCGAAGTCGATGACCTTCGGACCGTAGTCGGTGAGGAGGATGTTCGACGGCTTCAGGTCACGGTGCACGACGTCGGACCGGTGCAGCTGGTCCAACGCCGAACACAGCGCGGCATCCAGCGCCCGCACCGACCTCTCCGGCAGTGGTCCCGTGCCCAGGACGACCTCGTCGAGGGCGGGTCCGAGCACGAACTCCGTTGCCAGCCAGGGTGTTTCGGCGAACGGATCGGAGTTCACCACCCGAAACCCGAACCGGTCCCCGATGACCCGGGCCGCGTCCACTTCGAGCCGGAACCGGGTACGGATACCCGGATCGTTCGCGATCCGGGCGTGCATCGTCTTGAGCGCGACCGTACGACCGCCGACGCCACGCGCCATGTACACCGTGCCCATGCCACCACTGCCGAGCCGGGCAACGAGCCGGTACGGACCGAGAGTTACGGGGTCGTCGTGGGCGAGGGGTGTGGGCGTGGGGTTTCGGGCTCATGTCGTCAGGGGCTGTGGTGGGTACGGGGTACCGCGGCCGATACGACACTCACTCCCGGCCGCGCCTACTGGGACAACTGCACCTCGGCGGCCGGCACGGAGGCCGACTGATGAGCGACGGCCGCGACAATCCGGGCGGGCAACCACCGACGCCGAGCCCACCACCCGCTGCGCGAAAGGCAGTTCGGGAGTCGGGCGCCAGCTCCCCGATAATGTCAGCGAGTTGAGGACGATGGGCCGGATCACGCGCCAAACACCGCGCCACCAGCGAACGCAGCCCGGCCGGCAACTCCCCCCGCTCCGGCGCCGCGTGACCCGTGGCGGCGTACGCGAGCGTCGCACCCAGCGCGTATACGTCACCCAGCGGACGCGGCTGCCCACCGGCCGCCTGCTCGGGCGGAAGACTCCCGGCGTCCAGCCCCGGCGCTCCCCACCGCGGCACGCCGTCCGGCGCGGCGGCCCGCACCGCCCCGAAACAACCGAGCCGAGGCCCGTCGGCGGCGAGCAGCACGGCAGCCGGACACACCCCGGCGTGCGACAGTTTCTGCCCGTGCAGCACGGCGACCGTCTCGGCCAGCGCCACGGCGAGCGAGCGCACGGTCCGCTCAGGCAGCAGACCGCCGTTCACCGCGAGGGCGGTCGGGAGGCAGCGCGGGCACATAGGGCCGGGCGTGCCACGCTTCGCCGCCCGGGGCGGCGAGTTCGACGGCCGGCAGCACCCAGGGCCCGAGCAGATACCGCGAGGTGTCGGCCTCCGCCATGAACCGCCCCGGGTCGGCCTTCGGCAGGGGAGCGCTCAGCGGGACGGTGCGGTCACCGTCGGGGCTGCGGGCGATGAAACGGCGTTCGGGGGTGGGGGGTTGGGCGGACGATTGGGCGGAGGCGTGAGTGTGGGGGGTGTGGGTGTTGCCGTCGAGCCGGGTGACGATCGTGTAGGGGCCGATCCGCCGTGACGTAGCCATGTTCCACCGTGTCGTAGCCGTGTTCCACCGTGTCGTAGCCGTGTTCCACCGTGTCGTAGCCGTGTGTCGTGCGCTCTCCGCCCTCCGGCATCGGCGCGTGCTCACCCTCTCGTGCGGGGGCCCGGCACGGCAACAGGGTGGGCGCCTCCCGCGCGCGCCCACCCTGAGTTGCTGCTGCGTACCTCGCCTGGCTCTGCTACTGGAAGTAGCTGGCGGCCTTCTTGTCGCCCTCCATGTAGGTACCGCCCGACGTGTACACGACGTGGCCGATGCCGGTCAGCGCGGTGTGGATGTCGTTGGCTTCCTTGTCCCACCGGTGCAGCTTCTCGTTGAAGGTGCCCTGCGCGTCACCCTCCCAGTACTGCTGGCTCTTCACGACCAGCGCGCGGAGCTCTTGGAGGTCCTGCTCCAGCTGCTTCGCCTCGTTGCCGATCTTGGTGGCCGCGAAGTCCAGCCCGTCATAAGTGACGGAAAGGCCGTCGGAGTTACGGCTCATGCGTGTCTACCTCGTCTCGTTCGTATGGGCTGGTGGGCGTCGTGACTCAGTAGGAGCTCAGCGGGGAGGTCACGGTCGGGGCGCCGTCCTGGAGGTCGATCTTGTTGACCGCCGCGCGGACCTCGTCTTCCTTGCTGTCCTTGATGTTGCGCGTCGCGGTCATCGCCTCGATGACGTCACCGAGAATGGTGCCGATCTTCTGCAGCGACTCGTTGATCTCGTACTGCTTCTTGTCGAACGCGGCACGCCCGATACCGTGCCACTGCCCCTCAAGCCCGTCGATCACACCCTGAAGCCCGTGCACACGCTTGGCGATGCCGTCGTACTTGTCGAGCATCTGCTTCTGAATATCGACTACTGCGGCATCTTCGAGCTTCTGCTTGTTGGACATGGTCAGCTCACCCTTCTTCTATTGACTGGCGTCGTGTGTTGACTGATTCGCGGTCTGGCTGGAAATCCTGGTCACCTGGCACGCCGTGCGCGCATTACGGCTACGCCCGCACCGCCGATGACGATGACTGCGGCTGCGCCGCCGAGTGCGATCCAGAGTGTGTTGCTGTCGCTGGACGACTCGGCGCTTGATCCTGCGGCTGAGGTGCCGCCGGTAGAGCCCTTGCCCGGAGTCTTTGACGTGGCTGACGCGGACGGAGTCGATGCGGTCAAAGAAGAACTCGCCGACTTGGCCAACAGGTTGCCGCCGTTCTCCTTCGCCAGCGGGTCGACGTTGGGGGCGCCCGCGTCGTACTTGGCGTTCTCCAACACCATGCGAGGACGGACGAACCCGTAACCGGCGTACTTGCTCGGTTCGTTCTCCGGCCACGTCCGGCTCGCCGTGTCGATCAGGGCGCGGGTGACCTGGTTGACCGTCCAGTCGGGGTGGGCGGACCAGATGAGGGCGGCGGAGGCGGAGGCGATCGCGGTCGCCTGGCTTGTGCCACCTGTATCGCAATACGTGTGGAAGGTGGTGTCGCACCATCCCGGAATACCTGTGCCGGGTGCTACGAGATCGACGTAGTTTCCGTACGAGGAGAACTTCGTGACGGTGAACGACGAGTCGACCGCCGCAATGCCGACCACATAAGGGTAGGCGGCGGGATAATCGACATTGCCATCGCCCGTCCCGGTACCCGAGTTGCCCACGGCGGCGACCATTAGCTTGCCCTTGGAAGCGGCATAGTTGATCGCTTGCTCCAGCTCAGGGCTGACGTACCCCCCGATCGACATACTGATGATCTTTACGTCGGTGTCGGCCGCTGCTCTGACCGCCTGCCAGGGTTCGGGCGTCTTCTTCTGCTCCGGCGATCCGACCTTCAGGCCTTTGAGGTCAACTCGATACGGGACGATCTTCGCACCCGGCGCCAGCCCCTTGAGACTCCCTCCCGCCCCGGTACCGGCGATCAGCTCGGCCATGGACGTGCCATGGCCGTCGAAGTCGACAGTGGAGTGATACGAGACCGCCTTGGGCACATCGTCCACTAGCACCTGCCCCTTCAAGGACGGCGTGTTGGGGTTCACCCCGGTGTCGACGACTGCGACCTTGACGCCCTTGCCCGTGCTGACCTTCCACATCTTCTCGGCCTGCATCTGGTCCAGGTACCACTGCTTCGACTGGACATCGTCGGCAGCGGCACTCGGGGCGAATCCCACGCCTACTACGGCCAGGGCACCAACTACCGCGCTCACTGCGCGCACTCGTCTGGCACGGCGCGTCTTGAGGAGCTCAGCCCTCTGGGCTCGTCGGCTGGTCCCTGACTTCATGGCGTTGACTGTCCTCGCTCGCGCTCAGTTGACGGCCGGCGGCACATCACGCCGCGGCGGGGTGGGGAGATGGGTTTCTTCTTCGTTCTCGGCGATGTGGTCGGCCGGCTGAGATCCGTCCGTGCGCTCCCTGTCGCCGTGCTTCCCTTGGCTACCAGATCCGCGCACGAGGCCGGAGCCGCCCCGCGTCATGCCGTTACGTTCGGCCTGGGCAACAGATTTACGCTGGGCGGGCGTAGCCGTGACACTCTCCGGAGTACTCGTACCGCCACGCGCCCCCGATGAGCTCGTACTGGGCCTTGTCGCGGCCTCGGGCGCTCCGAAAACCCCGCGCTGTCCGGGCCGACCGCCCGTGGACCGGGAGCCGGCCGCCTCCTCAGCACCGATGACATTGCCACGCGGAACCCTCGCCCCGCCCTTCGCCGAATTGCCCGCGGAGGACGTGGGCCGCCCGCCCACCACGCCGTTCGAACGTCCGGCGCCGGTGGTCGAACCGCCGTTGGCACGTGGAACCGCCGTACCGCTTGACCGCGGGACGCCACCAGTGACACCTCGCCCCATCGGCGAAGGCTTCACACCTGAAGCAGTGCCCTTGGCAAGTGACCTGCCCGTCTCCGTAGCGCGGCCCATCTGACTCGTGGGCCCGCGGCCAGCAGACCGCTCAGTGCCCGAATTACCCAGACCCGAGGTACCACTTCGCCCCTGCGCGGAGAAGGGGGTCCGGAAGCCACCGGCGCTCTTGCTCACCGGACCATTTGAGATAGGGGTCCCGAAGCCGCTCTCGAACACGTTGGCTGGCCCTCCCCCCGGGACAGGGACACCAGTGACCGGCGGATTGTGAACCGTGGTGGGCACCGTGGTGGCCGGCGGAAGTGTGCCGACGCTGTCGATGTTCGTGCGCGTCGGCGCATCAGGGGGAGTCACACGATCGGTGGTGTGTTTCACAGGCGGCGTGACGTCACTTGGGACATCACGTTTGCCGGTACTACCCGTGGTTGACACGGCAGTAGCGTGGTGATCGGCGGCGCTCGAGGCACCAGTCACTTCCGACTTCGGGGATGTGACCCGCGCATAGCCACCCTTCTTGTCCGTCTGAGGCCGCGGCACACCCACGTTCGGCATGGCCGTGAACTCGGGCGCCTTGCTGTTCAGCGCCGCCAGCTCGTCCTTGGACACCACGTAGTACGACGACAGCCGGTTCATCTGGTTGATCGCCTCTTGGCGATCCTTCTCCACACGCAGGGCCGCCGCGTACTCGTCTTTGTTCGCGACCTTCTCGGCCGCCGTGAACGTCGCGGGGTGTTTTCGCTCCGCTTGCGTATCGCGAGCGGGCATGGCACTGCGCACGGATGCCAGACCCATGGCAGCGGCGGTGATCTGGTCGCCGGCGCCTCCGGCGAACGTACTCAGGCTGTGCGTCTGAGTGACGAGCTCACTCCCCCACTTACGGAATGCCTCGCCCGACTTCCCGGCCCACTCGACCCTGTCAATGTGACCGCTGAGCTCGTCGGCCGCCGCTTTGATCGCGTCACGCGCGTCCCACAGCGCTTTGCCGGAGGACTCCAGGTCCTCCGGGTTCGTCCGCTCCACAAGGTCGATCATTTCGTTGAGCGGGCGATTCTCGAAGTTCGTACGGCGGTCGCCGGACGGTCCGTGCACGGAGTCGTGGACGGCCTGGCCCTCCGACGTGCTCTCGACCACCGCGCGCAGAGGGTTGTAGAAGAGACCGGCCAGGAGGCCGCTCTCCCTCGGTCGCTCCTCGACACCCCGAGCCAGGTCGGTGAACTGATTCTGGCTGGAGACCCGGTTCAGGTCCGCCTTGTGCTGGTCGTCAGTCATCGTCACCCACTCATACCGGAGTTGGCGGTGTTGGTGCGCTCGGGACCCGAGGCACCGTTGATCCTCGTGATCTCCGTCTGGATCTCCCAGAACCGCCGACGCTGATCCTCTTCCACCCCGTCGAAGGTGCCCCTGGCACCCTGCACGGCGATACCGATCGCCTCGATCTGCAGATGGAGAGTCTTGGACAGGGCGGTGAGCTTGTCGTGGACCGCGTGGTATTCGTCGTACAGGCCGTCCGCCTCGTGGAAAGCGCCTCGCCCACCCCTGTGGATCGACCCCGCGCTGACCGTCTGCGCACCCACCCGTTTCGGGTTCCCCGCCGAACTCTCGAGATCACGCAGGACCTTGTCCACGCGGTTCACGAAGTCGGTCAGCGCTTCGCTACTCGCCTCCAGGTCCTTGGCCCTGGTAGCCGACACGCCCCCCACCATGTCTGCCGGAAGCACGACGCTCCTCCCCGTTTCCCCGTTCATCCATCGGCCGCAGTCAAGCCGCGCCGACCCCATCCGCTCACCGTACGATCGCAAAGCGAGCCACACCTGACAACGCGTTTACCACTGTAGTCAACCTGTACATCGGCTCCAACCGCGCTGCGTGTTACCTCAGTTACGCAACAGGCCCGGCCGCCACAGTTTGCCCGATTCGCCTGTTCGGATGACACCGGTCACAGGACCCCTGGTGGCGCTACCCATCCACCAGCAGCCCAATCGTGACCACGGTCAACCTCCTCGAACACCTCACACCTCTCGATCTTCATCACATTTCCACGCGCTACGAACCATGGACAGGGCAACTCCCGCACACCGCCTCACCGACGGCCGCACCCACCGTCCGACCGGCACCGCAACGACCCGCGGACCGCCAAAGCGGCCATCGGTGACCACCCCACAACTCACCCCTCCCGCCACCACATCAGAAGATCTTTGCGACTACAAAACCTGACCCTGACAAACCGATTGCTACGTTGACGCCAACTTTGCCCTGCCGGAAACCTACTCATCAGGCAAAGCGCAAACCACGGGGCATAACGGAATACAGCAGTAACGGGGAGGTATCCACGCATGGCGTGGGACGAGTGGGAGCAGCTCAAGGCACAGGCGGCGGAGCGGCACTCGGCGAAGATGGAGTTGAACCAGTTGGCGCCGGACCCTGGCGGAAGCGAAGGCGGGGACAGTGCACAGGGCGATCTGCGCGTCAACCAGCGGGACTTGGCCGCGGTTGGCGACGCCGCCTACCAGCTCTATCAGGGCTTCACCCACTACAGCGGCTACGCCCGCACCGCCTCCGTCACCGCGGCCGGCGGTCTCAAGAAGCAGGGCTTCGCTCTCGGCGCCGCGCTCGACCACGTCGCCGAACGCTGGGCCGAGCAGACCCGCTCACTCCTGGACGCCACCGCTCACATCTCCAACCACCTCGACTACACCAAGGGCGCGCACGCCGGCGACGAGGTCTACATCGCCGGCACCATCAGCAGCATCTCCACCCTTGATGGCGGCTTCGACCACCGGAGCGGGCAAAGCGGGAGCGGGCAGAACTGATGGATCTCGACACGCTCCGCTACGGCGACTTCCAGCAGCTCGGCCAGGCGATCACCGACTGGCAGCAGATGACCAAGCAGCTCGCCGATCTGAAGAAGGACGCCGAGGACAACCTCAAGGCCAAGGCGGACAAGGCGGATTGGGCAGGTCTCAACGCCACCGTCACCCGCGAGTTCGTGGACAAGACGGCCGCCGAGTTCGCCGACGCCCACACCCAGGCCGACTCGATCACCAAGATCCTCAGCGACACTCACGGTGAACTTGTCAGCTACCAAATCCAGTTGAACAACGCCGTCGACCGCTGCGCCAAGAAGCACCTGACCGTGATGGACACCGGGGACGGCACCTTCGTCGTCACCCAGAACACCCGCCCCGACTGGGCCTCCGACCCCAGCGGCAAGACCGATGCCACCAGCCAGCAGGACATCGACGCGCTCCGCACGGAGATCGAGCACATCCTCAGCAAGGCCACCGAGAGTGACAGCAGCGCGGCCAAGGTCCTCCAACTCCTCGTCGACCAGGCCGAGTACGGTTTCTCCGACGCCGCGTACACGGACCGCGACTCCGCCGCCAAGGCCGTAGCAGCCGCCGGCAGGCTGGCCAAGATCCTCGCCAAGGATCCGGGCGACGTCACCAACACCGAACTCGACGAGCTCAACACCGCGCTCGCCCAGTACAAGAACGACCCGCTCTTCGCCGAGAAGTTCGCGACCGACGTGGGCCCCAAGCGGACCATGGAGTTCTACGCGAGCCTGGTCGACGACGCTCAGTTCGCCGTCAACCCCCGTTCACGCGAGGGACTTTCGGATGCGCAGAAGGAGCGGATGAAGCTCGTCGAGGGCTTCGAGAAGCAGTTGGGAATGACACTGGCCACGGCCAGCCACTCCGACAGCGACAAGATGCAGACTTGGAAGTCCGACGCCATCAACCTGGGCGGGCAGAACGTCCGGCCCAACGGCGAAAACCCCGTCTACGGCTTCCAGGTGATGAGCAACCTGATGCGCAACGGGGAGTACAGAACCGACTTCCTCCACGGCTACGGCGACCACCTCATCGCTTACGAGAAGTCGCACACCTCCGACGAGTACGGCGGTCTCCAGCGCCGCGTCACCCGCGAGGACGTCCTGCCCTGGGACCACTCCGGCCAGTGGGAGCAGCTCCACTACGGCGATGCCAACGACGCCGGGCGGGATCCGATGACCGGGTTCATGGAGGGGCTGGGCCACAACTCGGACGCATCGACGCAGTTCTTCAACGAGGGCGACAACTTCGACTACCTTGCCGACAAGCGCGAGTGGCCCGAGGACTACGTGGGCGAACACGCGAAGACGATCGCGGGGTACGACTCGCTCGGGCACGCGCTGGAGTCCGCGACGACCGGGTCGCCGTACGGCGCCCATCCGCCCTCGCTGCATCGCGACGCGGACACCGCCAGGGTCGCCGAGAAGGTCGTAGCGTTGTACGGGCGGGACGCCACGTACAAGGGACACGACCAAGTCGGCCTCAGTGGGGCGCAGTTGATGCACAAGCAGCAGGGCATCTCGGACAGCCTCGGAAAGATCGGGGCCGCTTACATCGACGACATCGACTGGGCCATGGACCACGACGCCGACAAGTCGCTGTACGCCATGGACAACGGTGGTCGCAGCTCGCTCGGTGAGCGCGCGCACTTCGACGCCAAGGGGCTCGGGGTAACCAAGTTCCTCAGCACGCTGGGGCAGGATCCGCTCGCGTACACCGAAGTGGGCCAGGCGCAGCAGGTGTACAGCACATCACTGGTCGATGCGCACCCGCCGACGGTCGACGCGCAGGGTCATGTGCACAGTGTCCAGGCAGAGACCGCGGTGCGTACGGGGGCCGAGGTCCAGGGCACACTCGACAGGGCTCGCGCCGAGCAGATCAAGGCTCATGGGCAGGCCATGGACGAGGCGTACAACAAGGCGATCGACGCCCGGATGGACCGCCAGAAGATGGTCGTCGGCGCGGTCACCGGAGGGATGTTCTCACTGGTGCCCGAGGCAGAGACCGGGCTCGCCGCCACGGTGATCCCCATCGTCAGCGATCAGACCAGCGAAGTAACGGGCACACTGATCGAGAAGAACCTGGACGCGTACACCGAGGCACAGCACCGGGACAATTCCGAGCAATACCACGCCGAGGGAAACCAGGTCTACGAACACGGCTTCAAGGCCTCGATGCAGCCTGCGTACACGGTGCTCGACCGGGCCGACCATGATTCCCGGTGGAACAGCGACACGTATCAGACGCTCAGCAACGCGTTGCGCAGCTCGCACCAGGACGGGTACACCAGCGGAAGCCAGCTCCAAGAAGACGTCGGCCAGCTCCCCTCCTCCGAAGGCTGAACCATGACCTCCCCCCTCACGAAGTCGGCGCTTCCGAAGGCGGTCGTAGCCGTGCTCGCGGTCGCGCTCTGCGGCTGCTCGTCGAAGTCGACGCCGGCACCGATGCCTGATCCGAGCTCTTCGGGCAAGGGACAGGCCGCATCGCAGGTATGCGGCGCTCTGCTGAACGGCGAGCCCGCGTCCGCACTGGAACGGCTCACCGGTTCCCAGCACTTCACCGAGTCCTCACTCACCCTGGGCGAGAAAGTCAGCAGCCTCTCCGAAGCAAAGCGGCACCTGCTCGGTGACACCTCCTTCGAACGCCGCGGCAAGGAATTCGACCTCTGCCTGCCGGTCGCCGCGGACAAACTCACCGGAGGTCAACTCACCATCTCCACCCAGTGGATCAAGGTCGGCACCAAGGACCGCGCCTGGAAGAGCACCGACGACTGGACCGTCTACGACCTCACGGGTGACGGCGCCGAAGGCACGAGCGCGCCGTACGCGAGCGCGGCGTCCGACACCTCGCACCTCGACTTCCGCTGCCCCGTCGGCCCCGGACGCGCGAAGAACACGGCGATCTCCGTGGCCATCGCGACGCGGAAACTCGACGCGCACCACGACGCCCGGGCCCCTGAAGACCTGACCCGCATCGGCTACGGCGCCGCCGTGAAACTCGCCCAACAGATGAACTGCTTCCAGGAAAGCAGACTCCCCGCATCCTTGGGCGACTTGAAGAAACTCACCTGAACCGGTGGCGGCTTCCCTGAAACTTCACACGCAGACAATCGCCGCATTTCGGACCTGACCAGGACTTTACCCGGAGCGGGTTGCTAGCTTGACCGGAGATCGCAGTCGAGCGCACGGGGGAAGGGTCTGTCCATGGCGTGGGAAGAGTGGGAGCAGCTCAAGGCTCAGGCCGCCGACCGGCAGTCGCCTGCCATGCAGTTGAACCACGTCGACGGTGGCGGCGGGACGTACGGCCCCTATGTCCTGCCGAAGGAGTACGGCGATCTCCGGGTCGGGCAGAAAGACCTGGCGAAGATCGGCAGCGCCGCAAACTCCCTCTACAACCAACTCTGGGACAAAGCCCGCGTCGCCGTACCCAGCAGCGACTCCGCGGCCGACGACCTCTCGAAGCAGGGATTCGCACTCGGCGCCGGGCTCCAGCATGTGTCGACCCGCTGGGACGAGCAGCTCAAGTCCCTGATGGACGCGTGCGCCCAGATCTCCAACCATATGCACACCACGACAAAGCTGCATGCCGGCGACGAGGGTTACATCCAACGGCAGATGAGCAGCATCGACACACTGGACGCCGGCTTCGACGAACGGGTCGGCGCGGCGGGCGAGAAGAATCCCGTCTATTCCGGAGACAAGGGCAAGAAGGACGAGAAGGAGTAGCGAGCGCCGGGGCGGACAGTGGTCCGGCTACATCGCCGGTCTCGTATTCGCTCCCCCTCCTTCATCTGTTCTCCCGACCTCTCCAAGGACACACCCCCATGCAACTCAACGCTCTCCGCGACGCGAATTTCACGCTGCTCGACGACGCCGTATCCGACTGGTCGACGCTCGTCGGGCACCTTGAGGAGCTCAAGAAGGACGCCGAGGACGACCTTCACCAGGCCGCCAACAAGGCGGACTGGGCCGGTGTGAACGCCAAGATGTCCAAGGAGTTCATCGGGAAGACCGCCGGTGAATTCACCGACGCCCACACGCAAGCCAAGTCGATTCACAACATCCTCAGCGACACCCGGGACGAACTCAAGGGCTACCACGGGCAGTTGGTCGACGCCATCGAGGGCGGCCGGAAGAAGAACCTCGCGGTCATCGGCTACGACGGCGGTTTCACGGTCACCACGAATGTTCCCCCCGAGGGTCGTGCCCAGGGGGACAAAGACAACGCGACCGAGATCACCGCGCTCCGGGATCAGATCCAAGGGATTCTGAACAAGGCGACCGAGAGCGACGAGACGGCCAAGACAGTCCTCCAAACGATCGCGGATCAGAGCGAGTTGGGCTTCACGGACGCCAACTACGCCAATCGGGACGATGCCGCGGCGGCCGTGAAGGAAGCGGACGAACTGGCCGAGCTCGCGAAGAAGAACCCCGACGATCTGACGGTCCAGGACTTCGACCGGCTCAACGCGGGGCTCAAGAAATACGGCGGGGACGAGCTCTTCGCGGAGCGGTTCGCCACGCGGCTCGGGCCGCAGAAAACCCTGGAATTCTGGACCGGGATCACGGACGCCAACCGGGGGAACTACGAACTGGGGCGCGAGCGGCTCGACCAGTTCGACGATCTGCAGCGCAACTTGAGCATGACGCTGGCGCACGCGTCGCACAGCGATTCGGCGGCGATGGCCGACTGGAAGCGCACGATGATCGACATCGGCGACAAGCCGCTGTATGGCGACCGCGGCGGCCCCATGGGTTTTCAGGTCATGAGCAACCTGATGCGGGCCGGCGACTACGACGACCGGTTCCTCCAGGACTACGGCACCAAACTCATGGAGACGGAACGCAAGCTCACCGGCAACGGCGCGCACCGCAACGGGTTCTGGCAGCTCATGGGCGGAGACCCGTGGCTGAACCGCATCGGCGACGACAGCGGTTCCGACCCGCTCACCGGTTACCTCAAGGGCCTGTCCAACAGCCCTGACGCGGCTACCTCGTTCTTCAACCAGGAGTACGTCTCGAAGGACAACCCGGACAATCCCTTCGAGCGTGACTCGGACGACGAGAACGACTACAAGGGCAAGGTCACGCTGTCCAACTTCCAGTATCTGTTCGAGGAGCGCGACTGGCCCCAGGAGGTGGACCTCCACGGCGACGACATCCACACCGGCCAGAACAACCTGGCCCTCGCACTGGAAGCGGCCACCACCGGGCATCCGGCGGGCGAAATTCCCACGGCGGACACTCCGGCCCACAATGCCGAGCAGGCAAAGCTGATGGAGAACATCGTCCAGTCGATCTCCGAGGACCCGTCCCGCCTGAGCAAGAACAGCTATATGTCGGACAGTATGGGGCAGATCGCCGCAGAGTACATGCCTGATATCAATCGCCAGTTGCACGCGGGACAGGACCATGAGACGGCGCTCTTCCCCATCGCGGGAACCGCGGCTGCCCCCGACGAGCGGGATCTGACGAGGTTCCTCTACACGGTCGGCCAGAATCCCGAGGGGTACGCCGCAGTGAATCTGGGCCAGCACAGCTATACGACCCAGTTGATGCAGCATCACTTCGAGCATCCGGACGCCTACGTCCAGGATCCATCGTTCAGCCAGAGCGAGAACCTCAAGCAGGGGATCGACGGCGTGGCCCGCACCGCGGGCCAGATCGAGGGCATTCTCGGCGCCGGACGCGCCTATGCGGGCGAGTTGGAGGGCGGTGCCAAGGACGCCGAATACAACGCCGCCCTGGAGAACGCGAGCACGTGGGGCGGAACCGCCATCGGCATCGGCGTCGGCATGGCCACGGAGCCGCTCACTGGTCCGGGGGGTGCCATCATCGGCGATCTGGCGGGAACGGCCGCCGACGAGATCATCAGCTCCATCACCGAGGGAGCCATGAAGGACAGTTCCGGAGAAGTGATCTACCGCAACGGTGCGAGCTTTCAGGACACGTCCGACTCGACATACAAGTTGGTCGAAGCGGCATCCAGGAAGGCGGGCGAGAACTCCGGTCACCGCTATCCCCTGATCGAGGCGTCCGTCGCGACCTCCGCGGAAGACGGATTCGACTCGGCAGGCCGGAAGGTCCACCAATACCTCGACGGAGAGGGAATCCCTCGGCAACTCGACACGGAAGACTGAAAAGTGAAACTCACTCGTTCAAAGATTCTCCTCGCCTGCGCGGTGTTCGTCTCGCTGGCCCTCCTCGCGGGCATCGCCTATGTGGTCAAGCTGCCGCCCTTCGAGGAGAAGCTGGGCGACATCCAGGCATCGGATGTGTGCGCGACCATGGGATCCGCGCCCACAAGTGCCGCCGCCCTGAAGCGGGTTCTGCCCGAGAAATCGTCGTACTCGTTCGACAACAGCCTGACGGACCTCCGCCTCGACACCACCGACGACACATACCAGACGGACTGCACCGTGGACGGGGGCGGTGAACAACTCGCATGGACGGGGACCGAGTTGCTGGAGTACGACACTACGGAAGCATGGGCCGAGGAAGTACTGGGGCAGTACGACTCCGTGTCGTCACTGACACCGTTCACCGCCGGGGACAAGGCGCTTGCCTCATCAAAGGTCGCGGCGGTCTACCTTCCCTGCACATCGCACGGTGTGTACCGGCACCTCAGCGTGGTCGTCAACCTTAAGAAAAAGGGCGATGCCGGCGAATCGACCCTTCGCGCCGGACTCATTACCCTCGCCAGGAATGCCGCTGAGTATGCCCACACCAAGGCGAAATGCGATACACCGAACAATCTCCGTGAAAATTCGTAAAGAACGCCAACCTGGACCGCAACGCAGGGGCTCTCGGGCGGTGGACGACATCGCACCGTCGTCGTCTTCGTAGCGGTACCCACGAAAGCATGAAATACCACTCCTTACATCCGAGCAAGTCGCACAAGTGCGCCGGGGCAGATGTCCACAAAGGCAACCGGCCGAGACTTGATGACTGTACTAAACTCCCTCTCAGGAGCCATGGCGAAGCACCTCGACTGCGCTTCGCAGGCGGCGCTTCCAGTCGAGATTCCGGCATCGGCACCCAGCGGGAGAAAAGGGAACTCCCCGGTGAGACCGCGGGAATTACCTACGCGGTCGAGCACCGACGACACATACCAGACAGACCGCACGGTCGGGCAACCCCCAGTCCCACTCGGCGTCCGCAATAATCAGGAGCATGGAGACGGCGGTAGGGATTCTTCTGAAGGTGTTCCTCTTCGCTTTCGTGGTGGGGATGTTCGCCCTCATCATCAGAGCGTGCGCAGCGACAAGGAGGAAAAGCGGGTCAGGCAGGGGTGGGCGGACCTCTCGCGGGTCGCGGCGGAGCGCGGATGGACGTACGAACAGCGTGCGCGAGGGCGGGCCACCGAGTACTGCGGTGTGGGTCCGATGCCCGGAAGCGGCTCGCATCTGAGCGCTTGGCACTACATCACCGGTGAGTTCCGCGGCCGTTCGTTCAAGTGCTTCGAGTACCGCTACTCCAATCCCCTGTCGGGCAGCAGCGGCGTCGGAGAGTCGAGGAAGCTGACGATCGAGTCGGTTTTCCTGGTCTCGGCACCCAGTTCCGGGCCGTTCCTGCAGATCGGTCGACCGGACAAACTGGATTCAGTGCTCGGCCGTCGACCCAGAATGCTGTTGGGCGTACCGGAATTCGACGAGAAGTTTCAGGTTGTCACCGATGAAGACGATTTCGCCCGCAGCATTCTGAGCGCCCTCGTGCCAGCCTTCCTACTCTCGGACTCCCGCGCCCAGAAATCCCCGCTCCGACTGCGCGATGACGAACTGTTCACGTGGTACACGGGCACGCTGTCCCCGCAGGATGTCGAAGAACGGCTGGACTACCTGTGCGATGTACTCGACCGGATTCCCGCACGGGTGTGGGCAACCACCTGACCAATCCGACCAGGTGGTTATGGCTCAAGCCACCCACGCCTCGTTCGCGTCGGAAATGCGGCGCCTCGTCGAGCAATACACAGCCACCGTTGCCAAGTCCGATGCCTGCCCTGACTCAGGCCCTCACCTCGGAAAGTGACACGAAATGAGGCACAGGACATACCTTGTGCGAGGTGTATCCATCCTTGCCGCGGTCACCGCGGTCGCTACGGCCGGCTGCTCGGCGGACAATCCGAGTCGGGAGTTCACGGTGCCCAAAGCCCTGTGCGGGGTGTCCGTGCCGGTCGACGCGCTGTCCCGGCTTCTGCCCGCCTCCGGCAAGAAGCTCACCACTGAGGCGGAGGGCTCGACCGACGATGTCCTGCTCTGCAAGGTCAGCGTCAACGACGTCAGGGTGTTGACGTTGAGCAGGGAGCGAATCGTCGCCGGTGACTCGGCACGGCACATCCTGTACACCCAACTCCGCATCACACAGCCGAAGTTCACGGAAGGCACCAGCATCGCGTACACCGACGACGCCGCTGTGTCACTGCTCAAGTGCCGAGGAGCCGACGTGGAGAAGGAGGACATCAGCACCCTTGTCAAGGTCTTGAAGCCTGCGCGGTCAGACGAGTCGGCAATGAAGAGCCTCATCTCCGACTACACGGCGAAGGTCAAGAAACAAGGGCCCTGCAAGAAGCAGATCTCCTCGTGAGCGGGTGTCGGGGCTGACAAGTGGAGCCGCGCTTCTCCACCCCCGTCAACTCCCCGCCCCGCCACCACCCGTAACCCGCCCCCGCCGCCGACGCGCATCCCGCACCGCCACCGCAGTCCCCCCAAGCCCCGCCACCGCGAGCAACCCGCCCACGACCACGTACGTCCCCAGCCGCGTATTCCGTTCGTCCGCCGTCTCGCCGAAGTGGAGGGGGGTCACCGAAGGGGCCTCGGCCTTGGAGACTCCACCCTCGGGGGCTGGGGATTCGACGGGGTGTTCGGGGTCGACGTCCGTGAGGGCCTTGACCGGGTCGACGACGCCCCAGCCGACGAGGCGGTCGTGGCCGGAGATGGAGCGTTCCGCTGTCTGTTCGATCTGGGCGACGATCTGGCGTGCCGTCCAGTGCGGGTACTTGGCCTTCAACAGGGCGGCCACGCCCGCGACATAGGGCGCCGAGAAGCTCGTACCGTTGTCGGAGCAGTGGCCGCCGCCCGGCACCGTGGAGATCATGTCGACGCCGGGCGCGGCCACGCCGACGAACTCGCCGGACTGGGAGAAGGAGGCGCGTTCGTTGTTGCGGTCGGAGGCCGCGACGGCGAGGACGCCGTCGTAGGAGGCCGGGTAGGTGACCTTGACGTTGCCGCCGAGGCCGTCGTTGCCGGCCGAGGCTACGACCACTACGCGCTGCGCGAGCGCCTCGTCCACGGCCTGGCGGAGGCGGTCGTCGGGGGCTACGGCGTTCGCCGTGTCCTGGGAGATGTTGATGACGCCGGCGCCCTTGGCCACCGCGTCGCGGATCGCCGTCGCGAGAGTGGCGGCCGTGCCGTCGCCCTCCGCGTCGTTCTGTTTGATCGGGATGATCGTCGCGTCGGGGGCCAGGCCCACGAAGCCGGTGCCCTTGGCGGGGCGGGCCGCGATGATGCCGGCCACCCGGGTGCCGTGGCCGACCGTGTCGGTGGTGCCCTGGCTGTTGCCGCGGTCGATCGTCTCGCCCTTGGAGTTCTTGGGGGGCAGCAGGTTCTCGCCCTTGGAGGCGTCGACCGCCGACTTCAGTTGCTGGTTCTTGACGTCGACGCCGGTGTCGATCACCGCCACCTTGACGCCCTTGCCGGTGGACTCCGCCCACAACTCGTCGAGATTGACGCGCTGCAGGGCCCACGGGCGGCCCGTGTAGTCCTTCGACGGGAACGTGCACTGGCCGTCGTCCGCCCACACCGGAGTCACCAACAAGGGCGACATCGACAGCGGTACGGCCACCATCGAGGCCGCCACCGTGATCCTCAACATCCGCGCGATCAGCATGAGTTGAACCCTTCCGAACCCTTCCCCCGTCGCGCCTACGAACCCTGCGGCTGCCGCGCCGCCGCCTCCGACAGGCGTGGACCCATCGGCAGGAACGTCGACCACTCGGCGGGGACGGGGGTGGGGGTGACCTTCTCGTAGCCGAGGCGGGTCTGCGCGATCTCGGCCTCGCTCAGTTCCTGTTTGCGCTGCGCGGCGGTGGTGCCGATGCCGCTGTCGTCGGTGGCGCTGTCGCTGTTGGACTGCAGGGCGTAGCGCAGGCCCGTGTCGGTGACCAGGAAGACCGGGCCCGCCTTCGCCTCGGTGCCCTTGACCTGGCGGAAGAGCTGGCCGGAACCGGCGGTGACGTACGCGCTGGAGGAGCCGGTGGGCAGCTGTGCCGGGTAGTCGCTGCCGACCCAGGTGGAGAGCGTGGTCTTGTTGTCGGCGCCCACCGAACGCAGCACGTTGCAGACGGTGTTGGGACCGCTGGTGGCGCTGGTGCCGTCGTTGACCGTCTTCGGCTTGTACGTCGGCCAGTTCTTGTCCGCGTCGAAGGTGGTGCTGTCGGCGACCGCGCCGGGGCTGACCTGCTGGGCCTCGCCCGCCTGTCCGACGCCGACGAGGTCTCCGCTGTTGAGGAGGAGCGTGGCGGTGAACTCGGAGATACGGGCCACCTTGCCGGGCAGCACCACGTAGTACTGCATGACCTGGCCTGCGTAGGCCTTGATGACCTCGCCGACCTTGTCGTAGTCCTCCAGGAGGGCGGAGGCGCCGGCCTTCGTGCCCGGGGTGCCGCCGGTGATCTTCGGGATGGAGATCTCGTCGCCCTTGTGGAGGGTGTCGAGCCATTCCTGGGAGACGCGTTGCGGGGCACGGCCCTGGGTGTCGAGGGCCTTGAGGAGTTCGTTGTCCGAGGGGTCGGCGATCTCGTAGGCGGTGCCGTGCGCGTCGACCACGTACTGCGTCTTGCCGTCCGGGGCCACGACGTACATCAGGTCGCCGCCGGAGAGCTTGCCGGCGCCCTCCGTCTTCGGCCACTCCTTCTTCGCGAGCACGAACGTCGCCTTCTGGATGGCGCGTCCGCCGGCGCTGGGACGCTCGCACACGGCCCAGCGCTTGGCCGTCTCGGCCTCGCCGGAGGAGGGGAGGCGGTCGGGGGCGTAGGGGATGCCGATGGTGGCGCCGTGCGGGAGCTTGCCGTTGTCGAGGACGTCCTCGTCGACGGTGATGACGCTCGACTTGTTGGGATCCAGGAGGAGTTTGGCGGAGGCCATGTTGAGAACCGGGTGCAGCTGCTTCTGCTTGTTCTTGCCGGTGGTCAGCACCACGTACCGGGTGGTCGACTTGCTCGCGACGATGACGTGCGACTCGACGTCGGCCCACCCCTGGGGCGCCGTCGGCTTGAACATGCCGATACCGCCGAACACGGCGAGGATCACCACTCCGACGATGACGCCGGGCACCAGTGCGCCCAGTGGTTTCGGCGCGCCCTCTTCCGAGCCCGTCGGGGACGGCTGCAGGAAGGACGCGAGCGTGCGGCGCTTCGCGAAGGTGTAGGCGTTGAGTTCGTCGCGCCGTGATGCCATCTGTGTCCGCTCTCTCCCCGTGCGGAGCCGTGGAGGACCTGTGGAGATACGTCCCCAGCCCCCGGTTGCCTCTGATACCTCAGGTGTCAGACCCGCCCCCTACTATGCCTGTTGCGTGGGTGTGCTTGTGTCACGGGTAGGGTGCTCTGGCCCTGAGGGGACGAGAGCGCAGGGAATTTCGGGAGAGTTCGGGGGTTTTGGAGTGATGGCTTCCGCAACGCGGAACCGGTCGCGATCGCAATCAGGATCCGCATCCGGATCGCGATCAGGATCCGGCTCGGATCGCGTGAGCGTTTCGGGTCCGTACCGCGGTTCCTTCACGCCTCATCTGAAGTCGCGTTCGGGGCGCGGGGGTTCGTTCACGACCCAGCGGCTGGTGCTGCTGGAGGTCGCGGCGGCGCTCGTGGTCTCCGGCTGGATCGTCGGCCCGGTCGCGCTCGTGCCCGCGCTCGCGGTCGCCGCCCTCCTCGTGGTCCTCGCCGTCGTACGACGCCGGGGGCGCTCCCTGCCGGAGTGGCTGGGTACCCTGCTGGCGCTGCGGTCCCGGGTGCGGCGGGCCGCCAACACCCCGGTGCCGCCGGGGACGGACGCCGGTCTCGCGCCCGCAGTGGAGTGCGACCCGAGCCTGCGGACGTACAGCTACCACCGCGGTGACGACCGCGACCAGCGGCCGGTCGGGATGATCGGCGACGGCGACTTCCTCACCGCGGTGCTCCAAGTGGAGTCCGACGCGGGCGCGTTGCGTGCCGAGCGCGGACGCAGACCGCTGCCCGTGGGGCTGGTCCGGGACACCCTCGAAGTCGACGGCATCCGCCTCGAATCGGCGCAGATCGTGGTGCACACCCAGCCCGCGCCCGCGCTGCATCTGCCACAGCAGTCGGTCGTGGTGAGCAACTACGCGCCGCTGCAGGCCCAGACCGGCTCCCCCGCCGTCCGTATCACCTGGATCGCGCTGAAGCTCGACCCCGAGCTGTGCCCCGAGGCGGTGGCCGCGCGCGGGGGCGGTCTTGTCGGGGCGCAGAAGTGCCTGGTGCGGTCGGCCGAGCACCTGTCGAGCCGGCTGTCCGGTGCGGGTCTGCGGGCCCATGTGCTCACGGAGGAGGAGCTGACGGCCGCGATCGCCACCTCCGCGTGCGCCAACCCGATGGTGACCGCGCAGGCCGGGCGGAGCGAGGCACCGCAGCGGCGGACCGAGGAGTCCAGCCGCAGTTGGCGCTGCGACAACCGCCGGCACACCACCTACTGGGTGCGCCGCTGGCCCCAGCTGGGCGAGTCCGGCATCTCGTTGGCACAGCTCGTGGCACAGCTGACGGCGGTGCCCGCGCTGGCGACGACTTTCAGTCTGACCCTGGCCCGCGGCGAGCAGCAGGACGTGGCCCTCACCGGACACCTGCGGATCACCGGCCGCAGCAACCAGGAACTGACCGACGCCCGGCGCGAGTTGGAGCAGGCGGCCCGGCAGGCACGCACCGGCCTGGCCCGCCTCGACCGCGAACAACTCCCCGGCGTCCTCGCCACGTTGCCCCTCGGAGGTGCCCGCTGATGACCATGACGACCACAGAGCCCGGCACCACCGGTATCGCCTCGCGGCTGCGCACCGGGTTCGGCCTGCTCGGCCCCCGCCATCCGCGGCATGCACTGCCCGTCGACCAGGTGGAGGCGCTGTCGCTGCCCATCGGGGACGACGGCGTGGTCGTCGGTATCGACCCCGACGGCCGGCCCGCCGTGCTCGGGGTCAACCGCCCGACGCCGTACGACATCCTGCTCATCAGCGGCCTGTGGACGGCCCAGGTGCTGGCGCTGCGGGCGGCGGCCACGGGCGCGCGTGTCGCCGTCGAGACCGGGCGGCCGCAGGCCTGGATGCAGATGGTGCACGCGATGGGCGGCGGACAGAACGGCCTCGCGGTGTACGACGTCGGCCGTGTCCCCCCGCAGGGCGCCTCCGCCGGTACGCCCGTGCTGGTGGTGCGGGACTGCGGGATGCGGCCACCGCGCGGGCGGGTGACGTCGGCGCCGTGGCAGTCCGTGCTGACCCTGCTGCCGTATCTCAGCCCGGTCGCACCCCGGTTGATGCGGCAGGCACGACTGGTGGGTGTGCAGCGGGTGTCGCCGGACGAGGCCGCCGAGATCGGGCGCGTGATCGGTCTGCCGCGCACCGACCTGGAGTCACTGCCGACACTGCCCGAAGGCGTCACGCTGTGGTGCACGGAGCGGGACCGGCAGTACGTGATGACCCAGCCGACGGACGCAGAGGTGGGACTGCTGGGCGTGGCCCGCCGCATGGACTGACGGCGGACCGCCGCCGGACCGCCGGTGGGGTGGATCCGGCCGGTTGAAGTGCCCGAGCTGTCGCGTTTGGTCGATTTCCAGGGGGATTTGATCCGCTATCGCCGGTCTCGGTCGTGTGGGTGTGCACGAAGGGATGGGCGGGCCTGCCGAGTCCACGGTTTTGGTGATTAGGCTGGGACAGGGCACGTCACGAGTATCCGCGAGCGGGTGGTGCGTCGCCCAGGGCCAGGGGCTCAGGGGGACGACCCGGCGCATCGGATGTTCGGATGTCAAGAACGGTCGCCCCAGCACGGCATGAGGGTGCTCGACCACACCAGGAGGAATTGTGAGCAGCGATCGGGACGGGATCCGCGGGGGCTGGGCCACGCCCGGCGATGACCAGCCCGATGACGAGTCCGCCATCGAGATGACGGGCGAGTTCACGATCGACTACGCCCCGCCGGCCTGGTACACGCAGAACTCGTCGGGCACGCCCGCACAGGCCCCGCCGACGCCCACACCGCCTACGCCGCCCACGGCACCTACGCCGCCTTCGGCACCGACTCCGGCGAACGGTACGGCCACGCCGCCGTCGGTCGGCCTCCCGTTCTCGACACCGGCGCTGCCGAGCAACTCCGGCTTCCCGTCCGCCTGGACGGCCGCGGCCCTGGTCTCCGACGAGGACGACGAGGACTCCGAGAACGGCGACCTCGTGAGCGGCGCGACCATGCGGATCTCGGCCGCCGCGCTGAAGCGGGAGATCACGGAACGGGGTGGGGGCACTGACCCCACGCCGGGACAGACCGACGCGGAGGCTCCGGTGACTCCGGCTCCGGCCGAGGGTTCCGCAGGGGATGCCGGTGGTGCTGAACCGGGCTCCGGGGAAGAGGAGTCCGAGGGTTCCGGAGGCGAGGTGCCCGGTGGGGTGCTTCCGGCCGACGGTGAGCTGACGGCGACCCCCGAGAACGACGACGCCGAGGTGAGCACTCAGGACGAGGACGGCGCGGTCGCCGACTCGGAGAGCGCGGCCTCGGCCGAGGCGGAGGCTCACGCGGAGGACGAGAGCGCCGACGACGCCTCCGCGACCGCCGCGGCCCCCGCCACGAACGCCGAAACGACGCCCGCCACCGACCAGGCGGACGAACAGAGCGACACCGACGCCCCGGCCTCCGCACCCGAGGCCGACTCCCCGCAGCCCGCTACCGCCCCGGCCGCCGACCCGGCCACGGGTGCCACCGGCGACGTACCGCCCCTCCCGCCCGCCTGGACTCGCCCACCTTCCCCGCAGAGCGGGGTCCCGCCCCTGCCGCCCTCCTACCAGCCCGCCGCCCCGGCCCCGGCCGACCACTGGCCCGCACAGCCGCAATCCCAGCCCCAGCCCCAGGTTCAGGCTCAGCAGCCCCCGGCCATGAACCCCGCGCCGCCTCAGCCGCCGGCGCCGCCCCAGCAGCAGCCCGCGTTCCAGCAGCCGCAGGCACCCCAGCCCCCCCAATCCGCGCCGGCCGCATGGAACGCCCCCGCTCCCCAGGGCCCGGCACCGACACCCACACCCCCGACCCCGCCGCAGAGCGGCTACGGCTTCCCCCAGCCGCCCGCTCCGCCCGCCCCGAACGAACAAGGTGGCTACGGCTTCCCCCACCCCCCGGCCCAGCAGAACCAGCCGGGCACCCCGCCGGACCAGCAGGGCAGCTACGGCTTCCCGCCGCCGGCGCAACACGGCCCGCCCGGCACCCCCCAGGTACCGCTCCCCGCACCACAGAACCAGCAGGGCGCCCCGCACGCAGGGCCCTCCCCCGCCCCGACGGACCAGCAGGGCGGCTACGGCTTCCCGCCGCCCCCCGGTCCCCAGGACGGCTACGGCTTCCCGCACGCCCCCGCACCTGAGGCACCCCGCCCGGGCTTCGCACCGGAGTCCTGGTCCGACCCGGCGCAGCCCCCGCACGCGCCCCAGATCCCACAACAGGCCGGGGACCCGCGGCACCCCGGTCCGCCCCCGCAGGCGCAGCCGCAACCGCTGCCGCCGCAGTCCCACCCCCAGCCTCCGTCCGCGCCCCCGGTCGACCCCCGCACCGGTGCCGCCTGGCCGCAGCCCATGCAGCACGATCACCGGCAGCCGGTGAACCCCGGTGCCGCGCCGCTGGGTTACACCGCGGCCGTGGAGCTGTCGTCGGACCGGCTGCTCAACAACAAGAAGCAGAAGGCGAAGAGCGGTCGGCCGGGTGCCTCGCCCTCCCGGTTCAAGCTGGGCGGCAAGAAGGAAGAGGCCGAGCGGCAGCGGAAGTTGGAGCTGATCCGCACGCCCGTGCTGTCCTGCTACCGGATCGCGGTCATCAGCCTCAAGGGCGGTGTCGGCAAGACCACGACCACCACCGCGCTCGGCTCCACCCTCGCCACCGAACGCCAGGACAAGATCCTCGCGATCGACGCCAACCCGGACGCCGGCACGCTCGGCCGCCGGGTGCGCCGCGAGACCGGCGCCACCATCCGCGACCTGGTCCAGGCGATCCCGTACCTCAACTCGTACATGGACATCCGCCGGTTCACGTCCCAGGCGCCCTCCGGTCTGGAGATCATCGCCAACGACGTCGACCCGGCCGTCTCGACCACGTTCAACGACGAGGACTACCGGCGCGCGATCGACGTGCTGGGCAAGCAGTACCCGATCGTCCTCACCGACTCCGGTACGGGTCTCCTCTACAGCGCCATGCGCGGTGTGCTGGACCTCGCCGATCAGCTCATCATCATCTCGACCCCGTCCGTGGACGGTGCGAGCAGCGCGAGCACGACGCTGGACTGGCTGTCGGCGCACGGGTACGCGGACCTCGTCTCGCGCTCGCTCACCGTCATCTCGGGGGTGCGCGAGACCGGAAAGACGATCAAGGTGGAGGACATCGTCAGCCACTTCGAGACGCGCTGCCGGGGTGTCGTGGTCGTTCCGTTCGACGAGCATCTCGCCGCCGGTGCGGAGGTCGACCTCGACATGATGCGGCCGAAGGTCCGGGAGTCGTACTTCAATCTCGCGGCCCTGGTCGCCGAGGACTTCGTCCGCCACCAGCAGATGCACGGCCTGTGGACGAGCGACGGCAACCCCCCGCCGGTGCTGGCCCCGCCGATGCCGGGCCAGCAGGGATATCCGGGAGCGCAGGGCTACCCCGGTCAGCAGGGTTATCCGGCGCAACAGCAGCCGTACCCGGGCCAGCCCGGCCCCTACCCCCCGCAGCAACCACAACCGCAGCCGGGCCAGCAGCCGTACGGCCAGCAGCCCTACCCCCAGCACCCGGGACAGCAGGCCCAGCCCTATCCGCAGCACCCCGGCTACGCCCAGCCGGAAGGCGGTCAGGCTCCGCCTCCCCCGCCGTCCGCGCCTCCCCAGCAGTAACCCGCCGCCGAACGCGAAGGGCGGCCGGTGCCCGATCGGGCACCGGCCGCCCTTCGGCGTCGTAGAACCGAGAACGGCTATCCGGCGTCGCCGGAGTCCGTGTCCGCGTCCGCGTCCGCCGAGATCAGTTCCCGGCAGCGCTTCACGTCCTGCGCGATCTGCTCCAGCAGACCCTCCAGCGAGTCGAACTTCGCCTGGCCGCGCACGAAGGCGAGGAAGTCGACGGCGACGTGCAGGCCGTAGAGGTCGAGGCCGACGCGGTCGATGGCGTACGCCTCCACCGTGCGCTCGGTGCCGTCGAACTGCGGGTTCGTGCCGACGGAGATCGCGGCCGGCATGGCCTCTCCCTCGACGTGGAGGTAACCGGCGTAGACGCCGTCGGCCGGGATCGCCGTGTGGGGCAGGGTCTCGACGTTGGCCGTCGGGAAGCCCATTTCGCGACCGCGCTGGGCGCCGCGCACCACGACACCCTCGACCCGGTGCGGGCGGCCGAGGATCTCGCGGGCGCCCTCGACGTCGCCCTCGGCGACCAGCCGCCTGGTCAGTGTGGAGGAGAAGGGCTCGCCGCCGCCCGCCGCACCGCTCACGTAAAGATCCACCACCTCTACCTCGAAGTCGTATGTCCTGCCCTGCTCGATCAGGAAGGCCACATTGCCCGCGGCCTTGTGGCCGAAGCGGAAGTTGGGGCCCTCGACGACCGCCTTCGCGTGCAGCTTGTCCACCAGGACCTTGACCACGAAGTCGGCCGGGGACAGCTTGGAGAACTCTTTGGTGAACGGCAGGATCAGCGCCGCGTCGACGCCCAGCTCGGCCATCAGTTCGGCACGGCGGTGGTGCGGGGCGAGCAGCGGGGGGTGGCTGCCGGGGCGCACGACCTCGCTGGGGTGCGGGTCGAAGGTGACGACGACGGAGGGAACGCCCAGCTCACGGGCGCGTTCCACGGCATGCCGGATGATCAGCTGGTGCCCGCGGTGGACCCCGTCATAAGAACCGATGGTGACGACACTGCGCCCCCAGTCCTCAGGGATGTCCTCCAAGCCACGCCAGCGCTGCACTGTGACCGCTCCTCATCGAACCCGTGTCCGTATGTAGACCTGTGTCATTGACCTCTTACGCAGGTCTAAGGGTGCCATGCCGGGGGCCTGCGGCCCGCATCGGCATGGAGGCTGTGACCGGGCGCACGTTCGACGGCGGCTACGCGAGAACCCCCACCCCGGCCAGGTTCTCGATCATGCGCCGGGTGCTGGGTCCGACCACCGCGGCCCAGTCCTCCGGGGTGTCCGCCAGCCAGCGGGCCATCAGTGCGGCGAAGCCCGGCACCTGGCGGCCGAGGTCGACGAGTCCGCGGTCGAAACGGGTCGCACCGGCGGGGGTGCGCACGAGCAGCCGGCCGGTCCGGTGGACGAGGTCGCGGAGCTCGTCGTCGTCGCGCCGGGCCGCCGCGTGCAGCAGCGCGTCCAGGACGGCGGGGTCGTGCTCGTGCGCAAGCAGGAACTCCAGGAGTTCGCTGCGCAGCGGGCGGGAGGCGGGGGCGCCGGGAGCGGCGAGCACGGCGGCGAGTGCCGTCCGCACCGGCTCCGGGCCGCCGTCCAGGAGGCCGGTGACCAGGGGGAGGAGGTCGGTCCGCGCGGTGGGGCCGTGATCGAGGCGGCGGTCGACGTAGACGCCGAGGTGGGCGGCCGTCTCCGGCCACCGTACGACGGTCTCGCGCACCAGGGCGGCGGCCCGGCGGGCGAGGGCGGGCGTCGTGACGTCGGCGAGCGTACGGACCGCCTCGCCCGCGTCCGGGCCGTGCAGCCGGGCCCGGAAGGCTTCGAGAACGGGGTCGGAGTGGGTGGTGAGGGCGGCGGCCAGCGCGCTCGGCGGGAACTGCGGGTCGCCGGAAGCGAAGTGCCGCAGCGCCTGTGGGAGATGGTGGGCGCGGGTCTGCGGATCGCGGACGAGGAGGGCGAGCGCGCCGCCGTGCAGGGAGCGGTCGGCGGGGCGGGCCAGCAGGAACTGGGCTGCGTAGCGCAGGAGTTCACGGTCGGCCTCGGTCCGTACGTGCGGGGCGGCCCGCAGTCCGTACGCCACCGCCGCCACCCGCCGGCCCGGCCGCTCGTCGTGCGCCCACCGGTCCACGGCCCGGCACACGGCCGACGGCTCCTCCTCGGCCAGTACGGCGAGGAGTTCGTCGGCCCGCCCGTGCGCACAGCCGACCAGCACCTCGGTCAGATCGTCCAGCGCCCGCCGCCGATGCGTGTGCAGCAGCGCCTGCGCGGCCGTCGCCACGGTCGCGTGCGGGGTCGCGGGCAAGGGCCGCTCGTCGTCGAACCAGCGGGTCAGCAGCGGCTGTACGGCGGTGGGGTCGGCGGCGAGCAACTCGGCGGCGGTGTCGAGGAATCGGGGCCCGCCGCCCTCCTGCGCGGCACCGTCCGCGAGCACCAGCCGCCGCAGCAACTCGAACCGCTCGGCCTCCGGCAGCGCCAGCGCGCTCCAGAAGTCCGGCCCGAACTCCGCCGGTACGTCGTCGTGTTCCTGCCGTCGCGCCACCAACTGGTCGGCGAGCAGCCGCAGTACGCCGCTGTACGGCGTCGCGTCCGGCACCCGTGCCAGCACCCCGGAGAGCAGCCGCGCGGCCCACCAGGAGTGCGGGTCGGCTTCCAGGGCCTGCGTCAACTCCTTGAGCCGTAGCGCGAGTTGACCGGTGCCGTGCTCGCGGGCGAGGAGCAGCAGGGCCTGTACGACGGGGCCGATGCGGTGGTGCGGGACGGGGAGGAGATGCGCGGCCCGCTGGGTGCGCGGGCGGTGCACGAGAGCGTGCAGTGCCTCGTCGAGGTCGAGGTGCGTGCCCTGGATCCAGTCCGCCAACTCCTCGTGGGCGAAGCGGTATCCGGTACCGGCCGGCACGAGAAGCCCCTCGGTGAGGACGGCCGACGCCCACCCGGTACCCCCGCCGAGCCGCGCCGGCGCGGGGCCCCACGGGAACACCGCCTCGAACGCCTCCCGGCCCAACTCCCCCTGCCCCGGCCCGAGACTGCGCCGCGCCGCTTCGTGCACCTGCCCGGACACCTTGGCGGCGAGCCGCCGTACGGCGGTGCCGCGCAGGCCGTTCTCGGCGGCGAGGCGGACGGCGACGCGGAGGCACATGAGGTCGAGGTAGGCCGAGAACACGTCGTCGCGGTGGAGTGGCGCGGCGGGGGCGGCGGGCAGTGCGGCGAGTACCTCGGAGAGCAGGCGGAGGGTGAGGGGGTGACGGGCGTCGGGGTCGGCGAGGGTACCCTCCGGGACGCCGTAGGCCGCGCGGGCCCGGCGGGCTTCGTCGTCCCGCAGGTCACCCAGGCGCACACAACTCTCCGAGGCGTCCCCGCAGTGCAGCAACTCCCTTGAGAACCCCGCCCCTTCCCAGTACTCCGCCCGGCACCCCACCACCAGCCGCGCCCCGCTCCCGCGCAGCCACTCCCCCGTCCCCCGGGTCCACTCGTCCAGCCGGTGCGCCAGCACGGGTGGCATCTCCTCGGGCCCGTCGAGCAGCAACAGCAAGGGCCTGCCCGCCTCGCGCGCGACCCGCGCCAGCCGCTCGGGGCCGACGTCGCCGAGGCCTCCGGGCGGGGCGACGGACGCGGCCAGGATGCGGGCCGCCCGCTCCACCGTCCGCCGTACCGCGTCCGCCACCGACGCGTCGCCGTCGCGCAGATCGGCGCCGCGCAGCCACAGCGTGGGCGCCGGTTCCGCCCCGCCGTTGCGCCGCGCGGCGAACGCCGCGAGTTCCGTCGTACGGCCGCTGCCCGGGGGCCCGACGAGGCCGAGCACGGCGGCCGGGCTCGTGGTGAAGCGGGCGAACTCCCTTGCCACCGACGGGCGTTCGACCGGCCGCAGCATGGACGGGCCGTCGAGGCCGTGGCCGGGGCCGACAAAGCCCGCGAGCGCGCCGGGCGGGCCGTCCGAGCCCACCGAGGTGGCCGTCAGTTCCAGCACACCCGCGAGGTTGAGGTCGGCGCCGTACGCGGGCACGGTCGCCGCGTTGCGGGCGAGGAGTTCGGCCAGTGGGCCGTCGGGCGCGCGCAGCGGTACCGCGAAGCCCGTGTCGCGCTGCCCGGACTGCAGCGCCGTGCCGAGGACGGCGACCACCGCTCCGGTCACCGTGTCGAGGACCGGGCCGCCGGCCGCTCCGCCGCCCAGCCGCAGGGCGTCCCGCCCCGCCGTGCCGATCGCCAACTCCAGAGCGTCGTCGAGGAGATGGAAGCGGTCGGTGGCCGTGTACGTGACGGAGGTCGCACCCAGGACCCGGGCCTCGCGCCAGCAGCCCGCGGCGATCCGCACGTAGGTGCCGGTCCCGATCCGGTCCCGGACGGTGACGGGGAGCGGGTCGACGCCGAGTCCTTCGGTGCGGACGAGGGCCAGGTCGAGGGCGGGCAGCGGGGTCACCGCGTCGGCGGTCACCAGGCAGCTGCGGTCGCCGGCCGCGTGCAGGACGAGCCGGGGCAGTCCGTCGACGGCCTCGTGGCTGGTGATCACCGTGCCGTGGTGGTCGGCGACGAATCCGGTACCGCGCGGACGTCCGGCCAGATCGCGGATCCGCACCAGAGCCTCGTCACCCGGCACCGGCGCGTCACCCGGCACCCGCGCCTCGGCCGCGGTGACGCGCTCCTCCTGCGTGTGACGGCCGCCGCCCGCCCGCGGGTCCCGTCCCACCATGGTCGAACCTCCCCGCTGTACCCCTGCCCTGTGTTCGACGGTAGGCGTGGCGTGATCAGCGGGACAGATCGCGCGGTGAACGCGCCCCCTTCCGCTCCCTCGGTTCACTCCGAGCGCCTGCCCAGGTGGGTGAATAGACGCGGAGGGTTGGATACACCCTAGGGGTGGGGGAACCGAGGGGGGACCGTGGAGCGGCGGGAACGTGGACCCCGTGACCGCCGCTCCACGGGCGGGAGTTGGCCCCCCGGAGAGGTCTCCGGGGGTGTCGCTCAGGCGAAGACCGCGAGGCTCTTGGCCTTGCCCTTCTGTGCCTCGACGAGGGCCAGGAAGCGGCCCGTGGGGTCGAAGACGCCGACCGCGCCGACGCCCGCGTACTCCTCGGGGATGTCCAGGCGGACTCCGTTGAGCAGCAGCTTCGCCCGCCTCTCGTCCACCGACCAGCGCGGGAACGCGGCCTCGGCGGCCTCGGCGATCGGCATCACCGTCAGCTCCTCCTGGAGCTGGTCCAGGGTCCTGGCCGAGTCCAGCTTGTACGGGCCGACGCGGGTGCGGCGCAGGGCGGTCAGGTGGCCGCCCACGCCGAGGTCGGCGCCCAGGTCGCGGGCGAGCGCCCGGATGTAGGTCCCGGAGGAACAGACCACCGAGACCACCAGATCCAGGACGGGGGTGCCGTCCTCGGCGACGGCGTCCCGGACGTCGTAGACCGCGAAGGAGGAGATGGTGACGGGGCGGGCGGGGATCTCGAAGTCCTCGCCGTCGCGGGCCCGTTTGTAGGAGCGCACGCCGTTGATCTTGATGGCGCTGACCTTGGACGGGACCTGCATGATCTCGCCGCTGAGCTTGGCGATCCCGGCGTCGATGGCCTCCCGGGTGACCTTCGAGGCGTCGACCGACCCCGTGGTCTCGCCCTCGGCGTCGTCGGTCAGGGTGCTCTGGCCCAGGCGGATCGTGCCCAGGTACTCCTTCTCCGTCAGCGCGAGATGACCGAGGAGCTTTGTCGCCTTCTCGACACCGAGGACGAGCACGCCCGTCGCCATGGGGTCGAGGGTGCCGGCGTGCCCGACGCGGCGGGTGCGGGCGATGCCGCGCATCTTGGCGACCACGTCGTGCGAGGTGAAGCCCGACGGCTTGTCCACGATGACAAGGCCGTCGGGCGTCTGGGTCTTCTGCGTCATTCGGCGGCGTCGTCCTCGTCGTCCGGCTTCTTGTACGGGTCCGCGTCGCCCGCGTAGGCGGCGCCCGCCGAGACCTCTCGCACCTTCTCGTCGGACTGCCGTGCCTTGTCGAGGAGGTCCTCGATGGTCTTGGCGGTGTCCGGCAGGGCGTCCGCGACGAAAGTGAGGGTCGGCGTGAACTTCACGCCGGCCGCGGCACCCACGGCCGAGCGGAGCACGCCCTTGGCGCTCTCCAGACCGGCGGCGGCTGCCGCGCGCTCCTCGTCGTCCCCGTACACGGTGTAGAAGACGGTCGCCTCCCTCAGGTCCCCGGTGACCCGGGTGTCCGTGATGGTGACGTGCGAGCCGAGCCGCGGGTCCTTGATCCCGCGCTGCAGCTTCTGGGCCACCACCTCTCGGATGAGGTCCGCCAGCCTCTTGGCACGCGCGTTGTCGGCCACTGGTCCGTCTCCTTAGTAACTACGTCTTGCTGCTTGCTTCAGTCTTCGTCGCTGTGGAGCCTGCGTCGAACCGAGAGCAGTTCCACCTCGGGCCGCCCGGCGACGAGTCGCTCGCAGCGGTCCAGTACGTCGGTGAGGTGTCCCGTGTCCCCGGAGACCACCGCGAGCCCGATCTCGGCCCTGCGGTGCAGGTCCTGACTGCCCGTCTCGGCCGCGCTCACCGCGTACTTGCGCTGGAGTTCGGCCACGATCGGACGGACGAGAGAGCGTTTCTCCTTCAGCGAGTGGACGTCGCCGAGGAGCAGATCGAAGGACAGAGTCCCCACATACATGTGTGCCCGGATGTCCCGCCGGTTCGGGGTATGGGCGCCGGTCTTGGACGCCGATACAGGAACCGTACACGCAACGGCCGGGGCCGATCGACGGAATTGTGTCCCCGCCGACCGGCCCCGATCGCGTGCTGTGACGATCAGCCGCGAGGCTTCTCGCGCATCTCGTACGTCGCGATGACGTCGTCGACCTTGATGTCGTTGAAGTTGCCGAGGTTGATACCGCCCTCGAACCCTTCGCGGATCTCGGTGACGTCGTCCTTGAAGCGACGCAGACCGGAGATGGTGAGGCTCTCCGCGATGACCTTGCCGTCGCGGACGAGGCGCGCCTTGGTGTTGCGCTTGACCTCTCCGGAGCGGACCAGGACACCGGCGATGTTGCCCAGCTTGGACGACTTGAAGACCTCGCGGATCTCCGCCGTGCCGAGCTCGACCTCCTCGTACTCCGGCTTGAGCATGCCCTTCAGGGCCGCCTCGATCTCCTCGATGGCCTGGTAGATCACCGAGTAGTACCGGACGTCGACGCCCTCGCGCTCCGCCATCTGCGCCGCTCGGCCCGCTGCGCGGACGTTGAAGCCGATGACGATCGCGTCGGAGCCGGTCGCCAGGTCGATGTCCGACTCGGTGACCGCACCCACGCCGCGGTGCAGGACGCGGATGTCGACCTCGTCGCCGACGTCGAGCTGGAGCAGCGAGGACTCGAGAGCCTCCACCGAACCGGACGCGTCGCCCTTGATGATGAGGTTGAGTTCCTGCACCAGACCGGCCTTGAGGGCCTCGTCCAGGTTCTCCAGGGAGAACCTGACTCCACGCCGGGCGAAGTTGGCGTTGCGCTCGCGCGCCGCGCGCTTCTCGGCGATCTGACGTGCCGTGCGGTCCTCGTCGACGACGAGGAAGTTGTCGCCGGCGCCCGGGACGTTGGTGAGTCCGAGGACGAGGACCGGGGTCGAGGGACCCGCCTCTTCCACGTTGTCGCCCTTGTCGTCGAGCATCGCGCGGACACGGCCGTAGGCGTCGCCGACCACCATGGTGTCGCCGACCCGCAGGGTGCCGCGCTGGACCAGGACGGTCGCGACGGCGCCGCGGCCACGGTCGAGGTGGGACTCGATCGCGATGCCCTGCGCGTCCTGCTCCGGGTTGGCCCGCAGGTCGAGCGAGGCGTCCGCGGTCAGGACCACGGCCTCCAGCAGCTGGTCGATGTTCAGACCCTGCTTGGCGGAGATGTCGACGAACATGGTGTCGCCGCCGTACTCCTCGGCCACCAGACCGAACTCGGTGAGCTGACCGCGCACCTTGGTCGGGTCTGCGCCCTCGACGTCGATCTTGTTGACCGCGACCACGATCGGCACGTCGGCCGCCTTGGCGTGGTTCAACGCCTCGATCGTCTGGGGCATCACACCGTCGTTGGCCGCCACCACGAGGATCGCGATGTCGGTCGACTTGGCACCACGGGCACGCATGGCGGTGAACGCCTCGTGACCCGGGGTGTCGATGAAGGTGATCTTGCGCTCTTCGTCGTTGACCTCGGTCGTGACCTGGTACGCGCCGATGTGCTGCGTGATACCGCCGGCCTCGCCCGCGACGACGTTCGTCTTGCGGATGGTGTCGAGGAGCCGGGTCTTGCCGTGGTCGACGTGACCCATGACGGTCACGACCGGCGGACGCGCGACGAGGAACTCCTCGCCACCCTCGTCCTCGCCGAACTCGATGTCGAAGGACTCGAGCAGCTCGCGGTCCTCCTCCTCGGGGCTGACGATCTCCAGGACGAAGTTCATCTCGTCCGCGAGGAGCTTCAGCGTCTCGTCGGAGACGGACTGCGTGGCAGTGACCATCTCGCCGAGGTTCATCATCACGCCGACGAGCGACGCCGGGTTGGCGTTGATCTTCTCGGCGAAGTCGGTGAGCGAGGCACCGCGCGACAGACGGACGGACTGTCCGTTGCCACGAGGCAGCATCACACCGCCGACCGACGGGGCCTGCATGGCCTCGTACTCCTGGCGCCTCTGCCGCTTCGACTTGCGACCACGGCGCGCGGGACCACCGGGACGACCGAAGGCGCCCTGTGTGCCACCACGGCCACCCGGACCACCGGGACGACCGCCGAAGCCGGGACGGCCACCGCCGCCACCGGCGGGAGCACCCGGACGGCCGGCGAAACCGCCGCCACCGCCACCGGGACCCGCGGGACGACCGGCGAAACCGCCACCGCCGCCACCGGGACGACCGGCGAAGCCGCCGCCACCACCGGGACGACCGCCGCCGGGACCGCCCGGACGACCGCCGCCGGCACCGGGACCACGGCCACCGGGGCCGCCACCGGGACGGGGGCTGCTACCCGCAGCGGGACGCTGCGGCATCATGCCGGGGTTCGGACGGTTGCCACCGGGGCCACCGCCCGGACGCGGAGCGCCGCCCTGCGGGCGGGGCATGCCGCCCGGGGTCGGACGCGCGCCACCCGGAGCACCGGGACGGGGACCGCCCGCAGCACCCTGGGGACGGGGACCGCCCTGACCGGCACCCTGCGGACGCGGAGCGCCGCCGGGAGCACCACCCGGGCGGTCCTGGCCGCCGGGACGCGGGGCACCGGGACGGGGCGCCCCAGGGCGCGCCATGCCGGTGGAACCGCCGGAGGTGAACGGGTTGTTGCCCGGACGGGGACCGGCCGGACGAGCACCGGGGCGCGCGCCCTGGCCACCCGGACGCGGAGCGCCGGGACGGTCGCCGCCACGCTCGGGACGGTCGCCACGACCCTGTCCGCCCTGGCCGGGACCGGCCGGACGGGCAGCGCCCGGACGGGGCGCCTGGCTAGCCGGACGCGGGGCGCCCGGACGGGGTGCGGAGCCGCCGGTGGAGGCAGGGGCGGCCGGAGCCGCGGGAGCCGCCGGAGGCGCGGTGAACTCGGGCGCGGTCGGCGCCGGGGAGACCGGGGCGGGCCGCGGCGCGGGCCGCGGGCCCGGACGGGGGCCACCGGTGGAGGCCGGTGCGGCGGGCGCGGCCGGGGCTGCGGGAGCCGCGGCGGCGCTCTCGGCGACAGCCGGCTTCGGGGCCGGCGGACGCGGGGCGGCGGGACCCGGACGGGCACCCTGCGCCGGAGAGGGGGCTCCCGGACGGGCCGGGGCAGCCTTCCGTGCGGGGGCGGGCTTGCCGCCTCCGCTGCCCTGCTGGAGGGCGTCTGTCAGCTTGCGTACAACGGGCGCCTCGATCGTCGAGGACGCCGAACGGACAAATTCACCGAGTTCTTGGAGCTTGGCCATGACGACCTTGCTCTCCACCCCGAACTCCTTGGCGAGTTCGTATACCCGGACCTTAGCCACTTCGCTCCTTTTAGGTCCGGGTGCGTCCGGACCGTCGCTACTTCATGGGCGTACTCATCGCGTGCTCATCGAGTGCTCATCGCAATCTCGACCTACTTCCAACTCGCGGAATACCGGGCCGCACGGAGGTTCCGTACGACTCGCTCTTACGGTGTTGCCTGCTCGACGGAGAGACGCAACGCCTTTGTGTCGAGCGTTCCCTGGGCACGCAGCGCCCGTGGGAACGCCCGGCGGCGTACCGCCAGGTCGAGACAGACCAGGGCGGGATGCAGATAAGCACCCCGGCCGGGCAGCGTACCGCGATGATCGGGGACGCATTCGCCCTCGACCGCCACGATGCGCAGCAAGTCCTTCTTGGCCGCTCGCTCCCGGCACCCCACACAGGTGCGTTCAGGGCATGCGCGGGCTCGCGTCCGGCCAGACACTGCTAAGTCTACCTCCCCGCACCGACCTCACCCCTGCCGGGCAAGAATCGAACGGCTGTTGTCGTGATCTAAGCCACTGACGGCCGAGAACTATTCCCCTGGCTGGTCGGACGGCTGTTCGGTGTCCGGACGGATGTCGATCCGCCAGCCGGTGAGGCGGGCCGCAAGCCGGGCATTCTGCCCTTCCTTGCCGATCGCGAGCGACAGCTGGTAGTCCGGCACCGTCACGCGCGCGGAGCGGGCCGCGAGGTCCACCACCTCGACCTTGGAGACCCGCGCCGGGGACAGCGCGTTGGCCACCATCTCGGCCGGATCGTCCGACCAGTCGACGATGTCGATCTTCTCGCCGTTCAGTTCGCCCATCACCGCGCGCACCCGGCCGCCCATCGGGCCGATACAGGCGCCCTTGGCGTTCAGACCGCTGCGGGTGGAGCGGACGGCGATCTTCGTGCGGTGGCCGGCCTCGCGCGCGATGGCGGCGATCTCCACCGACCCGTCGGCCACCTCCGGCACCTCCATGGCGAACAGCTGCTTCACCAGGTTGGGGTGCGTACGGGAGAGGGTCACGGACGGACCGCGCATGCCCTTCGCCACCCGGACGACGTACGACCGCAGGCGCAGCCCGTGCGGGTACTCCTCACCCGGCACCTGCTCCTGCACCGGCAGGATGGCCTCCAGCTTGCCGATGTCGACGAGCACGTTCTTCGGGTCGCGGCCCTGCTGGACCACACCGGCGACGATGTCGCCCTCACGGCCGGCGAACTCGCCGAACGTCACCTCGTCCTCGGCGTCCCGCAGCCGCTGCAGGATGACCTGCTTGGCGGTGGTGGCGGCGATCCGGCCGAAGTCGGACGGGGTGTCGTCGAACTCGCGCGGCTCCTCCCCCTCCTCCAGGTCCTCGGGGTCCTCTTTCGCCCAGACCGTCACATGGCCGTTCTCACGGTCGAGCACCACGCGCGCGTGGCGACGGCTTCCCTCGGTGCGGTGGTAGGCGATGAGGAGGGCCGACTCGATCGCTCCGACCAGCAGGTCGAAGGAGATCTCCTTCTCCCGTACCAGGCCCCGCAGGGCACTCATGTCGATGTCCACGGCTACGCCTCCTCTGCGTTCTCTTCGTTGTCGTTCTTGTTCTTGCGGTTGAACTCGACCTGCACACGGGCCTTGAGGACATCCGCGAAAGCGAGCCGCTTGGCGGTCGGCTTGCGCCCCTTCACTCCGGGCACTTCCACGTCGATCCCCTCGTCGTCCACGTCGAGGATCCGGGCGACCAACTCACCGCTCTCGGCCAGCTGGAACTTCACCAGCCGGTCGGTGGCACGCACGTAGTGACGGTGCTCGGTGAGCTCGCGCTCGGCACCGGGGGTCCCGACCTCAAGGGTGTACTCGCCCGCACCCATCGCGTCGGTCTCGTCGAGCTTCGCGGAGAGCGCGCGGCTCACATCCGCGATCTGGTCCAGATCGGCACCCGTGTCGGAATCGACGACCACGCGCAGCACCCGCTTGCGTCCGACCGAGTCCACTTCGACCTCTTCGAGATCGAGTCCCTGGGAGCTGACGAGCGGTTCCAGCAGTACTCGCAGCCTCTCGCTCTGGGTCGTGCTCATCCGGGTGACTCCTCGGCCGCGTGTGCTGTTGTGGGTAGGGCGCGTGTCTGCTCAAAGGGTATCCGGTCCTGGAGCGTGTTGCCGCCCACGTGTGCCTCCGGCAGTGGGGGCGGGCGCCGTTGGGCTCGGGTGGTTGCGGAGGTCGGGCGGGTACGGGTCGCAGCCTGCCGATCGCGCACTTCCCCGCGCCCTCGGGTGGGCCCACGAGCCGGTGACATGAGTCCGGGGCATGCGCGGGTACCGTGATCACGGGCGCGCAGCCCTTCCCGTGTTTTCGTTCGTACGAGCCCCCGAGGACGATCCGCCGTGCCGTTCCCCCCACCTCCGCGCACCCTCACGGGACCGCGCAGAAGGAGCCTGCTCGCCTCGGCCGCCGGAGCCGCGCTCCTGGTGGGCTGCTCCACCGACGCCGACGACACCGAGAACACCGCGGGCAGCCCCTCGGCCGCGGAACGCGCACGCGCGCGTGCGGCCTCCGACAGCGAGACCCTGCTCCAGCAGTACGACGCGGTGCTCGCCGCCCACCCGACTCTCGCGGAGCGCCTGAACCCGCTCCGCGCGGAGGTCGTCCGACACGCGACCGCCTTCGGGGGCGGCGGTTCCACACCCTCTCCTACGGCCACTGCCGCGCCGTCGGCATCGGCATCGGCCTCCGCCGTACCCACCACCGAGAGCGGCGCCCTCGCCGGGCTGGCGGCGGCCGAGCGGACCCTCGCCGACAAGCGGGCCAAGGCCCTGATCGACGTGCCGGGCGAGCTGGCCCGGTTGCTGGCCTCGGTGGCTGCGGCCGGGGCCGGGCACGCGTATCTGCTGACGGAGGATGCCAAGTGAGCGAGGAGAAGGCCGCGGAACTGACCGCACTGCAGGCGGCCCTGGCCGCCGAGCACGCGGCGGTCTACGGCTACGGCGTGGTCGGCGGCCGTATCCGCGAGGGCCGGCGCACCGAGGCCAAGGCCGCCTACGACGGGCACCGGGCCCGGCGGGACGCGCTGGTCCGGGAGGTACGGGACCTGGGCGGCAGGCCGGTGGCCGCGTCGGCCGCGTACGCGCTGCCGTTCCCGGTGCCGGACTCGGCCGCCGCCGTACGGCTCGCCGCGGAGCTGGAGGAGCGGGTGGCCGGGGTCTACTCCGACCTGGTGCGGGCGTCGACCGGCGGGGTGCGCGGTACGGCCGCGGAGGCGCTGCGGGAAGCGGCGGTCCGGGCGGTGCGCTGGCGCGGCGGCAGCGTACCCTTCCCAGGTCTCGCCGAGCGGGCCGCGACCCCAACGGCCTCGGCGACACCCACGGCGTAACACCGCACCGGGCCGCAGGACCATATGAAGGGAACTACTCGCGCATGGCTTTCGAACCGCCGCAGCGTCTGGTGAGGGCGCTCGGTGAGACGGCACCGAGCGGTGACGACTGGTTGGAGAAGCTGCCCGAGGTGGCCCAACAGGCCGTTGATCTACGCGAGTTGACTGTGGAACGGGTGCAGGTGCCCGGTGGGCGCAGCAGCCTGGTGGTGCTCGTTCGGCAGGCCGACGGAACGCCGGCGGTGCTGAAGCTGGCCCCGCGCCGGGCCCGGCCGGAGAGCGAGCGGGCCGCGCTCGCGCACTGGGGCGGCCGGGGGGCCGTACAGCTGGTCGAGGTGGCGGCCGGTGAGGGTGTGCTGGTGCTGGAGCGGTTGCATCCGGATGTGTCGGTGCGGTCGTTGCCGGAGGCGAAGGCGTTGCTGGAGGCGGCGGGGGCGTTGCGGCGGCTGTGGGTGGAGCCGCCGGGCGATCACGCGTTCGAGACCGTGGCCGAGCGGACCGGGCGGCAGGCCGCGGCCATGCGGGACAGCGGGGCGGAGGTCGCTTCGCTGGTCTCGGCGGCCCTGGACGCCCGGGACGAGTTGTTGGCCGCGCCTCCTGAGGCGCGGTTGCTGCACGGGACGTTTCGGCAGAGCAAGGTGCTGGCCGGTGACCGGGTGCCGTGGCTTGCGGTGGGGCCGGATCCTGTCGTGGGTGAGTGCGCGTTCGATCTGGCTCGGCTGGTGCGGGACCGGGTGGAGGACCTGATCGCCACACCTTCGGGGGCCGCCACTACCAGGCGGCGGATCAAGCGGCTGGCGGAGTCGCTGGAGGTGGATCAGGAACGGCTGCGCGGCTGGACGCTGTTCCGGGCGGTGGAGTCGGGGGTACGGGCGCGCCGCGTGGGGCGGACATCGGACGCCGAGTTGCTGCTGGAGTTCGCGGGCTGGCTGTAGCCGCAGCGCGGGCGGAGCCCGGGGCGGTCCCCTCGGCGTGCCGCGGTCGGGACGGCGCTCCCCTGCTGGAGGTCCTCGCAGGGGAGCGCCGTGGGTCCGGCCGACGTGCCTCCCGAGCCTGCCAACCGGAGCTTCGCGGGGCGGCCGGGAGGCCGTCCCGTGCCGTGTCAGCGCTCGGTCGGGGGCCGCGCCTGCGGGTGTTGCCGGACGGGGGCGGCGAACAGGGCTCCCTCCATGGCCAGCAGGCGGGTGTGACTGCGGATGTGGGCGGCCTGCTCCAGGGCGGCGGGGCCGTCGCGTCGCAGGTGGTGGGCGGTGTGATCCACCCGCCGGACGTGCCCGAAGAGCGGAGGGTCCCTCGGCAGCAGCCACCAGGACAACTGCCGGTCCCCGGCGACGAGGCTCAGCAGGTGCCTGCCGCCGACACCGGGCCGACGGCCGGGCCTTCGCCGTCGGCCCGCTCCGGCGACAACGGCCCCAGGTATGCGGCCACATTGGCGAGGGAGCAGCGCTCGGGCCTGCCGTCGAGGGACATCAGGGGCATGCCGTCGCTGGCCCGGTGCCCCTGGAAGTACCAGACGTCCCCGTGTCCGTCGCGCTGCGGCAGGGCCAGGTCGTACAGGATCTCGCCGATCCGGAACGGACGCTGCTGCGCGCCCGTCGCCGGCTCCGGAGCTATCTACAGTCTTCACGTAGATGCATACAGTGTCAAGTTGTGCACGGACCGCGAGGAGAGGGCAAGCCCCCACGGCGGGAGTGCGCGGGCCCACACCCGCGCATTTGCGGTGGAACAAACGCGATAGCGCTCCGGCATGCACCAGAAGCCCGAATTGCCGGTCTGCGATCTACTTGCGCTTGTAGATAGTGATGCCGGATCCTCTGTTGCGTGACGAACCAGCAAAGCCGCCGAGGAGACGCAGAACCCGGCAACGATCCGGCCCGTCAGGACGTAGACCTGACGGCTCTGCTCGAACGCCTCCTGGCACAAGCCCCGGGAAAGACCCAGAAGGACCTGGCGTCGGCAACGGGCATCTCGTACCCGACACTCAACGCGTGGATGAACCGGACCCGCGGCACCTCTCGCATCGACCCGGAGAAGCTGCGGGCCATGGTGGAGGTGTTCCGCGGCTGGGGCGTGCGGACGACCCCTCGCGAGTTCTTCGAAGCCGTGGGCCGCGCCGCGCCCGGGCCCAGCGCGGACGAGCGGGAGGCGCGACTCCTCAAGCTGTACCGCCAATTGCCGGAGGCACGTCAGCGCGCACTCATCAAGGATGCCGAGGCGATGCTCCAGGTCAGCCGCATCACGTGAGGTCAGCGACCTCCGCCCCGGCCCCTCGCGGCGACGCCGGCGCCCGACGGGCAGGGAAAGGCGATACACCCCGGACGAGTGAATATGACCGAAACTCTCCCAGCCTCCGACGGCCATGGATAGCAACGGTCAACCGCTGACCTCCCGGAGCGGATCACTCGCGTCGTCGTGCATCCCTGGGGAGACAGTTGTGTGCATCCACATTTCATTAGCGGACAATCTGCCTGAAATCGCGACATGGGACCCGGACGAGGTCGTCATCCGTGTCGCCAGCCTGCTGCGCTGCTTCTGCGGCATGCGGGTGGAACTCCCGCGCGAGCTGGTCACCGCCGAGGTCTGCTGATTTCCCGTCAGCCCGTCGGCGCCTGAACCGGCGCCGGCGAGGGGCCGGGCGGACACCTCGCGCCCAAGTACGCACTGTCAAGGGCGAATCACGCCGCCTCCGCGGCCCAGGCTGCCCCGGCCGCCGGCTCCGGTGGACGTCAGCCCGCCGGGGTCGGCGTGAGCTTGAGGGCGAGGACGGGACAGTCGGCGGCGGCTCTGCGGGCGCGCCTGACCGTGCGGGCGGGGATGCGGGTGTCCCCGGCCAGGGGATAGCCCCACTCGTCCATGGTGATGTGGTCCGGCAGCAGCTCCGCGCACAGGCCGTGGCCCTGGCACGCCGTCCAGTCGATGTCGAGCTGTTGGTCCATGTCAGCGGGCCTCGTTCGGGATCGGGAGGAAGGGGGTGCGGTCGGTCGCCGTGCACAAACCCCTTGCGTGGGCGTCCAGTTCGGTCGCGAAGGTGGTCAGTGCGCTGCGCACGAGGCGGACCGTGCCGTCGGGGTGGTGACAGGCACCTCGGCCCTCCACCAGGCCGGACCAACGGGCCACGTCCTGACGGGTGGTGGACTGGGGACCGGGAGTGGCCAGGGTGCCGAACGCGGAGGCGATGCGCGGCAGACCGTTCAGGCAGGGGCCGCACTGGCCGGCCGACTGGAGGGCCAGGTAGCGCAGGACTCGGGCGGTTTCGGCCACTCCGCAGCGACCGGCGGGGAGGGCGGCCAGGACACCTGCCCCCAAGTACGTTGCGTCCAGTGTGAGTTGGGCTGCTTCGGCGGCCGGGATCCAGGTGCCGTGGTAGCCGCCGACAAGTACCGCGGACATTCCGTCCAGGGGCAGGAGCCGGTTCAGCGGGAGCCCGAACGGGGCTTCCACGACCCGGACTTCGCGGCCCGGCACCTGCAGGGTGCAGAGCGTGCTGCCGGGCTGGGTGGGGCTGCCCGCGCTGCGGAACCAGTCGGCGCCGTAGCGGGCGACCAGGGCGAGGTGGGCCAGGGTCTCCACGTTCTGGACGAGCGTCGGCGCCTTGCGCACCCCGCGTTCGCGGACCGGTGGGCGCTGGTGGCGTGGCAGCGGAGCGTTCCCGGAGACGTACTGGGCGAGTGCCGAGGCCTGGCCGGAGAGGAAGCGTTTGGGCAGGCGGACGACCTTCACGTTCAGCGGGTCGTTCCGCTGGGCCAGGGCCGACTCCAGGTAGGACGCGCCGTCCTCGACGGCCAGGTGGACCTCCCCCGCGCCCACCGCGCGGGCCGCCAACTGCAGCCCGTCCAGGACCAGATGGGGTGACAGGCGGAGCAGGGTCTTGTCCTTGCGGCTGGCCGGCTCGCCCTCCGCTCCGTTCGCCACGACCACGGGGGCGCGGCCCGTGCGGCGGCTCGCGTCGGCCACCGCGACCAGCTTGCGGTACGTCGGGAACGCGGCGCCTCCGCGTCCGGTGAGACCGGATTCGGCGACTGTTCTCAGAAGGGCGTCCGGATCGCCGTACGACAGTGGGCCGTAGCGCTGTTCGTGAGTGGCGAGGTCGGCCGCGGTGCCGCCGGGGGCGAGGAGGCGGGGGGACATGTAGACGTCGGTGAAGGTCGTGGTCACGGTCGGGCTCCTTCGGCTGTGCGGAGCAGGGCTGCGGGGGTGCGGCGGGCGGCGCGGGCGGAGTGGGCCAGGCGGATGCCGAAGGCGGCGACCACCGCGGCCACGCAGGACACGGTCAGCCAGGTCATCCAGTCGGCGCCGGTGTCCGTGCCGATGCCGATGCCGTGGAACAGGGCGACGGGCCAGGAGGCGTACGCGAGCCAGTGGACCGCCCGCCAGGTGCGGTGTCCGATGCGTTCTCTGAGGAGGCTGGTGACCAGGACCGCGAGCATCAGGTCGAGGGCGACCGTGCCGAGGCCGAGCCAGAGCGGCTGGTAGTCGGAGACGAAGGGGATCACCGCGTCGAGGACGCTGATGTTCACGTAGCCGTCGATCACCGCCACCGCGATGTGCAGGGCCAGGAAGGCGGTCGCGGAGAGGGAGAGCGAGCGGTGCAGGTTCACCGTGCCGAAGCGGGGCAGGCCGGGGAGCCGGGTGCGCAGGCGAACTGCGATGCCGAGCAGGACGACGACCGTGAACAGGACGAGGCAGACGGCTCCGGTGGCGCGGTTGGCGTACCAGAGGGTTTCGGAGGTCATGCGGCGGCCACCAGGGATGTGGGCCAGCCGGGGGTCGTGACGACCGTCCCGTCCTGTGCGACCAGGCGGGCCGGCAGGCCGAGGCGCGTCAGCCAGAGTTCCGCGCCCGCCCCCTTCACCATGGCCGCCGTGCTCGCCGCGTTGGCGTCGGCGCTCGTCGCCGCGGCGACCGAGACCGTGCGCCAGGGGCTGCGGACGGGGAGGCCGGTGCCCGGGTCGACGATGTGGTGCAGCTCGTGGCCGCCGCGGCGCCAGTTGCGGGCGGCGGTGCCCGAGGTGGCGAGGCCGCCGGAGCGCAGGCCGATCGTGGCGTACGTGCCGTCCGTGGGCGTCTCGTCGACGGAACCGGTGATGTCCTGGACGCGGATGTTCCAGCCGCCGGCCGGGGGCTCCCCCGCCACCGCCGTGTCGCCGCCGAGACTCACCAGGACTCCGCAGCCGGCCACGTCGGCGAGCATCGCGGCGGCCTTGTCGGCGGCCCAGGCCTTCGCCGTGGCGCCGAGGTCGAGGCGGACGCCGGCCGGGACGGTGACCGTGCCCGTCGTACGGTCGAGGTCGATCAGGCGCCAGCCCGGGGCGCGCTTCACGGTGAGCCGGACCGGGCGGTCGTCCTCGCGGACGAGGGTGAAGTCGCGGTCGTAGCCGATGGCGTTCATCGCCGAGCCGACTGTCGGGTCCACCGCGCCGTCCGTCGCCTCGGCCGCGCGCAGGGCGACGGCCAGGGCTTCGGCGAGCAGCGGACTGACGGTGACCGGGCGGCCCGGCGAGGCGTCCAGGGCGGCGAGTTCGGAGTCGGCACGGAACCGGCTGCAGGCCGCGTCGACCTCGGCGAGGTGCCGGGCGAGGAGCAGGTTGCAGGAGTCCAGCAGGGCCGGGTCGGTGACGACCAGCCGGACGCCGGTCCCCAGGGCGCGCCAGTCGGCGGCGGCCGTCCTGCGCAGGGTGGTTGTGGTCATCACGACGCTCCCGACGTGGAGTCGGTGGAGCCGCCGGACGAGGACGACACTCCGCTGGAGGACGCCTGGAGGTCCGAGGACGATGAAGAGGACGACGAGGAGGACGAGTTGTCCGAGGAGGAGCTGCTCGTCGAGTCGTCCGAAGAAGTGGAGGACGAGGAGGAGGACGAAGACGACGACGAACCGGTGTCCGTGCTCGCCGTCGTGTCCGACTGCAACGTGCCGACCAGGGCGAACACCCCGGCGGCTGCCGCCAGCGTGACCGCTGCCGTGGCCGCCGCGATGCGCCGCTTGCCTCTGCGGACCGCCGCAGCGGCCCCACGCTCCTTGACTGTCATGACCGTTCCCCTCCGCAGTGACTCTCTGTCACTCACTACGGTCGGGGATCAGCCTGAGAGAAGTCTGTGAAGCGCCCATACGCCTCCCGAGAACTCTCTGAGAGGAATCTTAAATTGCTTGATGCTTCAACAAGGCCGCCCGGCAGGCTTGTTGAAGCCTGCCGGGCGGTGCTTACGCTGCCGGGCGGTGCTTACGCGGTGAGACGCGCGATCGCCTCGTCGACGGTCAGTTCCTCGCGCTCGCCGGTCCTGCGGTCCTTGAGCTCCAGGACGCCTTCGGCGGAACGGCGGCCGGCGACCAGGATCTTCGGTACGCCGATCAGCTCGGAGTCGGTGAACTTCACGCCCGGGGAGACCCCGGCCCGGTCGTCGACCAGGACGCGCAGACCGGCCGCGCGCAGCTTCTCCGAGACGTCGAGGGCGAGTTCGGTCTGCAGGGCCTTGCCGGCGGCGACCACGTGGACGTCGGCCGGGGCGACCTCGGCGGGCCAGCACAGGCCCTTGTCGTCGGCGGTCTGCTCGGCGAGGGCGGCCACCGCGCGGGAGACACCGATGCCGTAGGAGCCCATCGTCACGCGGACCGGCTTGCCGTGCTGGCCGAGGACGTCGAGCTTGAGGGCGTCGGCGTACTTGCGGCCGAGCTGGAAGATGTGGCCGATCTCGATGGCACGGTCCAGCTTGAGGCCGGTGCCGCACTTGGGGCAGGGGTCGCCCTCCTGCACGACCACGACGTCGACGTACTCGCCGACCTCGAAGTCACGGCCCGCGACGACGTTCTTCGCGTGCGTGCCCTCCTTGTTGGCGCCCGTGATCCACGAGGTGCCGGGGGCCACGCGCGGGTCCGCGATGTAGGTGACCTTGTCGCCCAGGCCCTGCGGGCCGACGTAGCCTCGCACCAGGTCGGGACGGCCGGTGAAGTCCTCCGCAGTCACCAACTCGACTGCGGCGGGGGCGAAATGGGCCTCGACCTTGTCCATGTCGACCTCGCGGTCACCGGGCACTCCTACGGCCACGATCTCGCCGTCGACCTTCACGAGGAGGTTCTTCAGGGTGGCCGAGGCCGCTACGCCGAGGTGGGCGGCGAGGGTCTCGATGGTGGGGGTGTCGGGGGTGGGGATCTCTTCGAGCGCGGGCACGCCGGTGGCGTCCACGGGCTTCAACTCGTACGCGATCGCTTCGGTGTTGGCCGCGAAGTCGCAGTTCGGGCAGTCCGCGAAGGTGTCCTCGCCGGCCTCGGCCGGGGCGAGGAACTCCTCCGACTTGGAGCCGCCCATCGCGCCCGCGGTCGCGGCGCAGATGCGGTAGTCGAGGCCCAGACGCGCGAAGACCTTCTGGTAGGCCTCGCGGTGCAGGGCGTACGACTTGGCGAGGCCCTCGTCCTCCGTGTCGAAGGAGTACGAGTCCTTCATCAGGAACTCACGGCCGCGGAGGATGCCGGCCCGGGGGCGGGCCTCGTCGCGGTACTTGTTCTGGATCTGGTAGAGGATGACCGGCAGGTCCTTGTAGGAGGACGCCTGGTCCTTCACGATCAGCGTGAAGATCTCCTCGTGGGTGGGGCCGAGGAGGTAGTCGCCGCCCTTGCGGTCCTTGAGGCGGAACAGCTCGGGGCCGTACTCGTCCCAGCGGCCGGTCGCCTCGTACGGCTCCCGGGGCAGGATCGCGGGCAGCAGCACCTCCTGGGCGCCGATCGCGTCCATCTCCTCGCGCACGATCCGCTCCACGTTCGAGAGGACCTTCTTGCCGAGGGGCAGCCAGGACCAGATGCCGGCGGCGGTACGGCGGACGTAACCGGCCCGCACGAGCAGCTTGTGGCTGAGGACCTCGGCGTCCGCCGGGTCGTCGCGCAGCGTCTTCGCCATCAACTGGGACATGCGCTGGACCGGTGCGTTCGCCATGGTTCCTGTACTCCTGCCGGGAAAGGGTGATGGCTAGGAGGTTAGCCGGGCTCGCTGCGCCGGTGGAAATCGGTTAGCGACGGCGCAGCGGCAGCGGGGCACCCATCACCGCGTACGGCTTCGGGGCGCTGGGGAACAGGACCTGGCGGGCGAGGTCCTCGTAGCCCAGGGAGCGGTAGAGGCCGCGGGCCGGGCTGTCGGTGTCGATCGCGGAGAGGATCGAGCGGGGTTCGGCGGCGGCGTCCGTGATGGTGGTGATCAGGGAACGGCCGAGGCCGCGGTTCTGGAAGTGCGGGTGGACGTGCAGCTCGGTGATCACGAAGGAGTCGTCGAGCCAGGCGTCGTGACCGCCGGTACGGAGGTACGGCTCCACGACCGTGGACCACCAGTGGGTGCGGTTGTTGGGCATGCCGTAGACGAACCCGACCAGTCGGCCCTGGGAGGTGGCGCCGAAGGCGTTGGCGCCGGGGTAGGTCATGTGGCGCAGGACGATCTGTCTGCGTACGGCTACCTCGTCCGCGCCCAGGCCGAATGCGACGGCTTGTACGGCGAGGGCTTCGTCGACATGGGCCGAGAGGTTCAGGGGGGCGATCACGACGTCTTCGGGGTGGCGGTGGCCGTGACCGGGAAATCGCATGTGGGGAGAGTACAGGGGGTGGCGGTTGTCGGTCGGGTGCGGGTGCGTGGGGGCCGGTCGCGCCCACGCGGCGGAGCCGCAAATCGATGCAGCTCCGCGCCCCTGAAAACCTCTAGAACAGGACGCTCATGAAGGCGCCGATCTCCTGGAAGCCGACCCTCAGGTACGCCCTTCTCGCCGGGGTGTTGAAGTCGTTCACGTAGAGGCTGACCACGGGGGCCACGTCCGCGAGCGCGTAGCGCAGTACCGCGGCCATCGCGGGGGCCGCCACGCCCATCCCCCGGTACTCGGGGGCCACCCAGACGCCCTGGATCTGGCAGGCCTGCGGGGTCGCCGCGCCGATCTCGGCCTTGAAGACGACCTTGCCGTACTCGTCGAGGCGGGCGAACGAGCGGCCGGAGCCCACGAGTTCGGCCACTCGGGCCTGGTAGAGGAGACCGCCGTCGCCTGCCAGTGGCGAGACGCCCACCTCCTCGGTGAACATCGCCACGCACGCAGGCATGATCGTCTCCATCTCGTCCTTGCGGATGCGACGGACGTAGGGGTCGGGAGCGATGTCGGTGGGCATGCGGTCGGCGACCATCAGGGGCTGGTGGGCGCGGACCTCCCGGGCCGGGCCCCAGCTCGGTTCGAGGAGGCGCCAGAGTTGAGCCGTGGCCTCGGCGGGGCCGACGATCGAGGAGCAGCGGCGGCCGGCCCTGCGGGCCCGGTCGGCGAACGCGCGGACCGCCCGGGGAGTGGCGCAGATCGGGACCAGGTTGGCGCCCGCGTAGCAGAGGGACGTCAGCATGCCGTCCTCGTACCAGCCCCACATCTCGCCGCCGAGCCGCCACGGATCGAGGCCGGCGACCTGAACCCGCGAGGTCACGAATGCGTTCGTGACCGGCTCGCGGTCGAGTACGGCGAGCGCGGCTTCCAGGTCGCTCGGTTCGAGCACCCGAGAGGTGGTCTGGGTCAACACGTACGGGACCTCACCCTGAGGGTCTGCTGATCTCCGCACTGTACCTGCGGAAGCTGAGCGGTGCCGCCCTGTGTTGGGGCTCGCTTCTCAGCGGGGGTGGGGAAAGTGGGCGTCCGGGGGCTGCCGCCCCCGGGCCCCCGCTTCGGCCTGGACGGCCTCGCCCTCGAACGCCGGACGGGCCGCCAGTGCCAAGGCGCGCCACGAGGCGGACCTGTTCAGCCCGCGACCGCGACCGTCGGCTCCCCCGAAGCCACCCCGTCCGCCTCCATCTGCTCGGCGATCTTCATGGCCTCCTCGATGAGGGTCTCGACGATCTTCGACTCGGGGACGGTCTTGATGACCTCGCCCTTCACGAAGATCTGGCCCTTGCCGTTGCCGGAGGCGACGCCGAGGTCGGCCTCGCGGGCCTCGCCCGGGCCGTTCACCACGCAGCCCATGACGGCCACACGCAGCGGGACCTCCATGCCCTCCAGACCCGCCGTGACCTCCTCGGCCAGCTTGTAGACGTCGACCTGGGCACGACCGCAGGACGGGCAGGAGACGATCTCCAGGCGGCGGGGCTTGAGGTTCAGGGACTCCAGGATCTGGAGGCCGACCTTGATCTCCTCCACCGGCGGGGCGGAGAGCGAGACGCGGATCGTGTCGCCGATGCCCTGCGAGAGCAGCGCGCCGAAGGCGACGGCCGACTTGATCGTGCCCTGGAAGGCGGGACCGGCCTCGGTGACGCCGAGGTGGAGCGGGTAGTCGCACTGGGCGGCGAGCTGGCGGTACGCCTCGACCATGACGACCGGGTCGTTGTGCTTCACCGAGATCTTGATGTCCTGGAAGCCGTGCTCCTCGAAGAGGGACGCTTCCCAGAGGGCGGACTCGGCCAGCGCCTCGGGGGTCGCCTTGCCGTACTTCTTCAGCAGTCGGCTGTCCAGCGAGCCCGCGTTCACGCCGATGCGGATCGGGGTGCCGTGGTCCTTCGCGGCCCGCGCGATCTCCTTGACCTTGTCGTCGAACTGCTTGATGTTGCCGGGGTTCACGCGGACCGCCGCGCAGCCGGCCTCGATCGCGGCGAACACGTACTTCGGCTGGAAGTGGATGTCCGCGATCACCGGGATCTGCGACTTGCGGGCGATGATGGAGAGCGCGTCGGCGTCGTCCTGCGTGGGGCAGGCCACGCGGACGATCTGGCAGCCGGACGCGGTCAGTTCGGCGATCTGCTGGAGGGTGGCGCCGATGTCCGACGTACGGGTGGTCGTCATGGACTGCACGGACACCGGCGCGTCGCCGCCGACCGCCACGGATCCGACCTGGATCTGCCGGCTCTTGCGACGCTCGGCGAGCCGGGTCGGAACGGACGGAATGCCGAGAGAAATCGCAGTCATCTGCTGTGCAACCCCAAGTCGTGGATCAAGGCCCCGGTCCCGGAACAACGGGCTCCAGGCTTCGAGATTACGTCAAGCGTGCGGGCCCGAGCACATCCCGGCCGTAAACCCACCCAATGGAGGGCGGCCCCACATCAAGGATGTGAGGCCGCCACAAACTACGGATGACTAGGAGATTTTCACCGGGTTAACCACGTCCGCCACGAGGACGAGCAGGGTGAAGCAGACGAAGATCCCCGCCACCACATAGGCGACCGGCATCAGCTTCGCCACGTCGAACGGGCCCGGGTCCGGGCGCTTGAGCACCTTCGCCAGGTTCCGGCGCAGCGCCTCCCACAGGGCGCCGGCGACATGCCCGCCGTCGAGCGGGAGCAGCGGGAGCATGTTGAAGAGGAACAGGGAGAGGTTGAAGCCGGCGACCAGCATCAGGGCCATGGCCAGCTGCTGGGTGGGCGGGATGTCGAGGGTGAAGATCTCGCCGCCGACGCGGGCCGCGCCGACCACGCCCATCGGGGAGTCGGCCTGGCGGGGAGCGCCGTCGAAGGCCGCGTTCCACAGGGCCGGGATCTTGCCGGGGAGGGCGGCGATGGAGTCGACGGCCTCGCCGAGTCGGTCCGTCATCCAGGTGACCGAGTCACCGAAGTCCTGGCGGACGATGCCGGTGGCCGCACTGAAGCCGAGGAAGCCGGCGGTGACGTACTGGCCCTGGACGATCTGGCCGCTGGAGTCCTTCTTGGCGACCTGGTTGCTCGCGATCTTCGCGTGCAGGGTGACGTCCTGGCCCTTGCGCTCGACGACGATCGGGACCGTCCTGCCGGGGGCGGCGCGGATCAGGTCGGAGAGTTTGTTCCAGTCCGTCGTCTTCACGCCGTCGAAGCTGAGGATCTTGTCGCCGGCCTTGAGGCCCGCGGCGGCGGCCGGGGAGGCCGGGTCGGTCTTCTTGCAGGTGTCGCGGTTCTGGCTCTGTGCGATGACGCACTGGGAGACCGAGCTGACCGTGTTGGTCTGCTGCGAGATGCCGAAGCCCATCAGGACGGTGAGGAAGAGCGCCACCGCCAGGATCAGGTTCATGAACGGGCCCGCGAACATCACGATGACCCGTTTCCAGGGTTTGCGCGTGTAGAACAGGCGGGTCTCGTCGCCGGGCTGGAGTTCCTCGAAGGCCGCCGAGCGGGCGTCCTCGATCATGCTGCGCCAGGGCGAGGTGGAGCGGGCGGTGATCCGGCCGTCGTCGCCGGGCGGGAACATGCCGATCATGCGGATGTAGCCGCCGAACGGGATGGCCTTGAACCCGTACTCGGTGTCGCCCTTCTTCCGGGACCAGATGGTCGGGCCGAAGCCGACCATGTACTGGGGCACCCGGATGCCGAAGAGCTTCGCGGTGGAGAGATGTCCCAGCTCGTGCCAGGCGATCGAGACCAGCAGGCCGATCGCGAAGACGACTATGCCGAGGATCATCATCAGGGCTGTCATGCACGCGCCTCCGCGTTCGCCGTGGTCGTCTGCGCTGTCAGTTCGCGGGCCCGGGCGCGTGCCCAGGTCTCCGCTTCGAGGACGTCCGGCACGGTGAGCGAGGTTCCCGTGGCCGGTGTCCCGTGTTCCTCGACCACCCGTGTCACCGTCTCCATGATGCCGCTGAACGGCAGCGCGCCCGCGCGGAACGCCTCCACGCACTCCTCGTTCGCCGCATTGAACACCGCCGGGGCCGTGCCCGCGAGCTGTCCCACGTGCCTGGCGAGGCCGACGGAGGGGAAGGCCTCGGTGTCGAGCGGGAAGAACTCCCACGTCGAGGCCTTGCTCCAGTCGAACGCGGGTGCCGCGTCCGGGACCCGCTCGGGCCAGCCGAGCCCGATGGCGATCGGCCCGCGCATGTCGGGGGGCGTCGCCTGGGCGATCGTCGATCCGTCCGTGAATTCCACCATCGAGTGGACATACGACTGCGGGTGCACGACCACCTCAATGCGATCGAAGGGAATGTCGTACAACAGGTGCGCCTCGATCACTTCGAGTCCCTTGTTCACCAGGGTCGCGGAGTTGATCGTGATCACCGGGCCCATCGCCCAGGTGGGATGCGCGAGTGCGTCCTCGACGGTCACGTTCGCAAGTTCCGCCTTCGTACGGCCGCGGAAGGGGCCGCCGGAGGCGGTGACGACGAGCTTGCGGACGTCGGCGCGGGTGCCGGCCGCGAGGGCCTGGAAGAGGGCCGCGTGCTCGGAGTCCACCGGGATGATCTGGCCCGGCTTGGCGAGCGCCTTGACCAGCGGGCCGCCGACGATGAGCGACTCCTTGTTGGCGAGCGCGAGGGCGCGGCCCGCCTCCAGGGCGGCGAGGGTGGGCGCGAGTCCGATGGACCCGGTGATGCCGTTCAGCACGGTGTGGCAGTCGGAGGCGGCGACCTGGGTGGCCGCGTCGGGACCGGCCAGGATCTCGGGGAGCGGCTCCCCCGCGCCGTACTGGGCCGCGAGGGCCTCGCGCAGTGCCGGTACGACGTCCTCGCGGGCGACCGCGACGGTCCGCACCCTGAGCTGGTACGCCTGCTCGGCGAGAAGCCCGACCCGGCCGCCGTTGGCGGAGAGTGCGGTGACCCGGAAGCGGTCCGGGTTGCGCAGCACGAGGTCGATGGCCTGGGTGCCGATGGATCCCGTGGACCCCAGGATCACCAGGGCCTTGGGACCGTCGCCCACGACGGGGTCGTAGACGAGATGTGGGTCGGCGAGGGGTGCTGGACTGTCGCTCATCCCTCCATTGTTGCCGCAACGGGTGGCCGGGGGGACAGCGGTTCCCTCGGGCGGGTGGCTTATCGGCTCTCGTCGGTCATTGAAGGGGAATCCCCCTTTGTGAATACGGCGTGAAGGTCATGTGATAACACTTCAGTCCTGCGCCGGTGGACGACCGGCGAATGGACGACATCCTGGGGGGATTCTCCATGCGGATACGCGCTGCCCTGCCCGCGCTCGCGGGCGCCGCGATACTCACCGGCACCCTGCTGAGCACCCCGGCCGAGGCCGCCGGCGGGGTCACGATCTACCACGTCTGGTTCGACAGCCCGGGCTCGGACAACCGGTCCAACACGAGCCTGAACGGCGAGTGGGTGCAGATCAAGAACACCAGCCGGTCGGCGATCTCGCTCAAGGGGTGGGTCCTCAAGGACGCCTCGAACCACAGATACGTCTTCAAGAACATCAAGATCGGCGCCGGCAAGTACATCAAAGTGCACACCGGCAAGGGCTCGGACACCGCGTCGAACACGTACCAGAACCGCGGTGCCTATGTCTGGAACAACACCAGCGACACGGCGACGCTGACCAGGGCGACCGGCAGCAAGGTGGACACCTGCTCCTGGACGACGCGGGATCCGAGCGACAAGTACTGCTGATCCGGGGTCAGTCGATGGGGCGGTGCACGTTCTCCGCCTTGGACGGGCCCGGGGTCGTGTCGGCGATCCAGGGCCCGTCGCCCGACGGGTCGACGATGCCCTCCTCCAGCCACGTGTAGGCGCCGCCCATGACTCCCTTGACCACCTTGCGGTCGACGTCGTCGGTGTTGGTCCACAGCCGGCCGAAGAGTTCCTCGACCCGGATGCGGGACTGCTGGCAGAAGGCGTCGGCGAGTTGGTAGGCCTCGCGGCCGTGATCGCCCTGGGTGCGCAGGAGTTCGGCCCGTACGCAGACCGCGCTCATCGCGAAGAGTTCCGCGCCGATGTCGACGATCCGGCCCAGGAAGCCCTGCTTGGTCTCCATCCGGCCCTGCCAGCGGGACATGGCGTAGAAGGTGGAGCGGGCCAGTTTGCGGGCGCCTCGCTCGACGTAGCGCAGATGCCGGGAGAGGTCGATGCCGTGGCGGAACTCGCCATAGGTGCCCGGGAGTTGGCCGCTGCCCGCGACCAGCTTCGGGAGCCACTTGGCGTAGAAGACGCCCGCGTTGGCGCCCGCTTTCGCCTTGTCCGAAAGGGACTTGTCCGGGTCGATGAGGTCGCCGGCGACCGTGAGGTGGGCGTCGACGGCCTCGCGGGCGATGAGGAGGTGCATGATCTCGGTCGAGCCCTCGAAGATGCGGTTGATGCGCAGGTCGCGCAGGACCTGTTCGGCGGGGACCGCCTTCTCGCCGCGGGCCGCGAGGGACTCCGCCGTCTCGAAGCCGCGGCCACCGCGGATCTGGACCAGCTCGTCGGCCATCAGCCAGCCCATCTCGGAGGCGAAGAGCTTGGCGAGCGCGCCCTCGATGCGGATGTCGTTGCGGTCCTCGTCGGCCATCTGGCTGGACAGGTCGAGTACGGCCTCCAGGGCGAAGGTCGTCGCCGCGATGAAGGAGATCTTCTTGCCGACGGCCTCGTGCTCGGCGATCGGCCTGCCCCACTGCTCACGGGCCGCCGACCACTCGCGGGCGATCTTCAGGCACCACTTGCCGGCCGCGACGCAGGAAGCGGGCAGGGAGAGGCGGCCGGTGTTGAGGGTGGTGAGGGCGATCTTCAGGCCCGCACCCTCGGGGCCGATACGGTTCGCGGCCGGAACCCGGACCTGGTGGAAGCGGGTGACGCCGTTCTCGATGCCGCGCAGCCCCATGAAGGCGTTGCGGTTCTCGACGGTGATGCCGGGCGAGTCGGCCTCCACGACGAACGCCGTGATCCCGCCCTTGCCGCCCTCGGTCTTCGGCACCCGGGCCATCACGACCAGCAGATCGGCGACCACGCCGTTGGTGGTCCACAGCTTCACCCCGTCGAGGACGTACGCGTCCCCGTCCCGCACAGCGCTGGTCGCCAGGCGCGCCGGGTCGGAGCCGACGTCCGGTTCGGTGAGCAGGAAGGCGCTGATGTCGGTGCGGGCGCAGCGGGGCAGGAACTCGGCCTTCTGCTCGTCGGTGCCGAAGAGTTTCAGCGGCTGCGGTACGCCGATCGACTGATGCGCGGAGAGCAGCACGCCGACCGCCGGGCAGACCGAGCCCACCAGCGCCAGCGCCTTGTTGTAGTACACCTGGGTGAGGCCGAGGCCGCCGTACTTGGGGTCGATCTTCATGCCGAGGGCACCGAGCTCCTTGAGGCCGGCAATGACCTCGTCGGGGATACGGGCTTCGCGCTCGATGCGGGCGGCGTCGATCCGCGTCTCGCAGAAGACGCGCAGCTCGGCGAGGAACTCCTCGCCGCGCCGTACGTCCTCGTCGGGCGGGAGCGGGTGGGGGTGGATGAGGTCGAGCCGGAAGCGGCCGAGGAACAGTTCCTTGGCGAAGCTGGGCTTGCGCCAGTCCTGTTCCCGGGCGGCCTCCGCCACCTGCCGGGCTTCTCGCTCGGTGACGGTGGGTTTGCTGGGTGGAGCGGACATGAGGCTCACCTCGCCGCGAATCGGACCCTCGGCGCTCTGTGGTTACCGATGGGTGCTACCCGTTCGTATCTACCCGATCCGCCGCGAAGCAGCCACCCTTCGTGCGTCCGTTCAGCCGATGTCGACGGAGTACGCCTTTGTGTCAAGGCGCCCCGAGCCCTTGAAGACCTCGGTTCCGGACTCGATGCCGGAGAGGTACTTGTCGTTGCTCAGCAGCTTGCGGCGGACCAGGGCCTGGGTGAAGTCGTCGATGTTGAGGGTGGCCTTGGTGGTGTTGGCCTGCCGGACGAAGGAGTACACGTTCCAGCCGATGTTGCCCTGGTAGATGTCCCACATCGCGCCGTCGAGGCTGACGCTGCCGTATTTGGTGCCGAGCGGGCCCGCGCCGCCCTGCCGGTTGAGCCAGATCATGATCTCGTCGGTGGGCCGGTCGGCCCAGTCGGCGGTGTTCTTGGAGTGCAGCCACAGGTCGTAGGCGACATCGAGCGTGCCGGGGTTGGAGCTGAGCGCGAAGTCCCAGGTCGTCTTCACCGGCTTGCGGTCGCCGACCCGGATCGGCAGTCCGGTCGTCGCCCTGTCGACCTTCCAGCCCCAGTGCCAGCCGAGGACGGTACTGGCGTAGGACTTCACGTCCGCGTCGGTGCCCTTGCTGTTGTTGGCCCAACTGAAGGACGTACCCCACGAAATGGTCGACCCCGACTGGGAGTTGTCCCAGACGCACTGGCTGCCGGTGGCCTTGTCCTGGCCCCAGAGGTTGTTGTTCACGTAGTACTTGCCGAGCGTGACGGTGTCGAAGGCCCCGCACTTCCTGCTCGACTCGCCCGCCCGGGCGACGGTGACGCCGGCGAGCGCCGTGAGCGCCACCGAGGCGGCGGCCAGCACCTTCGCCTTCTTCGAGAAGCGGGGTCTGCGGTGTTGCATCGGGGGTCCTTCCGGGGGACGGTTCGTCTACGGCCCATCAGCGGCCGTTGCGACCTCTCAGTGGCCACCGACCCGCCCGGAGGTTGCCCTTCCCGCGCGGGGAATCTCACCGGACCGACCGTATCGAGAAAGCGTCGAAGCGCTTCGACAACCTATGGACACCCACACCGCCTGAAGCTAATGTCGAACCACCCTCACCCGCCCTTGTCAGCAACGCGCACTGTCGAAGCGCTTCACAAAGCTTGGAGAGCTGGATGGTCACCCTCGCCGAGGTCGCCCAGCACGCCGGAGTCTCGGCGAGCACGGTGAGCTATGTCCTCAGCGGCAAGCGGTCCATCTCCGGAGCCACCCGGCAGCGGGTCGAGCAGAGCATCCGCGAGCTGGGCTACCACCCGAACGCGGGCGCCCGCGCCCTGGCCAGCAGCCGGTCGAACATCATCGCGCTCATGGTGCCGTTGCGCACCGACATGTACGTACCGGTGATGATGGAGATCGCCATCGCCGTGGCGACCACCGCCCGACTGCACGGCTACGACGTGCTGCTGCTCACCGGCGAGGAGGGTCCCGACGCGGTACGCCGGGTCACCGGCAGCGGGCTCGCCGACGCGATGATCCTGATGGACGTCGAACTCGCCGACGAGCGGCTGCCGTTGCTGCGCGGCACCGACCAGCCGTCCGTGCTCATCGGCCTCCCCGCCGACACCACCGGACTGACCTGCGTCGACCTCGACTTCGGCGCGACGGGCGCACTGTGCGTCGAGCACCTCGCGAAGCTCGGCCACCACGACATCGCTGTCATCGGCGAGGCGCCCGCGGTCTACGAGCGGCACACCGGTTTCGCCGAGCGCACCCTCGACGGACTCCGGTCCCGCGCACGGGAGTTGGACCTCCGGGTACTGCACCGGCCGTGCGAGGGCGGGTACGACGCGATGGCGGTCACGCTGGCCCGGATCTTCGACGAGCGCCCCGGCACCACGGGCTTCGTCGTACAGAACGAGTCGGCGGTCGAGCCGCTGCTCGCGCTGCTGCGCCAGCAGGGCCGGGCCGTGCCGGAGGACGTGTCGGTGGTCGCGGTCTGCCCCGACCAGGTCGCCACCCAGGCCTCGGTGCGGCTGACGTCCGTCGCCATCCCCGCGCAGGAGATGGGGCGTTACGCCGTGGAGCACCTGGTGGCCAAGCTGGACGGCCGAGGCAGTGACGAAGTCGTGCTGATCGCACCGGAGTTGACGGTGCGGGCGAGTACGGGGCCGGCGCCCGCCGGGTCCTGAGCCTTTCCGATCCGCTGATCCTCCGACCCCAGAGCTCCACCCCTGTGCCGCCGCCAGGGCACTCCCATGTCTGCACTCCTCACAGGAGCCCTCTCGTGAATCAGCCTGCCGGAAACCAGCCCAAGGTCAGCCTCGCTCAGTCCTCCCCCACCCTCGGCACCTTCCGTGAGCGGGACGGCGCGCTGGAGTGGAGTGGGCGCCAGGAGACCGTACGGATCGAGCCCTGGGGTCCCGACGCGGTCCGGGTGCGGGCCCGGCTCGGCGGTCCGCTGCTCGACGGACTGCCGGGCGCGCTCCTGGACGAGGCGCCGCCCACCGAGGCGAGCGTCAAGATCGAGGAGGGCCAAGGGACCCTGACCGTGGGCGCGTTGACCGTCCAGGTGGATGCCGAGGGCCTGATCCGCTTCCTGCGCACCGAGGACTCCGCCGAGCTCCTCGCGGAGGCCCGCGCCCACTTCTGGTGGCCCGGCTCGCGGCTCTACACGGCGGTCGGCAACGGCCATCACCGCCTGGAACAACGCTTCGCCGCCTACGAGAACGAGAAGCTGTACGGCCTCGGGCAGCACCAGCACGGGAAGCTGGACCAGAAGGGGCTGGTCCTCGACCTGGTCCAGCGCAACGCCGAGGTCGGCATCCCGGTGCTCGTCTCCAGCCGCGGCTACACCCTGCTGTGGAACAACCCGGCGATCGGCCGGGTGGAGCTGGCCGGCAACGGCACGCGCTGGGTGGCCGATTCGGCCCGGCAGATCGACTACTGGATCACGGCGGGCGACCCGGCCGACGGCCAGCGCCGCTACAGCGCGGTGACGGGCCGTACGCCGATGCTGCCGAAGTGGGCGGCGGGCTTCTGGCAGTGCAAGCTGCGCTACCGCACCCAGGCCGAACTCCTCGCCGTGGCACGGGAGTACAAGCGACGCGAACTGCCCCTCTCGGCGATCGTCTGCGACTTCTTCCACTGGACGCACCTGGGCGACTGGAAGTTCGACCCGGCGGAGTGGCCCGACCCGGCGGCGATGGTGCGTGAACTGGCCGACATGGGCGTCAAGTTGGTGGTGAGCGTCTGGCCCTCCGTCTCCCCGCTCAGCGAGAACCACTCGGTGCTGGAGCAGCGCGGGTTTCTGATCGGCACCCAGTACGGGCCGATGGCCCACGCCGACTGGCCGGACAAGGGGGTCGCGTCGACCGTCCAGGTCGCCTTCTACGACGCGACCAACCCCGGGGCCCGCGAGTTCCTGTGGTCGAAGATCCGCGACAACTACCTTGTGCCGTACGGCATCACGGCCTTCTGGCTGGACGCCTGCGAGCCCGAACTGAAGCCGGGCTTCCAGGAGAACCTGCGCTACTGGGCGGGCCCGGGCCTGGAGGTCGGCAACCTCTATCCGGCCGAGAACTCCCGTACGTTCCATGAGGGGTTGCAGGCCTCCGGCTCGGCCGACGACGAGATCATCACCCTCAACCGCTCGGCGTGGGCGGGCAGTCAGCGCTACGGCGCCGCGCTGTGGTCGGGTGACATCGGCACCGACTTCCCGACCCTGCGCCGCCAGATAGCCGCCGGTCTCAACACCGCGCTGTCCGGCATTCCTTGGTGGAACACGGACATCGGCGGCTTCCACGGCGGCGACCCGGACGACCTGGAGTACCAGGAGGTCATGGTCCGCTGGTTCCAGTTCGGCGCGCTGTCCCCGCTGATGCGCCTGCACGGCTTCCGCGACCCGGGCATGCCGCTCGGCCCCGACATGACGGGCGGCCCCAACGAGGTCTGGTCGTACGGCGATCGGGCCCTCCCCATCCTGGAGAAGTACCTGCGGCTGCGCGAGCGCCTGAGGCCCTACGTCCTCGACGTGATGCGGGCAGCGCACGAGGAGGGGCTGCCGGTGATGCGGCCGTTGTTCCTGGAGTTCCCCGGGGACCCGGCGGCCTGGTCGGTCGACGACGCGTATCTCTTCGGCCCCGACCTGCTGGTGGCGCCGGTGCTGACGGCGGGCGCCACGGCCCGTACGGCCTATCTCCCGGCGGGCGCCTGGTGGACGGACGCGTGGACGGGCGAGGCGTACGAGGGCGGCACGGCCGTCACGGTCGACGCCCCGCTGGACCGGATTCCGCTGTTCCTGCGGGACGGGGCGACGCTGCCGGTGGCGGAGTAGCCGAACTCCCCTATGGGATAAGGCGGTTGGGCCGTGACGCTTCCGTTGTGCGGAAGTGTGGGCTCCGCCACAGCCTGGCTCCTCCGGTACTGATGGACTCACCCGATGCCCTTCCGCCAGCTCGCCACCGCGGCGGGCCTCGCCGCGCTCGCCCTCTACCTCTGGGGCCTGCTCCACCTCATGGGCGCGATCCTGAGCGCCGAGGACGGCGGCACCGACTCGTCACCCCTGGTGCCGTGCCGCCCGGCGAACTGGTGGTACGACGAGAGAGCCCTCAGCGTCACCGACTACTCCGTGGACTTCGTCCCCCTCCGCTTCGTATGCGAGACGAAGGGCGGCGGCAACTTCGTCGCCGATGTCGTCCCCGGTTACGTCAACCCCGGAGTCGAGGTCCTCGCGCTGGTCGCCGTCGGTTGCCGGGGGGCCGCGCTCTTCCAGCGGGAGCGGCCCGACGGGCGTCTGACCTGATGGGAGTTACCTGCCGGTAAATCTCTCAACTCACAGGTATCGCATGGTGGTTGGACAGGGTAGATCGTCCCTCTCCCCACCCCCTGCGAAAGGAACACGCTGCCGTGTTCTCCGGTCCTCCGGCCCGCACCGTGGCCAATCTGCTGCTCCGGCCGGGCTTCCGCTCCCGCCGTACGCCCGACGTCGTCTTCGACCGGCTGCTCGCCGACGCCGGGCAGGCGGACGGTGATCAGCAATTCGCCGACGAATTCCGGTTCCTGCTGCGATGTTGGGCGGGTGCCGAGAACCTCACCCCGGTCGGCTGGCTGTCGGCACGCGGGCACGTCGGCCGGCATCTCACCAATCGGGCGCGCATCCGGCGCCTGCTCGCCGAGCACCCGGAGATCGCCGAAGAACCCGTCGACAGACCGGTGTTCGTGGTGGGCCTGCCGCGCACCGCCACCACGCTCACCCACGGTGTGCTGTCCCTGTCGGACGAGCACCGATGTCCACTGCTCTGGGAGTTGCTCACCCCCGGGCTCGAACTCGGCGCCGAGCAGCGGGAGAAGGCGATCACGTCCGCGCGCCGGCTGGTCGGCGGCATCGATCTGTTCACCCCGCGTTTCCGCGACATCCACGGCCTGCGCCCCGAGGGCCCGGAGGAATGCACGTTCGCGCTCCCGCACACCGTGATGCCCCTGTCCCAGGCCCGTATCCCGGAGTACCTGGCCTGGCACGACGCCCGGGACTTCGTCCCCGACTACCGTCACCTCAAACAGGTCTACCAGGTCCTCCAGTACGGCCGCCCGCGCCGCCGCTGGGTGCTGAAGTCCCCTCTGCACCTGGAGAATCTGGAGGCTCTGCACGCCGTCTTCCCCGACGCCACGATCGTGTGGACGCATCGCGATCCGGCCACCGTCGTGGCCTCGTTCTGCAGTCTGGTCGAGCACGGCATGACCGTCAGCACCAGTCCACTCGACCTCCACGCGATCGGCGCCACCTGGCTGGAACTGCTGAGCCGCTCCGCGTCCCGCGGCCTCGCGGCCCGTGCCGCGGTCCCCCGTGACGCCCTGGTGGACGTGCCCTACTCCTGGCTCGGCACCGACCCGGCCGCGGGCGCCCCCAAGCTGTACTCGGCCGTCGGCGCCCGCTGGACCGACGCCGACGCGGCCCGTCTCCCCCGGGTCGCCGCCCGCCCCAAGGGCACCCGCCCCCACCAGTACGACCTGGCCCGCTACGGCCTCACGCGCGCCGACGTCGAGTCGGCCTTCGCGGACTACAACGCCCTGCGCGCCGAGGTCGATCCGGCATGACCGAACGGGCCGGCCCCGCGGAAGGCGAGGAACCGGCCCGTCGGACCGATCAACTACTCGTGACGCTCTCACTGTTGGTCGTGAAGTTCAGGCCGCCGGACGAGGACGTGATCTCGAAGCCGAACTGCAGGTCCCCGATGGTCACGTTGCCGAACCAGCCCTTGGTGTCCTTGATCCACTTGAGGATCGGCAGGATGTCGATCGTCCCGGACGAGGAGTTGGAGCTGCGCACGAACGAGAACACGTCGTTGCTGCCGTTGTTGCCCTTGTAGACGGTCCAGGTGGAACCGCCCAGCGTCAGGCTGCCCTGCGAGGTGCCGAGCGGGCCGACCGCGCCGGTCTTGTTGACCCAGAGCATGATCTCGTAGGCGTAGTTGGTGTCCCAGATGTCGTACGACGTGTTGTACGCGCCGGACGACGGCACCGTGACGTTGTAGCTGCTCTTGAGCGAGCCGAGCGAGGTGATCGACTTGCCGATCACCTTCTTGGCGTTGGGGTAGGCCTTGATACCGCCGGTGTTGGGGTGGTTGGCGGTGACGCCCCAGTTGGTACCGGAGTTGGCCCAGATGCACTGGGTGCCGGCGCCGGAGCCCCAGATGTCGTTGTAGAGCGTGTAGCCGTTCAGGGTCGTGCTGCCCCACTGGTCGCAGGAGCTCCAGACGGCGGCGGAGGCGGGGGCCGAGGCGAGCCCGACGGTGGCGCCGAGCGCCAGGGCGGGGGCCAGCAGAGCCGTGATCAGCCTGCTGCGGGTGCGTGTTGCCATGGTGTCCCTTCCATGGGTGGGGGGAGTTGCGTGTGGCTACCGCGCCCCCAGGGTGAGGACGCGGTCTTCTCCGGCGACGAGTTCGAGCGGCTGCGTGCCGGAGGAAGTCCGCAGTTCGACGTGGTGGGTGCGGGAGGGCCGGAGGACGGCCACGGTCGTGTCCGGCGTCCAGGTCAGATCGAGTTCCGCCCCGAACCTCGTGCGTATGCCGGTGAGTCGACCCTGTGGATACGCCGCCGGCAGCGCAGGCAGCAGGACCAGCCGGTCCGGCGTCGACTGCACCAGCGCCTCGACGATCACGCCGGGCAGGGTGTGCGCGGCGTCCGCGTTGTAGACGTCGCGGTTCGGGTAGTGCGCGCTCATCAGCGAGGCGTGGAAGAAATCGCCGTCGAGGACCTGGCCGAGGGCGTGCGCGACCCGTTCGCCGTCGCGGAGGCGGGCGGCGACGAGCGCGTGGTGGAGGTGACCGTGCGCCGAATCGTTCTCGGCGCCCCGGAGTTGGAGCGCCCGGTGCGCGGCGGACGCGAGGCGCGGGGTGTCGTAGGGGTTGATCTCGTCGAGGGGCCAGACGCCGTAGAGATGGCTGAGGTGGCGGTGGTCGTAGGTGTCCTCCAGGCCCGGCCACGCCCATTCGGCCAGGGCGCCGTCCGCGTTGACGCGGTGCGGCGGGAGCCGGTCGGCGAGAGCGCGCCATCGGTCGGCCTCCGGGGTGCCCGGGTGGTAGTCGGCCGCGGTCCGCAGCGCGTGCCGGGCGGCGGAGAGGTCCATCGCAGCGTTGACCGCGCCCCAACTGCCGTTCGCGGGACGGTTCTCGGGCGAGTAGGAGGGGACGACGACCAGTTGCCCGTCCTGGTCGGTGCGGGTCAGGAAGTCCTCGTAGAACAGGGCGACTTCGGCGAGTGCGGCGGCGGTGCGGGGGTCGCGTGCGCCGCGCGTCTCGTCGTGGTCGACGAGCGGCTTGAGCAGCCAGTCGGCGCCGGCGGTCCACAGCTGCAGCGGGTACTCGCGGCTGAAGTGGTACGACAGCCCGGACTCGCCGTCGCTGTGGGCGGGCGCGACGACGCCCCGGGCGCCGAAGACGGCACGAGCGTTCTCCCGCCAGTCGTCGAGCTGACGATGGATCAGGGAAGCCAGGGCGTCCGTGACTTCGGGGAGGGCGGCGCTCGCGGCGGAGGCGGTCTGGAGGTTGAGGTTCGCGTCGTTGGTGAACGCGCCGGACCAGGCCGTGTTCCAGTCGCCGGTCCACAGTCCGGTGAGGCGGGGCGGCAGCAGGCCGCTGGCGGAGAGGAGGTGGTGGCGGCCTGCGGCGAAGAGGCGTTCCAGGAGTGCGGGGCTACCGGGGTGCTTGAGCAACTCGGAGCCGGGTAGGGCACGTTCGGTGGCGTCGGCCCGCAGATCGAGGGTGACGCGGCTGTAGGCCGTGCGGTGGAGGGCGAGATGCCGGTCGAGGAGGGTGTCGTAGGGCTGCCGCTCGTCGGGCAGCAGGGCCTGCAGGGCTCGGGTCTCCGCCGCGACGTCCAGTTCTCCGGTGTGGCGTCGTACCCGGGTGAGGAGCAGGACCTCGGTGGCGCCGGTGACGCGAACTCCGGTCGGGGCGAGTCGGGTTGTTCCGCCGGTGACCACGGCCAGGGTCACCCCGGTGTAGGCGTGGTCGCTGTCGGGGTAGCGGACTCGGAGGTTGAGCAGGGCGCCGTCGGGGGTGAGGAGCGTGCCATGGCCGACGGACAACCCCGCGGGCGCACCCGGAAGTTGGTGCTCCTGGGCGAGGTCGAGGGTGAGGTCGGCGGCCGTGACGTGCTGGACGATCACGTCGTCGGCGCGGGAGACGAAGACGCGGCTGCGCCGGTCGCCGCGGTGGGCGGTGGTCTCGCCGGTGGTGAAGTCGACGGAGCGGCGGTAGTCGCGTTCCGCGCCGGCGGTCGACCGGCTGCGCAGTCGTGTCCGGAAGGCCGGGTGGAAAGGCTGGACCCACTGGAGCGGGCGGCCGTCCGTGAAGTCCTCGGCGGCCGTGAGGTCACCGGCGAGCAACCGGTCCTGGAGCGCGGGGAGTCGGGCGGCGAGGTGAGGGGGCCTGGCGTGCTCGGCGCCGTTCGGGCGAACGAGGGTGTGATGGGTGACGATGACACGGTCGTCGTCCGGATCACCGAACACGAGCGCGCCGTGGCGGCCGTTGCCGCTCAGGAAGGCGTCCTCCCAGCGAGCGGCGGGGAGGGGTTCCCAGGTGCCGTGGACGGCGCTCTCAGCTGCGGACCCACCCGTCATGGCCGTAGCACCGCCACCCCGTAGCGGCCGAGCGTGAGTTCTCCCTCGACGGTCGCGCCGGTGAGCAAGTCCTCGTTGCGGCCCGGGACTTCGACGGTCATCGGTTCGCGCCCGTGGTTCAGGAGGAACAGCAGCTCGCCGCGTCGTACGGCCTCGACGCCCACCGGAAGCCCTTCGAGCACCGGGCGGATCCCCGCATCGGCGGCGACCCGGGCGAGCAGGGTACGGAGCGCGTACGGCTCGGGGAGCGTGGAGACGTACCAGGCCCGGCCCTTGCGCAGCACGGCCGGCAGCCCTTCCAACTCCCCGCCCTTGTATGGGATCGCCTCGTCGGCGGCCCCGTCCTCGGGCTCGATCTCCTCCGACCAGAGCGTCCCGCGGAAGCCCTCGCACTCGACTGTCTCCTCCGGGTCCAGCGGCCACCACTCGTGCAGGGTGCGGATGCCGAACAGCTCGCGGAGCCGGGCGTCCATGCCGCCGGGCCGTACCCGGTCGTCCTCGTCGGCGATCCCCGTGAGGAAGCCGCAGACGAGGGTGCCGCCGCCGCGGACGTAGGCGAGGAGGTTGTCGACGGCGGTGTCGGTGAGGAGATAGAGCTGCGGTACGACCACCAACTCGTAGGCGGACAGGTCGTGTTCGGGGTGGGCGAAGTCGGTGGTGAGGTGGGACTCCCAGAGGGCGCGGTGCCAGGCACGGACGACCTCGGGGTGGTCGACCTCGGTGGAGAGACGGCCGTCCTGCGCGCCGGCCCACCAGGCGTGCCAGTCGTGCAGGATCGCGATGTCTGCGCGGATATGAGTACCTGTCACCTCGCCGCCGATGCGGGCGAGTTCGGCGCCGAGCTGTTTGACCTCCTGGAAGGTTCGGCCCCGCTCCCCCGCGTGGCTGAGCATCCCGGAGTGGAACTTCTCGGCGCCCTGCCGGGACTGGCGCCACTGGAAGTAGCAGACGGCGTCGGCGCCCCGGGCCACGGCCTGGAGGGACCAGAGGCGGTTGAGGCCGCGCGGCTTCGGGTGGTTCACCCCGCGCCAGTTGACCGGCCCGGCCGCCTGCTCCATGAGCATCCACGGGCCGCGCGCCTGCGAGCGGGTCAAGTCCTGGACGAGGGCGGCGCTTTGGGCGCCGAGCGGGTCGCGCGGATCGGGATAGAGGTCGACCGAGACGACGTCCTCCTCCTCGGACCAGCGCCAGCCGTCCTGGCCGACCCACAGCGGCATGAAGTTGGTGGTGACCGGAAGGTGCGGGGTGTACCGGCGGACGATGTCGCGCTCGGCGGTGCAGCACTCCAGGAGCATGTCGGAGGTGAAGCGCCGGAAGTCGAGCACGTGGGTGGGGTTGTTGAGGTAGTGGGCGTGGCGCGGGGGCAGGATGCCGTCCCAGGTGTCGTAGCCCTGGCTCCAGAACGCCGTGCCCCAGGCGGAGTTGAGGGCGTCGAGCGTGCCGTGCTTCGCGCGCAGCCAGCGGCGGAAGGCGACGGCGGCCTCGTCGCCGTAGTCGAAGGTGCAGTACTCGTTGTTGATGTGCCACATGGTGAGGGCGGGGTGGCCGGCGTAACGGGCGGCCAGGGCCTCGGTGATGGCGGCGGCGTGCCGGCGGTAGACAGCGCTGGAGTGCGAGAAGTGCTGACGTCCGCCCCACCACTCGATACGGCCGTCGGCGTCGCGGGGCAGCGTCTCGGGGTGGAGGCGGCCGAGCCACGGGGGCGGGGAGGAGGTGGGGGTGGCGAGGACGACGCCGATCCCGCTGTCGTGCATCAGATCCATCAGCCGGTCGAGCCAGCCGAACTCCCTTGCCCCCGGCTCGGGTTCGAGCCTGGCCCAGGAGAAGACGCCGAGGGTGACGGAGTTGACGCCGGCGTCCTTCATCAGCCGGACGTCCTCGTACCAGGTCTCCTCGGGCCACTGTTCGGGGTTGTAGTCGCCGCCGAAGAGGACGCGGCCACGGGTGGCGTCACCGAGCTGAGGCATCAGATCCGCTCCCCGTACTGGATGCCGCGCCCGTTGGTGGCGAGGTAGACCCGGCCGTACACGCGCGGGTCACCGGTGACGCACTGCCCGGTCCAGCCCCACTGGTGCCGGTCGTCGTTGATCCGTACCCAGGTCTTCGCCTCGTCGTCGGAGCGGTAGACGGCCGTGATGGTCTCGGTCGAACCGACCTGATAGATCGCCGGGTAGTCGGCGCCGGGGGCGGGTCTGCCGAAGCCGAGGGTGTAGGAGGCCCAGCAGCTGGCGACCTTGCTGAAGCTCGCGCCGCCGTCGACGGACCGGTAGAGACCGTTCCACTTCACGCTCAGCCACAGGTCACCGGACCTGCCCGGCGCCGCGACCAGCTGGAACTGACTGTCCCCGGCGGGCAGTCCGCCCGCACGCGCAGTGAACGAGAGGCCACTGTCAGTGCTGGCGTACAGCGTTCCTGTGTCGGTGTCGTATGCGTAGAAGAGCGTCGGGTCGGCCGGGTCGGCGACCGGCGTGGCGCCCTTCGGGAAGGAGGAGACCTCGGACCAGGTCGCGCCGTTGTCCGCCGAGCGGTGAGCCGCGTACTTCGTGCCGTCCCAGTGCACGAAGGACCACAGCAGCGTACCGCCGTCGGCGCTGGTCGCGATGGGCCCCGGTGCGTCGTGGGCGATGGAGGGCTGGGCAGCGAAGGGCGCCCAGGTCCGGCCGCCGTCGCCCGAGTGTGCGCCGTTGCCGTTGTCGCCCCAGCCCGTGCGGACGACATACGCCGGCCTGCCCGCGGCCTGCGCGATCCCCGTCGCCGACCCGAACACGGGGTTCGTCGCCATGCCGCGCGACGGAGACGCCGTGAGCCGCTCGTGGTACATCACGCCGATGTCCCGCGAGGCGCTGATCAAGTGCGCCTCCCCGACCGGGGGCGAGATCAGCTGGACCACGGACGTCTCCTCCAGGCCGCGGATCCGCGGTGCCCAGTGGGTGAGGTCACGGGTGCCGTAGAGGGTGGCACCGGTGCCGTACACGACGTGCTTGGAGTCGTACGGGTCGACGGCGACGGCCTGGATCCACCAGCCGAACTTCGGCTGGTCCGCACCCCACTTGAGGAAAGGAGTCTCGGACACGTCGAAGACGGCGGAGTCCTTGAGGGACGTCCAGGTGAGGCCGCCGTCGGTGGTCCGGTACAGGGTGTCCACGGCCGCCCAGCGGTTGTTGGTGGAGACGACGACGGTGCCCGCGCGGCGGGCGTCGACGGCGACCCCGCCGTAGCCGAAGGTGTCGCTGCCGCCGGGCTGGGCGGGGGTGACGTCCGTCCAGCGCCCGGTGGCGGGCGCGAGCCTGTGAACACTGCCGGCGGACTGCCCGTTGGGCCCGGGTGCGTCGGCGTACGTCACATACAGCTCGCGGGCGCGGGCGTCGTACGCGGCACGGATCGGGACCTTGGCGGAGGTACCGGTGGGCTGCCCGGGGACGGCCTCCCACGCGCTGCCGTCCGTGGTGCGGTAGAGGTTGACGGCGGACGAGGTGCCGTCGCCGTCGCCCCACCCGGCGTAGACGGCACGACCGACGGCGACGAGGAAGGTGACGCCCTGGCCGCTCGCGCTCGGGGCGGCCGGGAAGTCGCCGACGGCCGTCCAAGTGGCGCCCCGGTCGGCCGACTTGAGCAGTCCGTCGTGCCGGGTGCCGAGCCACAGGGTGTCACTGTCACGCGGATCCACGAGCAGCCGCTCCCCGGCACCGCGCCCGTCCTCGTTGCCACCGAGCTTCACGGCGAGGTCGGTGCGGGTCCAGGAGGCGCCCCGGTCCTCTGAGCGCAGGACGGCTCCGTTGCTCGCCCAGGACTGGGCATAGGTGCCGACCGCGAGGTAAAGCCGGTCCGGATGCGCCGGGTCGACGGCCAGGGCCTCCACCCCGAGGAGATTCGAGTCGTCCCAGCCGAGTTGATCGGTGAGGGGGGTCCAGCGGGCGGTCCGGTCGTCCCAGCGGTAGGCGCCGCCGATGTCGGTACGGGCGTAGGCGAGGCCGCGTACGGAGGGGTGGAAGAGGACGCCGGTGACGAATCCGGTGCCGCCGATGGTGGCGTTGCGCCAGCGGTAGGAAGGGGTGGCTGCCGCTGCGTGCGCCGTGGTGGTGACGCCCGGCACGGTGGCAAGCGCAGCAATGGCGGCGCTGCCCGCCAGAACGGCCCGCCTGCTTATTTCCGACGCTCGCATGACATACCTCGCTCTACAAAGAATACGGTCAGGGGAGTTTCTCTTAGGGGCGCGGGGAACTGCGCGACCAGCCCCCACGCACCGCAGACAACGAACAACCGATTCAGCCCTTGACGGCCCCCGTCAACATCCCCTTCTTGAAATGCCGCTGCACGAACGGCGAAAGGACGGCCACCGGCAGCAAAGCCATCACCATGACCGCCATCTGCACGGCCAGCCCCGACAACTCCCCCGTCTTGATCGCCTGGCCGAGCCCCACCGGAGCCTCCTGTTTCTGCACCAGCTGGATCATGACGTTCTGCAGCGGCATCATGTCCTGGTCGTTGAGATACAGGGACGCGTTGAACCAGGCGCTCCAGTAACCCACGGCGTAGAACAGCGTGATGACCGCAAGCACCGCACGGGACAGCGGCATCACGATCTGCCAGAGAATCCGGAAGTCACCCGCGCCGTCGATCCGCGCGCTGTCGACGAGTTCCTGCGAGATGCCCATGAAGAACCCTCGCAGCACAAGGATGTTGAAGACGCTGAGCGCACTCGGCAGGATCAGCGCGAGATAGCTGTCGGTGAGACCGAGCGACTGCACCAGCAGGTAGGTCGGAATGAGCCCGGCGCTGAAGAACATCGTGGCGAGCAGCAGCATCAGGATCCACCGGTGCCCGAGCGAGCCGATGCGGGAGAGGCCGTAGGCGCACAGGACGGACACCGTCATGGAGAACGCCGTGCCGACGAGGGTGATGAGGACGCTGATGACCGCCGCGCGGGTGACCTGGCCGCCGCTGAGGAGTTCCTTGTAGGCGATGAAGGTGATGCCCTTGGGCACCATGACGAGGCCGCCCGCCTGGTCGATGGTCTTGCGGGAGGAGAGGCTGGTGACGAGGACGATCCAGAGCGGGAAGAGGATGCCGAGACAGGCGAGGGTGAGGACGAGCCCCTTGCCCGCGAGGCCGGCCCTGCTGGGTTCCTCCTCCCAGGTCGGCCGGGGCGGCGCGGCCCAACGGCCGCGCTGCCGTACGGACTTGGCGGGCCTGACGGGTTTGTCGATGACGGCGGTCATTTCTTGTACACCCCCTGCTCGCCCATGAGGTGGGCCACTTTGTTCGCGGCGAGGACCAGGCCGAGGCTGATCACGCCCTTGACGAGTCCGGCCGCGGCGGCGTAGCCGAAGTCCTGGTTGCGGACGCCGTTCCACCAGACGAAGGTGTCGAGGACCTCCGCCGCTCCCGGCCCGACGGCGTCGCGTTGGAGCAGGATCTGTTCGAAGCCGACGGTCAGCGCGTCGCCCACGCGCAGCACCAGCAGGAGCGCGATCACCGGCCGGAGCGCGGGCAGCGTGACGTGCCACATCCGGCGCCAGCGGCCGGCGCCGTCCATCGCGGCGGCCTCGTACAGGTCGGGGCTGACGGAGGACAGCGCGGCGAGGAAGACGATGATCCCCCAGCCCGCGTCCTTCCACACGCTCTGCGCGGTGACGAGGAACTTGAACGTGTTGGGGTCGGTCATCACGTCGAGGCCGTCGAAGCCGTGTTGCCGCAGGAGTTGCGAGAACAGCCCGGCCCCGCCCAGGAGTTGCTGGAAGACGGCGATGACCAGCACCCAGGAGAAGAAGTGCGGGAGGTAGAGGATGGCCTGGGAGAGCGCCCGGACCCGGGGCCTGACCACGCTGTTGATGAGCAGCGCCAGCAGGATCGGGATCGGGAAGAAGAGGATCAGCTGGAGGAAGAACAGGACGAGCGTGTTCTGTACGGCGTTCCAGAACGCGGAGTCCGCGAAGATCTGCTGGAAGTTCTCCAGCCCGACCCAGGGGCTGTGCAGCATCGAGACGATGCCGTTGTCGCTGGCGTAGGGGTCGTAGTCCTCGAAGGCGACGATGTTGCCGAGGATCGGCAGGTAGTTGAAGACCAGGATGAGCAGGACGGCCGGCAGGGTCATCAGGAGCAGGACGCGGTCGCGTCTGAACCTGAGGCGCCAACTCAGCTTTCCCTTGGGGCGGTTGTGCCGGGTGCCGGTGGCGCCGCCGGACGCCACCGGGGTCGGGCCCGTCGTGTCGGCCTCGGTCCTGCTCCGAGGCACCGTGCTGTGGGACACGGCCGTTCTCCTTGCCTCGGTACCGGGTCAGCTCGTCGCGGTGCCGTTGTCGTCGAGCAACTTCTGGTACCAGGCGCGGAGTTGGTCGCCACCCTTGCTCTTCCAGTCGGACACGGCCTGCTGCATGTCGCTGATCTTCTTGCGGCCCCGGGTGATGTCGTCCTCCAACTGCTCGAAGTCGTTGGAGAGGTTGGTGTAGCGGCTCGGCTCGGTGATCTGCTGGCCGTAGAAGCTGGACTTCTTCGTGAAGGCGCCCATCCGCTGCTGCCACTCGACCTGCGCCTTGGCGACGTCGGGGAAGTCGGGGTGGGCGATCGTAGCGGCTGGGCTGGCGACCATGACGTAGGCGTTGATGACCTCGTTGTTGCCCTGGTCGGTCTTGGTGGGCACGCCGTTCTTGACGGTGTAATGAGTGCCCTCCACGCCGTAGTTGGTGAGCATGTACTCCTTGGTGCCGTACGGCGCGGCGGTGACGTTGGCGACAGCCAGCGCGTCGCGGATCACGGACTCGGAGGCCTTCTTGCTGATGAAGGCGAAGATGCCGGCGGGCTGTTCGGCCCAGAGGTTCGGGTTGCCGCCGTCGTGGCCGAAGATGTCCATGCCCCAGATCTTGTAGGCCGGGTTCTGGGTGGCCTGTTCGGCGGTGCGGCTCCACCACTGCGAGATGTTGTTGGCGTAGATGAGGAACTCACCTGCCGCGAACTTGGGGCCCGGGTCGGTGGCCGCGCTCTTGCCCAGCCTGGCGTCCGGGTGGACGTATCCGGCGGCGAAGAGCTTGCGGGTCCACTCCAGCGCTTCGAGGTACTCGGGGGTCTCGATGCGGTTGATCAGTTTGCCGTCGACGAGGTTCCAGCCGAGCGGCTTCTCGCTGCCCGAGAGCACGCCGAAGACCTGGAAGGCCGTCCACTTCATGTCGAGGCAGGCCCACCGCTTGGCCTTGGCGTTGGTGATCTCCTTGCACAGCGCCATGAACTCGTCCGCGGAGGTGGGGACTTGGTACCCCTCCTTGTCGAAGATGTCCTTGCGGTACAGGGGCACGATGCCGGTGACGTACGGGGACGGCTGCGGCAGACCGCGCAGCTTGCCGCCGAATACGGAGCGTTGCCAGGCGTCCGTCGGGATCGCCGCGAGGTTCGGGTAGTCCTTGACCTTGTCGCCGGAGAGGTAGGGGCCGAGGTCGGCGAACTTGCCGATGATGGCGCTGGGTATCTTGCCGCCCATGTTCCAGCCGGGGACGACCACGACGTCCGGGATGTCGCTGGAGGCGAGTACCGCGCCGAGCTTCTGGTCGTAGGTGTTGCCGTCCTGGTTCTGCCAGGCCACGTCGACGCCGATCAGCGCGTTCATCGCCTTGTAGTAGGCGTTGTCGCTCTTCGGCGGGGAGCCCCAGAACGGCGACATGATGGAGACCTTGCCGCCCTTGCCGAGCTTCTTCGGCACCGAGGTCTTCAGCGTGGCGAGGTCGAGCTTGCTGGTGAAGCCGATCGCCGAGCCGTTCTTGGAGGGGAGGTCCGGGGTCACCACGTTGCTGGCCACGAACGCGGGCAGCAGCTTCTTGACGCCCTTGCCCTCCGAACTGCCCCCGCCCGAGCCGCTGTCCGAGGCGCCACAGGCGGAGAGCAGCGGTACCCCTCCCGCCACCGCTGCGGCGACGACCGCCGTGGAGGCGAGGAAGCTTCTCCGGCTGGGAGCGGAGGCGGCGGAGGCGTTCGGCGTCATTGCGTCAACCCTTCATGGCGCACCAGGACACCCGGCGGTGGAGCCGTCGGCTGCGGTGTCTTGAGTGGAACAGAGCACTTAGTCGAAGCGCTTCGATGTTGCTGCGAGGTTAAGTGAACGCCCGAGGGTGCACAAGGGTCGCTTCCAAGATTCCTCCGAGGTGTGGGGGGTGACCTGTCCGTATGTGCTGCTTGAAATAACGGTGAAGGTCTCTTGACACTCGCTCCGCATCGAATCAGCATCGAAGCGCTTCGAAAGAGCCGCGCCGCTCCATCGCAAGGGGAACCCCACGTGACCGCACAAACGCCGCCTACGCCGCCTTTCCGCGACCCGCAGCTGCCGTTCGCGAAGCGCATCGACGATCTGCTGGCACGGCTCACCCTCGACGAGAAGATCGGATTTCTGCACCAGTACGCGCCCGCCGTCGAGCGCCTGGGCGTCGCCGCGTTCCGCACCGGCCAGGAGGCCCTGCACGGGGTGGCGTGGATGGGCCCGGCGACGGTCTTCCCGCAGGCGGTGGGCCTGGGCGCGACCTGGAACGAGGAGCTCGTACGCCGGGTCGGCGACGCGGTGTCCAAGGAGGTCCGCGCGATGCGCGCCCGCGACGACCGCGTGGGCCTCAACGTGTGGGCCCCCACGGTGAACCTGCTGCGCCACCCGCTGTGGGGCCGTAACGAGGAGGGCTACTCGGAGGATCCGAAGCTGACCTCGGCGATCGCCACCGCGTACACGCGCGGCCTGCGCGGCGACCATCCGACGTACTGGCGCACGGCGCCCGTCCTCAAGCACTGGCTGGCGCACAACAACGAGACGGGCCGCGACGTCACCTCGTCCTCCGTCCGCCCGCGCGTGCTGCACGAGTACGACCTGCGCGCGTTCCGCGAGACGGTCGAGGCGGGCGCGGTGGCCGGGGTGATGCCCGCGTACAACCTGGTCAACGGCCGCCCCAACCACGTCTCACCGTATCTGCGCGAGCAGTTGCGCACCTGGACCGAAGAGGACCTGCTGGTCTGCTCGGACGCGGGCGCGCCCTCCAACCTGGTGGACTCCGAGCACTACTTCGACACCCACGAGGAGGCGACGGCGGCCTCGCTCCTCGCCGGCGTGGACAGCTTCACCGACCATGGCACGGACAGCTCGACGATCGTCGGTCGGATCCAAGGCGCCCTGGAGCAGGGCCTGTTGACGGAGGCCGACATCGACGCGGCGGTGCGCCGTCAGCTCTCGGTCCGGTTCCGGCTCGGCGAGTTCGACCCGGCACACGACCCGCACACCGGCACCGAGGACTTCGACACCCCGGCGCACCAAGCCCTCGCCCAGGAGGCCGCCGAACAGGCGGTGGTCCTGCTCAAGAACGCCGACGATCTGCTGCCCCTCGCCCACGACACCCGCCTCGCCGTGGTCGGACTGCTCGCCGACGAGTGCAAACTCGACTGGTACAGCGGCACGTTGATCCACCGCTCCACCCCGCTGGAGGGCCTGTACGAGCGGTTCGGCGCCGAGCGCGTCGAGTTCGCGGAGGGCGTGGACCGGGTCAGGCTGAGGACCTCGCGAGGCGACTGCCTGCACGTCCCGCTGGCGGACGTGCCCGACGAAGTGCGCGGCGCCGAGGGCGCGTTGGACCCCGCCCTCCTCGCGGGCCGCACCGACCTGCCCCCGCTCACCACCGACGCCACCGGCACCGAACTCGCGCTCGTCGACTGGGGCGAGGGCGTCCTCACCCTCCGCGCCCCCGACGGCCGTTACCTCTCGGTCGCCGAGGACGGCTATGTGCGCGCCTCCGCCGACCAGCCCGGCGGCTGGGTCGTCCAGGAGACATTCCGCCTGGAACCACACGAGAACGGTCACCTCCTGCTGCACATCGGTACGGGTCGCCACGTCTCTGTCGCCGCCGACGGCGTGAAGGTTGCCGAAGAAGGGGGAGATGTCTTCGAGCTGGTGATCGCCGAGCGCGGCGAGGACGCGGTGACCCGGGTCGCCGAGGCCGCGGACGTGGTGCTCGTCGTCGCGGGCAACGACCCGCACATCAACGGCCGCGAGACCGAGGACCGTACGACCCTCCGGCTCCCCGCCCACCAGCAGCGCCTGCTGCGCGCGGCCCGCGCAGCGAACCCGAACACGGTCCTGGCCCTGGTCTCCGCCTACCCGTACGCGGTCGACCCCGCCGAGCTCCCCGCGATCCTGTGGACCGCCCACGGCGGCCAGGCGACGGGCACCGCCCTGGCCCGCGTCCTCGCCGGAGACGTCTCCCCCGCCGGCCGGCTCCCCCAGACCTGGTACGCGGCCGACACCGACCTGCCCGACCTCCTCGACTACGACGTGATCGGCGGCCGGCAGACCTACCTCTACTTCGAGGGCACTCCGCTGTTCCCGTTCGGCCACGGCCTCTCGTACGCGTCCTTCGCGTACGGCGACCTGAGCACCCGGGCCGGACTCGGCGCGGTGCACGTGTCGTTCACGGTCACCAACACCGGGGACGTGACCGCCGACGAGGTCGCGCAGCTGTACACGCGCGCCACCGACCCGTCGGTCCCACGCCCGCGCCGCGAACTGGCCGCACACCGGCGCGTGACACTCGCCCCGGGCGGGACGGCGGAACTCTCCTTCGAACTCCCGCTGTCCGCCTTCGAGTTCTGGGACGTGGCCCGGGGTGGCCACCACCTGGAACCGGGCGGCTACGACCTCCTCGTCGGCACCTCCAGCGAGGACATCCGCCTGCGGACGACGGTGACGCTCACCGGCGAGCCCGCCGCGCCCCGCGATCTCCTCCAACGGGGCCTGCCCGCGGCCGACTTCGACGAGCAGTCGGGCGGCGAGATCGTCGACCGGACCAAGGCGGCGGGCGACGCGGCGGCGCCGGTGGGCGGCGGCACGGCCGAACTGGTCTACCGGCACTGCGACTTCGGCGCCGGGGTCACGGAGGTGACCGTGGAGGTGGCGGGCGAGGGGGCCGTGGAACTGTCCCTCGACGGCGGCCCGACACTCGCCCGACTCGCCCTGCCCGCGCCGACGTCGGGGCCCTACGACTACACCACTCTAGGCGCCGGGATCGTCGCCGAGGGCGTGCACGACGTGCACATCAGGCTGCGCGGCCCGTTGCGGCTCGCGCACGTCGGCTTCTCCGGCTGAGGGTCCGGAAGCAGGCCGACGGACAGTAGGGGCCCGGCACCGGAAGGCATCGGTGCCGGGCCCCTACAGGAAGACTATATGAAAATGATTCCCATTAGCTAGTGCCTCGCGAGGGCGACACTTCAGAGCGCGAGGCCCGTGAGCACGAGCACCCGCTCGTAGGTGTAGTCGTCCATCGCGAACTTCACGCCCTCGCGGCCGACGCCGGACTGCTTGGCGCCGCCGTAGGGCATCTGGTCGGCGCGGTAGGACGGGACGTCGCCGATCACGACACCGCCGACCTCCAGGGCGCAGTGGGCGCGGAAGGCGACCTGCACGTCGTGGGTGAACACCCCTGCCTGGAGGCCGTACTTGGAGTCGTTGGCGGCGGCGAAGGCGGCGGCCTCGCCGTCCGCCTTCGTCACGGTCAGCACCGGCCCGAAGACCTCCTCGCAGGAGATCGTCACATCGGCCGGCACGTCCGTGAGGACGGTCGGCGCGTACGAGGCGCCGTCGCGCTTGCCGCCGGTGAGGAGGGTGGCGCCGGCGTCGACGGCCTCCTGGACCCACGACTCGACGCGCTGCGCGGCGGCCTCGCTGACCAGCGGGCCGACGTCCGTCTTGGCGTCGGACGGGTCACCGGTGACCTGGGCCTCGACGGCGGCGACGATGCGCGGGAGCAGCCGGTCGTAGACGGAGGAGTCCGCGATGACCCGCTGCACGGAGATGCAGGACTGGCCGCCCTGGTAGTTGGAGAAGGTCGCGATGCGGGTCGCGGCCCAGTCGAGGTCGGCGTCGGAGGAGTAGTCCCCGAGGACCACGGCCGCGCCGTTGCCGCCCAGTTCCAGGGTGCAGTGCTTGCGCGGCACCGAGTCCATGATCGCGTAGCCGACCTTCTCCGAACCGGTGAAGGAGATCACCGGCAGCCGCTCGTCCTGGACGAGGGCGGGCATGTGGTCGTTGGCGACCGGCAGGATGCTCCACGCGCCGGCGGGCAGTTCGGACTCGGCGAGCAGGTCGCCGATGATCAGGCCGGAGAGCGGGGTGGCCGGGGCCGGCTTGAGGATGATCGGCACGCCGGCCGCGATCGCGGGGGCGATCTTGTGCGCGCAGAGGTTCAGCGGGAAGTTGAAGGGCGCGATGCCGAGGACGACGCCCTTCGGGAAGCGCCGGGTGAGGGCGAGCCGGCCCTGGCCGCCGGCGTCGGTGTCGAGGCGCTGGGCCTCGCCGCCGTTGAAGCGCCTGGCCTCCTCGGCGGCGAACCGGAACACGGACACGGCCCGGCCGACCTCGCCGCGCGCCCACTTGATCGGCTTGCCGTTCTCGGCGGAGATCAGCTGCGCGATCTCCTCGGTGCGCTCGACGAGACGCCGGCTGACGTGGTCGAGGGCGGCGGCGCGGACGTGGGCGGGGGTCGCGGCGAACTCGTCCCGTACGGCGTACGCGGCGGCCACCGCCTCCTCGACCTGGGCGTCGGTCGGCACGCTGACCTTGCCGACGAGGCGTCCGTCCCACGGGGAGGTGACGTCGAAGGTGTCCTCGCCCGTGGCCTGACGGCCGGCGAGCCAGAAGGCGTGGGTGGAAGTCATGTCCCGGCCCTTCCGCGTTGGGGGTGGTCTTGGGGCTTCTCGGTCAACCGTAGGTGCGGGGAGGCTGCGGTGCGTTTAGCCGAGTCGTAGTGGTAGCCGGCGGGAACACTACAGTTCGGCAGGGCCCGCCCGTCACTCCGCGGCGGCCGTCGCCTTCAGCGCCAGCCACAGCTCCATCCGTACGTCCGGATCGTCCAGCGACCGGCCGAGGATCTCCTCCACCCGCCGCATCCGGTACCGCAGGGTGTGCCGGTGCACCCCGAGATCGGCCGCCGCCGCGTCCCACTGTCCGTGCCGGGACAGCCAGGCCCGCAGCGAGGCGACCAGGTCACCGCGCCCGGTCGCGTCGTGCTCGGAGAGCGGCCGCAGCAGCCCGTCCGCGAAGGCCCGTACCGCGTCGTCGGCGAGCAACGGCAGCACCGACCCTGCGGCCAGCTGCTCGTGCTCTACGAAGACCCGCCCGCGCCGCCGGGCCACCGACAGCGCCTGCTCGGCCTGCTTGTAGGCGGCAGCGGCGGCGATGGGCCCGGCCGGTGCCGAGAGCCCCACGACCGGCTCGTCGTCCCCGCCCTGCTCCTGTACGTCGGCGGAGGCGCGCTCGGCCTCCAGCGCCGCCGCGTACTCACGGCAGGCCTCGACGGCCGCGCCGCCGTCGACGGCGAGCACGACGAGCCGCTCGGGCGGGTGCGACCCTTGCGGCCCTTGCGGCCCTTCCGGTACGACGAGGACGGCCTCCCCGGAGCGGGCCGCCGCCGACTCCATGACCTCGGCGAGCCCGCCCAGCGGGTCACGGTCCGCACCCGTGCCCTCCCCCACGATCACCCGGAACGGCGCGTCGAGGAGCCCCCCGAACAGGTCCCCGGCGACCGCCCGCGCGTGGTCCGGCTGCCCGGCGAGCAGCATCCGCAGCACCGCCGCGCCGATCCGCTGCTCGGCGGCCTGCAAGGACCGTGAACGTTCCGTGGTGAGGGTCAGGAGCGCGATCGCCGAGTGGACGGCGTACCGTTCCGCCGTCCCGAGCGCGGCGGCCGTGCCCACCGCGAGGGCGGCCTTCGGGCGTCGGCCGGTGCCGAGGGAGTGCAGTTCGACGCGGTCCTCGTTGTCCGGGCCGCCCACCACGGAGGAGGCCGGCGCGGGGCGCTCCCGCAGCCGTTCCACGTCCGCCGTGAGCCGGGCGGCCCGGCGGCCCGCCCACTCCGGTGCGGTGGCGACGACGGCGCCGGACGTGTCGTAGAGCGCGGCCCATCCGTCGACCTGCGAGGCGAGCGCGGCGAGCAGCCCCTCCGGACCGTCGGCAAGGGCCTGCCGGGTCAGCTCGCGCTGGGCCGCGAACCCGGCGGTCACGGACCGGTACTGGTCGGCGGCGATGGCGGCGGAGACAGCCTTGCTGATCGCGAGGAACGGGGTCCGCCGGGGCACTTCGAGCAGCGGCAGCCCCTCCTCCGCCGCGGTGTCGACCAGCGCCTCCGGGATCTCGTCGTAGTTGACCCCGACGGCGAACCCGAGCCCTACGACCCCCGCCCCCACCAGCCGCTTCACATACCGCCGCATGGCCTTGGGGTCCTCCGCGTCCAGCTTCAACGCGGTGATCAGCAGCAGTTCCCCGCCCTCCATGTACGGCACCGGGTCGGCCAGCTCGCTGACATGGGCCCAGCGCACGGGGACGTCCAGGCGGTCCTCGCCGGCGCGCACGGTGAGTTTCAGCGCGGAGTGGTGGACGAGCGAGGCGAGCGTGGGAGGCATGGGGCCTTCAGGTAGAGCAGCGGTCGGAAGGGGGTTGGAAGGGAGTTGGAAGGGAGAACGAGCGATGACTCCGGTCTTTTGGCCGCCGCGTATGAACGGCGTGCACCAATTCTGCCTCACCGTACGGTCGCGACGCCCCCGTATGTCCGGTTCAGTGCCCCTGGCCGCGCAGATCCACCAGCAGCGGCGGCGCGTGTTCCCCCTTCACGCTGGTCAGGGACAGCACCGCGTGACCGGCCGGCACACCGTGCGCCAGCTCGGACGCGGACCAGCGTTCCCGCTCTACCTGGCGGACGGTGACGGCCTCCGTGGTCACGGCCTTGCCGGTGATCAGTTTGCGGAGGGCGTGGATGGCGCGGGTCATGGGCTGGTCGGCGAAGACGGTGTGCTTGGCGACATCCGTGGTCTCCACCCATTCGGTACCCCAGGCATTCGCGAAGCGGCTGCCGTCCCAGGTGGTGACGCCGGCCAGCGCCATCCGGCAGCCGACCGCGCCGTACAGCGGGCCGTGCAGGGCCTCGGGCACGTCGCCGACGGTACGCAGGACGAGGACGACACCCGCGTCCTCGGAGCGCAGCCGCTGGATCCGGCGCAGTGACTCGGTGGTCACGGTGCCGGTGGCGTCATCGAGGACGAGGCAGGCGAAGTGCCCGCGCTCGCGGCCGCGCACCACCGCGCTGAACTGCGCGAGGACCAGTCGGGTGAGCAGCCTGGCCGCCTCGTCGTGCCCGTGCTCGGGCAGGTCGACACGGACACGCAGCGGATGGTGGGCGACGGCTCGCAGCGAGAACGGCCGTACGGTCCCGCCCCCCGCTCCGAAGAACTCGGCGAACACCGGGCGGTCGAGCAGCGCGAGCCGGTCGGCGAGAGCCTGGCCGGGGTCGTTGCCACCGCCGGCATGGCGCATGCGGGAGTCGAGTTCGCGCCGCATCATGGCGTGTCCGTCGTCGGTGAGTGCCCCACTCAGCTCCGCCAGCGCCCGTGGCTCACCCTCAAGGAGTTCGCGCAGCACGGGCAGTGCGGGAAACCTCCCGTACGCGGCCCGGTAGGGCCCGAGGAGCTGGGCGAGGGCGCCGGCGGCACGCTGCGTGTCCACCGTGTCGAGGTCGCCGACCAGGGCCTCCGCGAGCAGGGCTGCGGCCTCGTCGGGGTCGCCGGACTCGGCGTACGGGTCGAGGTCGTGGACGGACGCCGGATCCCCGACCCGGACGATCACGTCGAACGCCTCGTCCGGGCCGAGCGGCGTACCGGCCGCACACACGACGACGACGGCGCACCGGCCGGTGAGGGCCTGAAGGGTGAGATTCTCGACCACCGGCCGCACCACGTGCCGTGTCTTGCCCGATCCCGAGGGTCCGACGACGAGCAGCGAGGTCGCCAGCGTGTCCGGGCCGAGCGCGGTGCCGACGCCGCGGTAGGCGAGCGCGGTGCGCTCACCCGCCACCCAGGTCCCGATCCGCACCTGACCGGCGAGCAGGTCGTGCCGGGCGATACGGCCGGGCAGGTCGCGGGAGCCGGAGGGGTGGGTCCAGGCACTGCCGGCGGCCCGCAGCACAGTGCGGGTGAAGGAGGAGAGGTCGCCCGTCCGCCGGGCCCGCTTCCAGGCGTGCTCGACGCGCGCGCAGTCCACGTCGTTCATCCGCCCCGCCAGCACCTCGGCGGTGAGGACGTCGGCCGCCTGGGACTGCCCGGCCTCCCGTAGCTCGGGCCAGTGCGCCCGTGACCCGACAGCCGGTACCTGCTCGGCGACGGCCGCCGGAGCGGCGGTGCCGCCCGCGCCGTACCGCTGCCGCACGAGCGGCAGCCAGCCGCCGAGACGGGCGAACGGCCAGACCAGGAGCAGGCCGATGACCACGTAGAGCAGGTTGCCCATCAACGGCGTGGAAATGAGGTCGTAGCCGCCCGGGAAAAGAGCGATGAGGTGGTACGCCGGACCGGCCACCGGAAGCGCGTTCCAGCCGACGGCGGAGGGGAAGGCGCTCGGGATCACGACCAGGTTCAGGGCGACCACGGCGCCCAGCAGGGCCAGCAGCGCCCGCGCCGGTTGGCTGCGGCGGACGACGAGGTGCCGGATGATGTCGGGCCAACCGCCCAGCCGCCCCATGCCGTAGACGAGGAGGCCGAAGAAGATGCCGTCGGAGACCGTCACGGCATCCACGCCCTTGCCTTTCGGCGACGAGGTGCCGACCCACCACCAGTCGGCCGGTGTGAACACCTTGAGCAGCGCCCATTGGTAAGGGATGCTGCCGTGCTTCCAGAGCGACCACAGCACCATGCCCACGACGAGCGGGACGATGACGCCGACGATGGTGATCGGTGACAGCCGCTCCGAGTTCTGTTCCGGCCTGGGCTTGCGGTACCCGAACCGCCAGATCCCGGGGCCGGCGGCAGGCCGGGGCTCGTCGAGCCAGTCGGCGACGGCGGCGCCGACCGCGCCCGGGGCGTGCGTCGGCCTCGGCGGCACTCCGGAGGCCTCCGCCGGCCGTGCCGGACGCGGCACAGGATTCGCATGCGTACCCCGTGCGTCCCGCGTCCCGTCGCTGTCCATCGCCCTCGCCCCTTGACCAGCCGTTCCGTGCATCGTCAGCGAGTCAATCTAACGCGCCAGGAAGGGGAGTTCACCGTTTACGCGGCCGGGCCCGCCACAAGCTCCGCGGGCCCGGCACTGTCCACGGCGGACAACCCGCGGCGCCGACACCGCCCACATGGAGCATGCCCAGCCCTCGCCCCCGGTCCTAGCCTGCGAGAAAGGAAGAAAAAGAAAACAGGAAAGCGCGCAAGCGTCCGCACCACCCCAGGAGCCCCTCATGACCGCACTTCCGCAGGAGCGCCGCGTCGTCACCGCGATCCCCGGCCCGAAGTCCCAGGAGCTGCAGGCCCGCCGTACCGCGGCGGTCGCGGCCGGTGTGGGTTCCGTGCTGCCCGTGTTCACCGCGCGCGCGGGCGGCGGGATCATCGAGGACGTCGACGGGAACCGGTTCATCGACTTCGGTTCCGGTATCGCGGTGACGAGTGTCGGCGCCTCCGCCGAGGCCGTCGTCCGCCGTGCCGCCGCGCAGCTCGCCGACTTCACCCACACCTGTTTCATGGTCACGCCGTACGAGGGCTACGTGGAGGTCGCGGAGGCGCTGGCCGAGCTGACCCCGGGTGACCACGCCAAGAAGTCGGCGCTGTTCAACTCCGGCGCCGAGGCCGTCGAGAACGCCGTGAAGATCGCGCGGGCGTACACCAAGCGGCAGGCCGTCGTCGTGTTCGACCACGGGTACCACGGGCGCACCAACCTGACCATGGCGCTGACGGCGAAGAACATGCCGTACAAGAACGGCTTCGGGCCGTTCGCGCCCGAGGTGTACCGCGTGCCCGTGGCCTACGGCTACCGCTGGCCGACCGGTGCGGAGAACGCCGGTGCCGAGGCGTCCGCACAGGCCATCGACATGATCAACAAGCAGATCGGCGCCGACAACGTCGCCGCGATCATCATCGAGCCGGTCCTCGGCGAGGGCGGCTTCATCGAGCCGGCGAAGGGCTTCCTGCCGGCGCTCAGCGCGTTCGCCAAGGCCAACGGGATCGTGTTCGTCGCGGACGAGATCCAGTCGGGGTTCTGCCGTACGGGTCAGTGGTTCGCGTGCGAGGACGAGGGTGTCGTCCCTGATCTGATCACCACCGCGAAGGGCATCGCGGGCGGGCTGCCGCTCGCCGCCGTCACCGGTCGCGCCGAGATCATGGACGCCGCGCACGCCGGCGGTCTGGGTGGTACGTACGGCGGCAACCCCGTCGCCTGCGCCGGTGCGCTCGGCGCGATCGAGACCATGAAGGAACTCGATCTCAACGCAAAGGCCAAGAACATCGAGGCCGTGATGAAGGTCCGGCTCGGTGCCATGGCGGAGAAGTTCGACATCATCGGCGATGTGCGGGGGCGCGGCGCGATGATCGCCATCGAGCTGGTCAAGGACCGTACGACCAAGGAGCCGAACCCGGAGGCGACCGCCGCGCTCGCCAAGGCGTGTCACCAGGAGGGGCTGCTGGTCCTGACCTGTGGCACCTACGGCAACGTCCTCCGTTTCCTGCCCCCGCTGGTCATCGGGGAGGACCTGCTGACCGAGGGCCTCGACATCATCGAGCAGGCGTTCGCACGTATCTGAGCCCCCCTCTCCCGCACTTCCCTGCCACAGGGGAACCCGCAGCTCCCGCACAGGGGTCGAGCCTCATGCGCCCCGCCCGCCCCAGCTCTTTCATCCCCAGCGATTCACAGGCTGGGGCGGCGGCCGTCAGGCCGTGTGAAGAAGGTGTGCGGGGTGCATGACGGGACGCGAATCCGCCTGTCTTCCCTCCCGTCACTGCCGTAGGTTCTACCCAGATGAGAGATACACCCCGCCCACAGGGGACTGTGGGCGACTTCAGGACGAGGCCTCCCCAGCTTCGCCCTGGTCGTGCCCTCGCGCACACAACAGGAGCCTCCGGCTCCGAATCTCCTCACCGATCGGACAGTCGCCCGCCCCAAACCCCCCGGGGCGGCCGACGTTCCGATCCGGACGGCCGGCTCGGAACTACCCCCCCTGTTCCGGGCCGGCCGACCTCCTTTTTCTGGCTCCTTCTCGCCTTTCCCGCGCTGCTCTTCGCGGTGATCACCTGGCAGGTGGCGGCCGACGGCCCGCTCCTGGGCCCGGACGAGCGCCTGAGCCGCGCACTGGTCCGCCCGGACCGCTTCTCCGAACTCCTCGCCGACCTCGGCAACGTCCAGGTCGCGGTACCCGTTCTCGTCGTAGTCCTCGTCTACGTCGCCGGGCGCGGCCGTGCCAGTGGTGCGGACCGCTGGTGGCTGCCACCGCTCTCGGCGGCCGTGCTGATGGCCCTGGTCCCGGCCCTGATCGTCCCCGTCAAGGAACTGATCGCCCGCGGCGGCACCCCGGCCGTCCCGCCCGGCACCGGCTACTACCCCTCCGGCCACACAGCCACCGCGATGATCGCGTACGGCGCCTCGGCCCTGGTTCTCCTTCCTTGGCTCCGGACGTCGTACGCCCGCCGCGGAGCCGTCGCGATCTGCGTCCTCCTCGTCGCCGCCGTCAGCTTCGGGCTGGTCCGGCGGGGCTACCACTGGCCACTGGACGTCGTGGCCAGCTGGTGCCTCGGGACCGTGCTGCTCGCGTCGCTGCGGCTCTTCCTCAGCCGAAGTAGCCGTCGAACGTCTTCTGGAACTCCCCGTTCGAGTAGCGGTCCCAGTTGATCGACCAGGTCATCAGGCCGCGCAGGGCCGGCCAGGTGCCGTGGGTCGTGTACGAGCCGCAACTCACCTTCTTCGTCAGGCAGTCCAGGGTCTTCGTGACCTCGGCGGGAGCCACGTAGCCGTTGCCCGCGTTGACCGATGCCGGCATGCCGATGGCGATCTGGTCGGGGCGCAGGGCCGGGAACACGTTGCCCGTGTCGCCCGCGACCGGGAAGCCGGTGAGCAGCATGTCGGTCATCGCGATGTGGAAGTCGGCGCCGCCCATGGTGTGGTACTGCCCGTCGAGGCCCATGATCGGGCCCGAGTTGTAGTCCTGGACGTGCAGCAGGGTCAGGTCGTCGCGCAGGGCGTAGATGACGGGCAGGTACGCGCCGCACCTCGGATCCTGGCCGCCGAACCTGCCGGTGCCGTAGAACTGGTAGCCCATCTGCACGAAGAACGTCTCGGGCGCCATGCTCAGCACGAACTTCGAGCCGTACTTGGCCTTCAGGGTCTTCAGGGCCGCGATCAGGTTGACCACCACGGGAGTCGTGGGGCTCTTGAAGTTGGTGTCGCTCGCGTCGAGGGAGAGCGAGTGGCCCTCGAAGTCGATGTCCAGGCCGTCGAGTCCGTAGGTGTCGATGATGTTCGAGACCGACGACACGAAGGTGTCCCTGGCTGCCGTTGTGGTCAGTTGGACCTGGCCGTTGGCGCCGCCGATGGAGATCAACACCTTCTTCCCCGCCGCCTGTTTGGCCTTGACGGCCGCCTTGAAGTCGGCGTCGCTCTCCACGTTGGGGCACTCTCCCCCACTCTCGGCGTCGCTCGAGCGGGAGGGGCCCCCATCCGGGCAGCGGTTGAAGCGGATGTCGCCCGAGGTGGCGGAGGTGGGTTCACCGAAGGCCAGGTCGATGACGTCCCAGCTGTCGGGGACGTCGGCCAGGCGCGTGTAGCCGGAGCCGTTGGCGAAGCTCGCGTGGAGGTAGCCGACGAGGGCGTGGGTGGGCAGTCCGGTGGTGGGGCCCGAGCCGGTGGACGTGGTCGCGGTGACCGCCGTCGACTTCGCGGACTCGCCCGCGTCGTTGACCGCCGTGACCTGGAAGCTGTACGCCGTCGCGGCCGTAAGTCCGCTCACAGTGGCCGAAGTGCCGCTCGCCGTCTGGACTTTCACGCCGTCGCGGTAGATCGCGTAGCTTGTCGCGCCGGTGACGGCGGACCAGGAGAGGGCGACGGAGGAGGAGGTGACGGTGCCGACGGCCAGGCCTGTGGGGGTGGCTGGCGGCTGGCCCACGTCGACCGCCGGGCCGGTGAGGGAGATGTCGTCGGCGTAGTAGGCGCCGGTGGCGTACCAGCCGTGGGTGTGGATCGTGACCTTGGTGGTGGACGGGCCGGTGGTGAAACTGGTCGTCAACCGCTGCCAGTCGGGGGCCGATTGGGTCCAGGTGGAGACGTCCGTGGTGCCGGTTCCGCTCGCGCCGAGGTAGACGTAGCTGCCGCGGACATAGCCGGCGAGCGAGTAGGAGGAGTTCGGTTTCACGGTCACCGTCTGCGCACACTGGGCGAAGTCGTTGTCGGCCGGGGTCGCCTGCAACGCCGAACTGCCGCCGTGCACGGGCGACTTGACCGTCGTACCGCTGCTCGCGGAACAGGACCAGCCGTCGAGGCCGGACTCGAAGCCTCCGTTCTTCGCCAGGTCCGCGTCGGCCGCACGGGCGGCCGACGAGAGTGCGGTGATTCCGGGTACGGCCAGCAGAGCGGCCGTGAGCATGGCGAGGAGAGGTCTGGAGCGATCCACAAGTACCTCCGGGCATGGGGGAATTGGAGGGGTGGAGCGCGCCCAATTTGGTCCAGACCAATTCGCTTGTCAAGGCCTCCCGGTGCCGGGGACCTCGTAGGTCGGGACTCCGGGAACCTCGTATGCCGGGCTTCGGTCGGCTATCCGTCCTCCCCTTCCCTGGCCAGCCCCGCCGCCGCCTCGTGCATGGCCAGTTCGAGGAGTGCGGGATCGGTGAGGGTGCCGGAGCCGTCCGGCGGTACCAGCCAGCGGACTCCACCGGTGGACCGGCCGGGGTACGGCACGACGATCCAGGTGCCGGGTCCCGCCGTGCGGATCCCGGTGCCGAGCCAGCGGGCGGCGGTGCCGGGCGGCACCAGGAACCCCATCCGCGCGTCACCGAAGTCGACCAGTACCGGGCCCGGTTGGTCGATGACCCGGGTGAGCACATCGAGCGTGGGATAACCGAGCTCACCCGGCAGGATCAGTACGTCCCAGGCCTTGCCGGCGGGCAGCAGCGCGATCCCCATGGGGTTGCGCTCCCATTCCCAGCGGCAGGCCTCCGGATCCGGAGCTACGGATGCCAGCCACTCGACGGCCGTCTTCGCCCCAGTCATGAGGAGACCTCCCTTTCTCGTGTCGACGCTGGTCGCGTCACAGGAGAGAGGGAGGTCGGCCCGCGCCATTACGCGGGTTCTCGCACCTCGAAGGAGTGAACCGGGTCACACTCCGCAGACGGGGCTCAACTGTCGAAGCCGAGGCCCAGCTTGTCCATCGTCCTCAGCCACAGGTTGCGCCGGCCGCCGTGGTCGTCCGCGCGGGCCAGCGACCACTTGGTGAGTGCGATGCCGGTCCAGGCGAAGGGCTCGGGCGGGAAGGGCAGCGGCTTCTTGCGGACCATCTCCAGCTCCGTGCGCTCGGTGCGCTCCCCCGCGAGCAGGTCCAGCATCACGTCCGCGCCGAAGCGGGTGGCGCCGACACCAAGTCCGGTGAAGCCCGCCGCGTAGGCCACCTTGCCCTGGTGGGCGGTGCCGAAGAACGCCGAGAAACGCGAGCAGGTGTCGATCGCGCCGCCCCACGCGTGGCTGAAGCCCAGGCCCTCCAACTGCGGGAAGCAGGTGAAGAAGTGCTGGGCGAGCTTGGCGTACGTCTCCGGCCGGTCGTCGTACTCGGCGCGCACCCGGCCACCGTACGGGTAGATCGCGTCGTAGCCGCCCCACAGGATGCGGTTGTCGGCGGAGAGCCGGAAGTAGTGGAACTGGTTCGCCGAATCCCCCAGGCCCTGGCGGTTCTTCCAGCCGATCGAAGCCAACTGGTCGGCGGAGAGCGGCTCGGTCATCAGGGCGTAGTCGTAGACCGGGACGGTGTACGAGCGGACGCGCTTGATCAGGTTCGGGAAGATGTTGGTGCCGAGCGCGACCCGTCGGGCGCGGACCGAGCCGTAGGGGGTGCGGACGGCCATGCCCGCGCCGTACGGCTTGAGGGCGAGGGCGGGGGTGTGTTCGTAGACGCGGACGCCGAGTTGGAGGCAGGCGCGCTTCAACCCCCAGGCCAGCTTTGCCGGGTTGAGCATCGCGACGCCCCGGCTGTCGTGCAGACCGGCGAGGAAGGTCGGGGAGGCGACCTGTTCGCGGACCGCTTCCGCGTCCAGGAACTCGACGCCGTCGGCGAGGCCCTTGCTCGCCAACTCGGCGTGCCAGTCGTGGAGTTCCTCTGCCTGGTGCGGCTCGGTGGCGACGTCGATCTCGCCGGTGCGCTCGAACTCGCAGTCCAGGGAGTAGCGGGCGATCGCGCTCTCGATCTCGTCGAGGTTGCGGGCGCCCAGCTCCTCCAGCTTGTGGATCTCGCCGGGCCAGCGGGCGAGGCCGTTGGACAGGCCGTGGGTGAGGGAGGCGGCGCAGAAGCCGCCGTTGCGGCCCGAGGCGGCCCAGCCCGCCTCGCGGCCTTCCAGCAGGACGACATCCCGCTGCGGGTCGCGCTCCTTCGCGAGGAGCGCGGTCCACAGTCCGCTGTAGCCGCCGCCGACGACCAGCAGGTCGCAGGTCTCGGCGCCGGTGAGCGCGGGTTCGGGGTGGGGCTTGCCGGGGTCGTCCAGCCAGTACGGGACCGGCCGGGCTTCGGAGAGAGACTTGGTCCAGTTGTTGCTGCGGCTCATGGCGCTCGGGGCCATGATTTCAACTCCCTACAGGGCGTTAGCGGTTATGCCTTTACCTTGTTGCGGCGGTTGGTGATCACCATCGAGGTGAGCACCAGCAATACGGCGACGAGGAACATGGCCGTACCGATGACATTGATCTGAACGGGTGTGCCGCGCTGTGCCGAACCCCAGACGAACATGGGGAAGGTGACGGTCGAACCCGCGTTGAAGTTGGTGATGATGAAATCGTCGAAGGAGAGCGCGAAGGAAAGCAGCGCGCCCGCCGCGATTCCGGGGGCCGCGATGGGGAGGGTGACTCGGACGAACGTCTGCACCGGACTGGCGTAGAGGTCGCGGGCCGCCTCCTCCAGGCGCGGGTCCATCGACATCACACGGGCCTTGACTGCGGTGACGACGAAGCTGAGGCAGAACATGATGTGGGCGATCAGGATGGTGTAGAAGCCCAGTTGGGCGCCCATGTTCAGGAACAGGGTGAGCAGCGAGGCCGCCATGACGACCTCGGGCATCGCCATCGGCAGGAAGATCAGCGAGTTGACGGCACCGCGGGCGCGGAAGCGGTAGCGGACCAGCGCGAAGGCGATCATCGTGCCGAGCACGGTGGCGCCGATGGTCGCCCAGACGGCGATCTGGAGGCTGATGGAGAGCGAGCCGCACATGTCGGCGACACCGCACGGCTGCTTCCAGGCGTCCAGCGAGAACTGCTGCCACTCGTAATTGAAGCGCCCCTTCGGCTTGTTGAAGGAGAACACCGTGACGATGACGTTCGGAAGGAGGAGATATCCGAGCGTCAACAGGCCGGCGATGACGACGAAATGGCGCTTGAACCAGCGTACGACTGCCATTTAGACCAGATCCTCCGTCCCGGACTTGCGAATGTAGATGGTCACCATGGCGAGAATGGCGGCCATGAGGACGAAGGAGAGCGCCGCCGCTGTCGGATAGTCCAGAATGCGCAGGAACTGCGTCTGGATGACGTTTCCGATCATGCGGGTGTCGGTGGAGCCGAGGAGTTCGGCGTTGACGTAGTCACCGGCCGCCGGGATGAAGGTCAGCAGGGTGCCGGAGACGACGCCGGGCATCGACAGCGGGAAGGTGACCTTGCGGAAGGTGGTGAAGGGCTTGGCGTACAGGTCGCCTGCCGCCTCGTGCAGCCGTCCGTCGATGCGCTCCAGCGAGGTGTAGAGCGGCAGGACCATGAACGGCAGGAAGTTGTACGTCAGTCCGCAGACCACCGCGAGTGGAGTGGCCAGCACGCGGTCGCCGGAGGTCCAGCCGAGCCAGTTGGTGACGTCCAGGACGTGCAGCGTGTTGAGGACGCTCACGACCGGACCGCTGTCCGCGAGGATCGTCTTCCAGGCGAGGGTACGGATCAGGAAGCTGGTGAAGAACGGTGCGATCACCAGGATCATGATCAGGTTCCGCCAGCGTCCCGCGCGGAAGGCGATGAGGTACGCCAGCGGGTAGCCGAGCAGCAGACACAGGATGGTCGCGGCGGCGGCGTAGAGGCCCGAGCGCACGAACTGCGGCCAGTACTCGGACACCGCGTCCCAGTAGGTCGAGAAGTGCCAGGTGACCTTGTAGCCGTCCTCCAGGGAGCCCGTCTGGATCGACGTGGAACCCTGGTAGATCATCGGCAGCGCGAAGAAGATGATCAGCCAGAGGATGCCGGGCAGCAGCAGCCAGTAGGGCGTCCAGCGGCCCCTCTTGCGCGGAGGCCTCTTCTCCGGCGCGGGCGCCAGGGGCGGCGCCTCGGTGACAGCGGCCATCAGGCGGCCTCCTCCTCGGTGTCGACACCCGCGTCGATGTCCTGGGCCGCGTCGAGGCCGAAGGTGTGGGCCGGGTTCCAGTGCAGGACGACGTCGGCGCCGGGCCGCAGCCGGGAGTCGCGGTCGATGTTCTGGGCGTAGACCTCGAACTCGGGGCAGACCGGGCTGTCGATGACGTACTGGGTGGAGACGCCGATGAAGCTGGAGTCGGCGATCTTGCCGGTGATGCGGTTGCGGCCGGCCGGGATCTCGCCCGCGTCGTCGGCGTGCGTGAGGGTGATCTTCTCCGGGCGTACGCCGACCAGGACCTTGCCGCCGGTCGTCGTGGGCGCGGAACATCGCGCCTCGGGCAGGACGAGCTTGCCGCCGCCCGCCTTGAGGACGATGTCGTCGCCGGACTTGGAGTCGACCTCGGCCTCGATGAGGTTGGAGGTGCCCAGGAAGTTGGCGACGAAGGTGGTGTTCGGGTTCTCGTAGAGGTCGCTGGGCGAGCCGAGCTGCTCGACACGGCCCGCGTTCATCACGGCGACCGTGTCGGCCATGGTCATGGCCTCCTCCTGGTCGTGCGTGACGTGGACGAACGTGATGCCGACCTCGGTCTGGATGCGCTTGAGCTCCAGCTGCATCTGGCGGCGCAGCTTGAGGTCGAGGGCGCCGAGGGGCTCGTCGAGGAGCAGCACCTTGGGGTGGTTGATCAGTGCGCGGGCCACGGCGACACGCTGCTGCTGGCCGCCGGAGAGCTGGTGCGGCTTCTTGCGCGCCTGCTCGCCGAGCTGGACGAGGTCGAGCATGTCGACGACCTGCTGCTTCACCGACTTGATGCCGCGCCGGCGCAGACCGAAGGCGACGTTCTCGAAGATGTCCAGGTGCGGGAAGAGGGCGTAGGACTGGAAGACGGTGTTCACCGGCCGCTTGTAGGGCGGGAGGCTGGTGACTTCCTGGTCGCCGAGGTGGACGGTGCCGGAGGAAGGTTCCTCCAGGCCGGCGATCATGCGCAGGGTGGTGGTCTTGCCGCAGCCGGAGGCACCGAGCAGGGCGAAGAACGAGCCCTGGGGCACGGTCAGGTCGAGCGGCTTGACGGCGGTGAAGCCGTTGTCGTAGGTCTTGCTGATACCGGAGAGGCGGACGTCGCCGCTGTTGTCCTTGGTGTTCATCGTCGTCACGCCCCTGTGAGCTTTGCGAACTTCTGCTGGTAGGCCGTCTCTTCCTTCGGGCTCAGGGAGCGGAAGGCGTGGGACTTGGCCTGCATGGCCTTGTCGGGAAGGATCAGCGGGTTGTCCGCGGCCGACTTGTCGATCTTGGCGAGGTACGGCTTCACATCCGCGACCGGACTCACGTAGTTGATGTAGGCGGCGAGTTCGGCGGCCGGCTCGGGCTCGTAGTAGTAGTCGATCAGCCGCTCGGCGTTCGTCTTGTGCCGTGCCTTGTTGGGGATCAGCAGGTTGTCGGTCGACGTCATGTAGCCGCTGTCGGGGATCACATAGCCGACGTCCGGGTTGTCCGACTGGAGCTGGACGATGTCGCCGCCCCAGGCGACACAGGCCGCGAAGTCGCCCTTGGTGAGGTCGGACGTGTAGTCGTTGCCCGTGAAGCGGCGGATCTGGCCCTTGTCGACGGCCTTCTGGAGGCGGGCGATGACCGCGTCGTAGTCGTCGGTGGTGAACTTCGACGGGTCCTTGCCCATGTCGAGCATGGTCATGCCGACGCTGTCGCGCATCTCGGTGAGGAAGCCGACGCGGCCCTTGAGCTTGGGGTTGTCGAGGAGGTCGGAGATCGACTTCACCTCGACGCCGTCGAGCGCCTTCTTGTTGTAGGCGATGACGGTCGAGATGCCCTGCCACACGTACGAGTACGCCCGGCCCGGGTCCCAGTCGGGGCTGCGGAACTGGTCCGAGAGGTTGGCGTAGGCGTGCGGCAGGTTGGACGCGTCCAGTTTCTGGACGTAGCCCAGCCGGATCATGCGGGCGGCCAGCCAGTCGGTGAGGACGATCAGGTCACGGCCGGTGGGCTGGCCGGCGGCGAGCTGCGGCTGGATCTTGCCGAAGAACTCGTCGTTGTCGTTGATGTCCTCGGTGTACTTGACCTTGATGCCGGTCCGCTTGGTGAACGCGTCCAGAGTGGGACGATGCTTGCCGCTGTCGTCCGTGTCGATGTACTCGGGCCAGTTCGAGAAGTCGATCTCCTTCTCCGTGGCCGAGTGGTCGTCGGCGGACACACCGCCCTGCGTCTTGCCTGCCGCGGGGATCCCGCAGCCGCTCAGGGCCCCGAGTCCGCCGACCGCGAGCGCGCCGCCGGCGGAGGCGCGCAGCACCGAACGGCGGGTCATCGCGGACCTGCTCTTGCGGAAGCTGCGCCGGACGGCGGCCATTTCGGCCGGGGTCAGGCGGTCGGGCTCGTACTGCTTCATGCGCGTGCTGCCCTTTCGGGAGGAGACGGCGGCGCCTTGGGCGGCCGTCAGTTCTGCTATCGGTCCCCGAAGATCGTGCGGTGCCAGTCCTTTCCGGCGACCGCAGTGTTGTCGAACATGACGTGCTTGATCTGGGTGTACTCCTCGAACGAGTACGCGGACATGTCCTTGCCGAAGCCGGACGCCTTGTAGCCGCCGTGGGGCATCTCGCTGATGATCGGGATGTGGTCGTTGATCCACACGCAGCCGGCCTTGATCTCGCGGGTCGCGCGATTTGCCCGGTAGACGTCCCGGCTCCACGCGGAGGCCGCCAGTCCGTACGGGGTGTCGTTGGCGAGCGCGATGCCTTCGTCGTCGGTGTCGAAGGGGAGCACGACGAGCACCGGGCCGAAGAGCTCCGACTGCACGATCTCGCTGTCCTGGGCGGCATCCGCGACCAGGGTGGGGCGATAGTAGGCGCCGTTCTTGAGATCTCCCTGAGGAGCCTCGCCGCCGGTCACCACGCGCGCGTAGCCACGCGCCCGGTCGACGAAGCCGGCCACGCGGTCGCGCTGGACGTGCGAGATCAGCGGCCCGAGGTCGGTGCCCGGGGCGAAGGGATCGCCGACCCGGACGCTCGCCATGAGGGCGGCCGTCTTCTGGACGAACGCTTCGTAGAGGGGCCTCTGCACGTACGCGCGCGTGGCGGCCGTGCAGTCCTGCCCGGTGTTGATGAGCGAACCGGCGACGGCTCCGTTGACGGCGGCTTCGAGGTCGGCGTCGTCGAAGACCACGAAGGGCGCCTTGCCGCCGAGCTCCAGGTGGATGCGCTTGACGGTGGCGGTCGCGATCTCGGCGACGCGCTTGCCCACGGCGGTGGAACCGGTGAAGGACGTCATGGCCACGTCGGGATGTCCGACGAGATGCTCACCGGCCTCCTTGCCGGTCCCCGTGACGATGTTGATGACACCGTCCGGGATGCCCGCGTCGGTGGCGGCCTGCGCGAACATCAGCGAGGTCAGCGGGGTCAGCTCGGCGGGCTTCAGCACAATCGTGTTGCCCGCGGCGATCGCCGGGAGGATCTTCCAGGCGGCCATCTGGAGGGGATAGTTCCAGGGCGCGATGGAACCGACGACACCGATGGGTTCACGGCGTACGTACGAGGTGTGGTCGCCCGAGTACTCACCGGCGGACTGCCCCTGCAGATGCCGTGCGGCACCGGCGAAGAAGGCCGTGTTGTCGATCGTCCCGGGGACGTCGAACTCACGGGTCAGCTTGAGGGGCTTGCCGCACTGGAGGGACTCGGCGCGGGCGAAGTCGTCCGCGCGCTCGGCGAGCACGGCGGCGAAGCGGTGCATGGCGTCGGAGCGCTCGCCGGGCGTGGCACCCGACCAGCCCGGGAAGGCGGCGCGGGCGGCGGCCACGGCCGCGTCCACGTCGGCCGTGCCGGCCAGCTCGTACGTGCAGACGTCCTCACCGGTGGCCGGGTCGACGACCGCGTGCGTACGGCCCGAGGTGCCCTTGGTCAGGCGGCCCGCGATGAACTGCGCGCCGTCCGCGAAGTACTCCTGTGCGGGGAATCGTTCCGGGGTGACGCTGCCCGGGTTGTGCATGTCGCTCTCCTCAGCCTTCGCCCCGCTTCGTCCGCTGGCGGGTGGCGTAGCTCCAGCTCGATTTGAATGCCGATCCTGACAGAGCAAAGGGACTCCAACAAGTGATTCCGTTGTTGCCTTTTGGTTACGCGACGGAATCCTTCGACCAGGTGTCGAGTCCGCACGGAAAAGGGGGGACGGAGTGTCAGTGGTGCCTGCAAGACTCGCGTGTATGGACGGGATCACGGGGAAGCTCGCGGCCGGGGCCGCACAAAAGATCGATTCGCAGGAAGCCCTGATCAGGGAAGTGCGCGCCGGGGCCAGGGTCAAGTACCTGCACTTCTGGGGGCACCGGCCACGCCCGGACGGACGCGTGGGCGCGAGCTGTCTGAGCCAGTGGTGGCCGTCGCCGTTCACGGTGGACGGGGTAACCTATGCGACCGCCGAGCACTGGATGATGGCCGGCAAGGCACGGCTGTTCGGCGACGGGGACGCTCTCGCGCGGGTGCTGGCGGCGGGGCATCCGTCCGTGGCGAAGAAGGCGGGGCGCCTGGTGCGGGGCTTCGACGAGGAGACGTGGACGCGGGAGCGGTTCGGGATCGTCGTCGAGGGGAGCGTCCACAAGTTCGCCGCGGACGAGGAACTGCGGGCGTTTCTGCTGGGCACGGGTAAGCGGGTGCTGGTGGAGGCGAGTCCGGTGGACCGGGTGTGGGGCATCGGCCTGGCCGCGGACGACGCGGCGGCGGAGGATCCCGAGCGGTGGCGGGGGCCGAATCTGCTGGGGTTCGCGTTGATGGAGGCGCGGGAGCGGTTGGGGTAGGGGGTGAGCAGCCTCCCGGGGGGAGCGGCTGCTGTGGTCAGTGCCGGGTCGGGATCGGGGCCCGCAGGCTGGGGGCGGAGTTGTAGGACGAGGTCGAGTCGGAGTCCTTGCGGTCCTTCTCTCGCTCGTAGACCGCGATGCTGATGCCCAGCGCTGCGATCACCGCGAGGCCGAGGATGATGCCGACGATGCCCGTGATCAGACCCGCCTGGGCCTGACCCCGGTTCGTGGCCTGGCCACGGTCGGCCCGCTTCTTGCCCTTGACGCCGAGGACGACGGCGATGATGCCGAGGACCAGGGAGACGATGCCGTAGATGCAGAACAGGCAGCAGGACAGGATGCCCAGCACCAGGGCCACGGTGCCCAGGTTGTTCTGCGGGGCCATCGGCATACCGGGCCAGCCGTAGCCCTGCGGGTAGCCGGGATGGCCGTAACCGCCGGGCATTCCCGGGACGCCGGGCATACCGGGTCCGCCGGGGGCGTTGGGCGGGCCGTAACCGGGGATGCCGTAACCATGGGTGCCGTAGCCCGGAAGACCGGGGGGCGTGCCGGGGTGGCCGTAGCCGGGTGCGCCGGAAGGGTGCGGGACCCCTGGCGCGCCGGAGGCGGGCGGGGTTCCGGGCGCACCGGAGGCCGGTGGGGCGAAGCCGTTGGACGGGAAGGCGGTCATGGTGGGCTGGTAGTGCAGGGACGGCGACTGCGGCGACTGCTGGGGCTGGGCAGCGGCGGGTGGCTGGTCCTGCGGGGGCGACCGCCGTCCGGGGGCCGGCGGGTAGGGCTGTGGTCCGGGGGCGGGCGGCTGTGCGCGCTTGTCCAGTGACGGCCTGCTCTCCGGGGGTGCCCACGGGTCGTCGTTCGCTCCCGTGCCGCCGTCCGGCTGTGTCTGGTCCCCCATGTCCCGTCCCCGTCCCCGTCGGTCGACCGTCAGGCGGACCATGCTAGAGCGTTCACGTGACGGTTCCGCCACACGGGCGGGGACGGGTGCCGCCGCCCGCCGGCATGGCCGCCGCCACCCCCACCCCGTCCCCTCCCACCCCCGCCTACGATGATCCCGAGTCATCGATCAGCCGATCACCCGCGTCCCGTACGGCACTGCCCGGGGCGCCGTTCCGGGGAGGAACCTTGTCCGACCACAGCGCCGTACCCGCCGCCGGTCAGGCCCGCGAGCTGCATGCCTTCATCGCCGGGCTGCCCAAGGCCGAGCTGCATGTTCATCACGTCGGCTCCGCCTCCCCGCGGATCGTCTCGGAGCTGGCCGCCCGGCACTCCGACTCCACGGTGCCCACCGACCCCGAGGCTCTGGCCGACTACTTCAGCTTCACGGACTTCGCGCACTTCATCGATGTCTACCTCTCTGTGGTCGACCTCATTCGCACGCCTGAAGACGTGCGGCTGCTGACGTACGAAGTCGCCCGGGACATGGCCCGGCAGCAGGTGCGGTACGCCGAGCTGACCATCACGCCGTTCTCGTCGACGCGGCGCGGGATCGACGAGCGGGCGTTCATGGACGCGATCGAGGACGCCCGCAAGGCGGCCGAGGCCGAGTTCGGGACCGTGCTGCGGTGGTGCTTCGACATTCCCGGTGAGGCCGGGATCGAGTCCGCCGAGGAGACGGTGCGGCTGGCCACCGACGACCGGCTGCGCCCGGAGGGGCTGGTGTCGTTCGGGCTCGGCGGGCCGGAGATCGGCGTGCCCCGGCCGCAGTTCAAGCCCTACTTCGACCAGGCCATCGCGGCCGGACTGCGCTCCGTGCCGCACGCCGGTGAGACCACCGGGCCCGAGACGGTGTGGGACGCGCTCAACGAGCTGCGCGCCGAGCGCATCGGACACGGCACCAGTTCCGCGCAGGACCCCAAGCTGCTCGCCCATCTCGCCGAGCACGGCATCGCGCTGGAGGTCTGCCCGACCTCCAACATCGCCACCCGCGCGGTCCGCACCCTCGACGAGCACCCCATCAAGGAGTTCACCCGGGCGGGGGTCCTCGTCACGATCAACTCCGACGACCCGCCGATGTTCGGCACCGACCTGAACAACGAGTACGCGGTGGCCGCCCGCCTCCTCGACCTCGACGAACGCGGTGTCGCCGACCTCGCGAAGAACGCCGTGGCGGCCTCCTTCCTGGACACGGCAGGGAAGTCCCGCATCACCGAGGAGATCGACACCTACACCTCGGCGTGGCTCGCGCCCTGACGGTCGGCGCTCCCGCGACAACCAGCACAATGAACCCATGGAGAACGTGACCGCCGTGGGCCATCGCGGCGACCCCTACCGTGCCCGTGAGAACACCGTCGACTCGCTGCGGTCCGCGCTCGAACAGGGCGCGGACACCGTCGAGTTCGACGTACGAGTGACCCGCGACGGCGTGCCCGTGCTGCTGCACGACGAGACGCTGCAACGGCTGTGGGAAGTGGACCGGCCGCTGAAGTCGCTGTCGGTGGACGAGGTGCGCGGGCTCACGGACGGCGGCGTGCCGACGCTGGTGGAGGCGCTGGCCGCGACCGAGGGCAGCCGGGTGATGGTCGACCTGCCCGGCGCGGCCGACCCGCGGGCCGTGCGCCGGGTCGTGGACGTGATCCGCGAGTACGGGGCGGACGACCGGGCGTACTACTGCGCGGGCGCCGACACGATGCTCGCCGTGCGCGCGGCCGATCCGTCCGCCGAGATCGCCCTCACCTGGACCTCGCTCGCGCCGCCGCGCCCCGCGGTGCTGGAAGCGGTACGGCCGCGCTGGCTCAACTACCGCTTCACGCTGGTGGACCGGGACCTCGTCGCCCGGGTCCACCGTGACGGTTACCTCCTGTCGGTCTGGACCCCCGACACCCGGCGTTCGATGCGCCGACTGCTCGACCTGGGCGTCGACTCCATCACCACGAACCGCGTCGGCGTCCTGTGCGGGCTCAGGAAGAGGGGGTGAGGGCGGTGGCCGGGGCACGCGGTCCCGCGAACTCCCCCGGCGGGGCGATGGATTGAGCGTCCACTCCCTCCCCCGCCCACAGCCGGATGAGCAGCGCGGCGGTCGCCTCCAGTAGCGGGGCCCCTGATCCAACACCCCCGCCGCGAAAGGTTTGCAGCCCATGTCCCGCACCAACTGCCGTACGACCGCGAGGGCTTGCTCGTTGTCGCTGCTCAGGGGGACGCCCAGGGGGCGGCCGTCGAACACCGGCGGCGTCAGGCGCCAGACGTCCTCGTGGCAGAGGTTGAACGCCTTGACTACGTGCGTCTCGGGGCCTGCTGCGGTGGCGAGTTGTCCGGCGGCGGAGGGGGCGCCCGCGGTGAGCAGCCGGAAGCCTTCGCCGACGGGGTTCGTGCAGTCGATCAACACGCTTCCGGCGAGAGGGAGTTGGCGGGCGACCTCGACGGCCGCCTGCGACGGGAGTGCCATCAGTACGGCGTCGGCGCCGAATTCGGCGGCCCGGTGGAGGGTGCCGTGATAGCCGCCCCAGCGGCGCGCGAGAGCTTCCGCCCGCGCCAAGTCCCGGCCGCCGAACAGTACTTCGTGTCCGGACCGCCGCCATTGCGCGCCCAGCGCGTCCGCCATTCCGCCTGTGCCGAGGATTCCGATTCGCATGGCACGACAGTAGGAAGCGGCTCGGGCACCAGGTGGTGCGTGACCTCCGAGCCCGTGTTTCTCGCCGACTGCCGGGCCCGGCTCGCCTTCGACCTGTTGGGCAACACCTGGAACCGTGTGGCGCTTTGGGCGCTGCGGCACGGTCCGCTGCGGCCGGGGGAGCTGCGTGGGCGGATCGGCGGGATCAGCCAGAAGGTGCTGACGGAGACGCTGCGGCGGCTGGAGTTCAACGGGCTGGTGGCGCGGCGGTCCTACGGTGGTTCGCCGCCGCGGGTGGAGTACGAACTCACCGCGCTGGGGCGGACGTTGCTCGAACCGATCGACGCGTTCGGGGCCTGGGCCTTCGAGCACGGGGACGAGGTCATGGCCGCGCAGGACGACTACACGCGGGGCGGTCGGACCCGGGAGGCCTGAGCTACCGTCGCCGGGTCGGCCGGGGTGGCGCGGGTGAGGTACTGGGGTACCGGGGCGTCGTCCTTTCCGGTGTCGCGGGTCAGACCGTAGCGGGTCGCGCCCTGGGTGGGGCCGGTGGTGATGTCCTGCTCCACGGCGTCCCAGGTGGTGGGGAAGACGTTGAGGCCGTAGTCGGCGCCGCGTTCGTTGACGGTGAGGGTGACGCTGCCGTCGACGTAGAAGTACTCGTTCTGCCACATCTGTTGGGTGCCGGTGGGCAGGACGTCGTAGCCGGTGGTCTTGTTGCCCATGCCGGTGGCGGTGGGGTCGGTGGTGCTGACCGGGTCGTCCATGCGACGGCCGCCGCCCGAGGCCACGTGGAAGAGCTTGCCCTTCAGGGCGGTCCAACTCGGCATGACCAGCGCGCCGGAGCGGTACTGCGGTGAGACCTGCCAGCGTACGAGGACGTAGCCCTGGCCGCTGAGCGTCACGTTGTCCCCGCGGTGGTTCATGGTGGCGTGGGCGCCGCCGGTGCTGGTGAGGCCGGAGGCCGGGCGGTGCGGGAGGGCCGCGGGCGGGGTGTCGGGATTCGGGGCCCGGTCCACGGCGTCGACGACCGAACCGTACGGTCCGGTCGTCGTCTTCGATGGGGAAGGGGACGGGGAGGGGGATCCTGACGGGGAGGGGGGTGCGGTGGTCGCGGTGGCGGACGGGGCGTGGAGGGCTCCGGCCGTCGCCGTGGGGGTCAGGGTTCTCGGGGGCGGGGTGTTCGGGGTGTGGGTGGCTGCGTAGACGCCGCCCGCCGCGATCGTCGCCCCTGCCGTCACGGCGACGGCGGGCTTGGTCAGCAGCCCGAGCACCTTGGCCGACCAGCCGGCGGACCCACCGGCCGAGCCGACGGTTCCCGCCGCACCGGCGGCGGTTCCGGCGGAGCCCACGGCACCGGAAACACCGGCCGCGCCCGCCGAACCCACGGAGCCTGCCCCGTGCACAGCGCCCGCCGAGCCGGCTGCCCCGGCGGACCCTGCGAAACCCGAAGCTCCCGCACCCCCGGCCGTACCAGCGGCGCCCGCGGCTCCGGACAATCCCGTGGAGCCGGCGAGGCCCGAAGCTCCCGCGGCGCCTACGGTCCCGGCGGCATGCGCCGCACCTGAAGCCCCCGCGACCCCCGCCGAACCCACGGCCCCGGCAGCGTGCGCGGCACCGGCCGCACCCGCGCTGCCCGCCGCTCCAGCCGTCCCGGCCGCGCCCGCGACGCCCGAGGCGCCAGCCGAGCCGGCGAAACCGGCTGTACTCGCCGCCCCGGCCGATCCCGCGAAGCCAGCCGCCCCCACAGAGCCGCCCGCACCAGCAGCCCCGGCTGCACCAGCTGCCCCGCTCACCCCGCCCATCCCACTCGCCCCCGCCGCGAAAGCCGCCCCCGCCAACCCCGTCGCAGCCGCCGCCGTCTTCGTGCCGAAGGCCAGTGCCAGGGTGAAGCCGATCGGGAGGGGGACCAGGGCGATGCCGACGAGGAGGCGTTCCGCGGGTACGACGGACTCTCGGGGGTCGCCGCAGTAGGTGCAGCCTCGCAGGTGGCGGGCCAGGCGTTTGCGCCAGACCGAGTCCTGGCGGCCGTCCCAGCGGGCGGTGACCTCGCGCAGTTCGGGGCAGGCGCCGTCGAGGGCGCGGACGATGGCCCGGGCGGTCTCCAGGCGTTCCTTCATGCGCTGGACGCGGACCGCCGCGTGCTGGCGGCTGATGCCGACGGCCGAGGCCAGTTCGCGGCGGGTGAGTTCGCCCCCGACCTCCAGCCACCACAGGGAGAGGAGTTGGCGGTCCTCGTCGTCGAGCCAGCGGACGGCTTCGGCGACCTCGCGTCGCTGGCCCTCCAACTGGAGCCGGAGGACGGTCAGTTCGGCGAAGTCGGCGGCGTCGCCCGGCAGTCCGTCCGGGAGTTGGTCGGGGGACCTGCGGCGGCGGGCCCGGTCCCGGATCTGGCGCATGGCGATCGCGACCAGCCAGGACCGGAAGCTGTCGGGGCCGCGGAGCGAGCCCAGGTGGTCGACGGCGCGGAGCATCGTCTCCTGGACCACGTCGTCCACGTCGGCATGGCCGTTGAGGGCGCGGCCGACCACGTTGTAGACCAACGGCAGCCAGCCCGCGACCAGTTCGTCCAGCGCCCGCCGGTCACCGGCCTGCGCCGCCTCGATGGTGGAGTGCCACTGCCGTCCGTCCATGTCGCCTCTCACCCTCCCCGGTGTCACTCGGTGTACGACGGTGTCACTTGCTGTACAGAAGCGTCCCGAATCCGAGTTGGTCGTAGCCGCCGCTGTTGGGCCCGTAGTCGCCGCCACCGCCCTCCACACGCACCTTCTCAGCCATCAGGGTGATGAACGGGGTGGTCAGACGGCGTCGGCGGGCGTAGTGGTTGTGCAGAATCTCCCAAACCGGGCGAACGGTTCCCCGGGCTATGTCGGAGATCACAGGCTGCTCCGCGTAGCGTCCGGCGCCCTGGCCGCTGCGCCAGGCGTACGTCGTGAAGGGCACGGCCGCGCCGAGGTTGTACTTGGCGACGTACTCGGCGGCCTTCATGAACCGGTTGTCGAGGTAGCCGTAGAGGTCGACGCCCTGGTTCCAGGCCATCTCGCAGATCGCGCCCATGAGGCCCATGCCCATCATGGTGTGGCCCTGGTCCCGGCCGCTCTCCTGCCACTGGGCGAGGTTCTGGCCGCTGTAGACGAAGGGGATGGCGTGCTTGAACGAGCCGTTGCCCGCACCGGACTTCATATAGGTCACCGCGCGTTCGAAGGTGGCCCGGTCGTCGCACAGGATGCCGGTCGCCATGAGGGAGGCGACGTTGCACAGGTCCCAATTCGCCCAGTAGTTGGTGATGTTGGCGGTGTTGTGGTTGGTGAGGAAGTCGGTGTTCATCGGCGTGAAGACGGTGCGCAGCATCTTCTTGAAGCGGGCGAACTCGAAGTCGGGGTGGTCGCGGACGAGTTCGGCCGCGTTGGCGAACTGGTAGCCGTAGATGCCGGAGGCCAGGAAGCGGTCGGCGTTGCCGTTGACCGAGGTGAGGGTGGCCGACCAGGCGTTGAGGATGGCGACGGCCGTGTCGCCGTTGGCCTTGGTGCCGCCGATCTGCCGGCGCAGGGCGTTCTGGTAGGCGGCGTGGATGTCGTTGTAGAGGATGCCGTAGTTCTGGCCGGTGCCGCCGCGTACGACGACGGCCTGCGGGCGGGGCTGCCAGGTGCTCGCGGAGTGCGGGTTGCCGGTGAGCCGGGTCCAGCCCTTCAGCCAGGGGTCCTTGCGGGCGGCGATCCGGACCTTGGCGCGGTGCAGGTCGCCGGCGTTGTGCAGCATGCCCGGGTGGGTCAGGGCCTGCGGCCGGGCGGTGGCGGTGCCGATGGCCGGGCCGGGCTGCGCGGCATCCGCGCCGCCTCCGGAGAACGCGGCGATCCCGCCGCCGACGACGCCCGCCGCCGCGACTCCGCCGCCGAGCGTGAACAGGCCCCGGCGGGTGAGGCGGTGCTTGTTGGCGGGCTTGCGGGCGTCGGTCGGCCCGGGTGCGTTCGTTGCCATGTGGGTGGCTCCGGTGCGTGAGGAAACGGGGGACGCAGAGGGAGACGGGGTGATGGCTCCGGCGATAACAGTTTTTGCGGCGCCGAGTTGGATCCCGTAGGGGGTAACCCCGGTAAAACCCTTGTTTCGCAAGGGAGTTGGTCCGGGTGACGCCAGGGGTGGGTGCCCTCCTCGCCGACGATCCACGGACGGCCGCGGGCGATGAGGCTGATCACCGACAGCCACCGGAGAACTCAGGAGCAGCCGATGCGCACCCGCCGTCGCACCACCGTCCTCACCGCCTCGCTCGTCCTCGCCCTCGCGGCCGGACCGCTGGCCGCACCCGCGTTCGCCGTGTCCCCGTCACCCTCAACCGCCATACGGGGGACGGCCGGTCCGGACACCGTGGCGCTGCGGGCCGCGCTCGCCGGGCTGCCGGACGCGGATGCCACGGCGGCTCTCGTGCGGGTGGGCGGGACGGACGGGAGCTGGCGCGGGAGTGCCGGGGTGCACGATCTGGAGAGCGGGGCCGCCGCCGATCCCGACGCCCGTTTCCGGGCCGGTTCGACGACGAAGGTGGTGACGGCGGCGACCGTGCTGCGGCTGGCGGCGCAGGGGAAGGTCGACCTGGACACACCGGTCCAGCGCTATCTGCCGGGGCTGCTCACGAAGGCCTTCGAGCCCATATCCGTAGGGCAGTTGCTGAACCACACCAGTGGTATCCAGGCCGGTGACGGCTTCGGGGACGCCTTCGAGGACCAGTACGCGCACCGCTTCGACACGCTCACGCCCCGGCAGGTGGTCGCGTCGGCGGTGGCGAAGGGGCCCGAGTTCCGGCCTGGCACGCGGCAGGACTACCTCAACATCAACTACACGATCCTCGGCCTGCTGATCGAGAAGGTGACGGGACACTCGTACGCCTCGGAGGCCACGCGGCTCGTGCTGCGGCCCGCGGGCATGCGGGACACGTACTTCCCCGGCACCGACCCGCGCATCCGGGGCCCGCACAACCACGGTTACCAGGTGGTCCAACAGGCCGACGGCACAACGGAGTTCGTCGACGTCACCGACTGGAACCAGGCGGACCGGTGGGCGGCCGGCGACATGATCTCGACGACCGCCGACCTGGAGCGGCTGATCACGGCGCTGTTCCGGGGGCGGATCGTGCCGGGGCCGCAGCTGAAGGAGATGTTCACGGTGCCGGCCGGTGTCGAGGGCGCCAGTTACAGCGCCGGGCTCCAGCGTTTCGAGTACGGCGGGAAGGTGTACTGGCTCAAGTCCGGTGCCAGGTACGGCTACAGCGCCGTGGTCCTCGCCACCCGCGACCTCTCCCGCACCCTCGTGTACTCCGTCGGCTCGACGGACGCCAAGGGCGAGTCGATGAACGCGGTCGCGATGCGGATCGCACTGGCGGCACTCAAGTAGCCGGTGCGGGGGCGGGAGTTGGCGCGAGTACCGCCTCCAGCCGCTTGATCTTCTTCCGGACGACGTACAGCGGGACGATTCCGAGGACCCCGAAGGACATGTCGATCACCGTCCACCACAGGGGAATTCCGCGGATCGGTCCGCAGATCAGGGCGAGCGGAACGATCCCGGCGCAGGCGATCATCCCGAACTCGACGACCCAGATGTTGCGGACCGGGTCGCGGTAGGGGCCGTAGAAGGCGACCGTGATGACGAGGTGTGCGAAGGCCAGCCAGTCCGTGCCGTAGAGGAGGAAGGGGTAGTCGGTGTCGGCGGTGTCGAGTCCCTGGCGTACGCGCTCGATCCAGTCCGCGAGGGCGGGCAGGTGGTGCGGTACGGACAGGGACGTCAACACGTCCTCGGTCCAGCGGAGTTCGTGGACCAGCGGGAAGGCGGTGGCGCCGCTGAGCACAAGACAGACGACGAACAGGGCAAGCCAGGCACGGATGCCCTTCAGGAGGGCGGCTCTGTCGTTCATGGCGGCAGCCTACGCCGATATTTGAACGCGTTCAAAACCTCTTCCCGAGATCCCGAGGCTTCCCTCAGAAGTCCAGGTCGTGTTCCTGGGCGAAGCCGCGCGTGGTCTTGGAGCAGGCGGCCGGAGGACTGTCGCTCGACGGGGGGACGCGGGAGTTACGGCAAGCGGGTCTGTCCGGCCGGCGAGGGCGCCAGGGTCCGGGACATGGATGAGGCCGATGGCGATGCCGTGGGGGCCCTGGACGGTTCCGTGGTGGGGATGCTCGCACGGCTCGACTCCGCGCCGGGGGTGGAGGTGGGTGCCTTGGTGGCGGGCGGGGTCGGCGGAGTCGTAGGACTGCTGCTCGCGGGGGGCGGGGCGAGCGGGACCGTGGGGGTCACGGGTGAGTCGTGGTGGGCCAGGCGGAACGGGAGGGCGGCGAGGACGAGGACCGCGCAGGTCGCGCCGGCGCCGGCCGCCGCGCGGAGCAGGCGGCGGCGGTGCGCGCCGCGGCGGATCGACTCGTAGCGGCCGGGGGGCGGGCCCAGGTACTCGGCGGAGGAGGGCCGCAGGATGACCGTGAGGGGGTCGTCGAGGGCGAAGTCGGACTCCCGCCCCTCGTCCTCCTCGTCAAAGTGTGTGGTCAAGGCTTCTCCTCAGATGGGCTCGGAGCATTTCGCGGGCCGCGTGGAGGTCGGCCTTGATGGTTCCTTCCTTGCGCCCGGTCAGCACGGACACCTCCCGGATCGGCATGTCAGCGTAGTAGTGCAGGAGGATCGGGACGCGCAGTCGTTCCGGCAGCGACTGGACGAGCAGCCGTACGGACGGGTCGGTCTGTTCGGTGGGCGGTCGTATCGCTTCCTCGGTGGTGGCGCGGCGCACGGCCCGGCGCTCGCGCTCCAGTTTGCGCCAGTGGTCCCGAACGAGGTTGGCCGCGGTGACGTAGAGGAAGCCGCGCGGTTCCGCGACCTTCGTCCAGCGGGCCCAGAGCCGGGTGAAGGCCTCGGAGGCGATCTCGTGGGCCGTCTCGTCGTCGTCGACGAGCCGGCGGCACCAGCCGGCGAGGCGCGGGTAGACGGCGGCGAACAGTTCGGACGCTGCCCTCTCGCGGGACCGTTTCAACATGCTCCGTAGGGGGTGGTGAGGTTCACGGAGGAAGACCCCGGACCGCCGGCGGGGGTTCCGGCGGTCCGGGATCCGGACCGGATCAGGGACTCGCGGCGGTCAGCGCCGCGAAGACGATCACGTTGTCGAGATAGCCCGTACCGGTACGGGTCCCGCCACAGGTGATGAGCCGCAGTTCGGGGCGGTTCACATTCCCGTACACCTCGTCCGACGGAAAGTCGGCCTTGGCGACCGTCCGCACCTCGGTGACGGCGAACACGGCCGTCGTGCCGTTCTCCAGGACCACGTCGATCCGGTTTCCCGCGCGCAGCCGCGCGAGGTGGCGAAAGACCCCGTCCCCGTACGTGCCGACCGTCACATGCCCGAGGATCACCGACGGCCCGGACGCGCCGGGGGTCGGTGAGTACCGGTACCAGCCCGCCCGGTCGTGCGCCGTGATCGGCGGCACCTGCACGGTGCCGTCCGAGGCCAGCCCCAGCCGCACGACCGGGGTGTCGACCCCGATGGCCGGGACGCGCAGGGTGACCGGGGCGGACCGCGCGAGGGCGTGCACCACCTTGGTGCCGGACCCCGCCGAAGGCGTGGGACCGCCCTGTTGCGAACTCCCCTGCCCCGAACTCCCTTGATTCGCAGTGGAGTTCGCGGAGGAGTTCGCGGCCGGGTCGGTCCCGTGTCCGCCGGCGCAGCCGGTGAGCAGGGCCGCCGCCGACGCCGTGACGAAGGCGCGCCTGGAGAGCGAGGTCATGCCCCGGTCGCCCTCCGGCGCCGTACGACGACGAAGGCGCCGCCACCGACGACGGCCGCGGCGGCTCCTCCGCCGATCAGCGCGGTCGACAGGTCGGACGACTTCGACACCGGCGCGACACCGGTGTCCGGGGCGCCGCGCGGGACGGTGGCGACCTGGCTCGGCGCCACGGTCGGTTCGGCGGAGGGCTCGGTGCTCGGGCTCCGGGTGGGGGCGGCGGTGCCGCTGGGGACCGGGGACGGCGCCCTGGTCGGCGCGGCGGTCGCGGCGCGGGTGGGCGACGCGGATGCCCCGTGGGCGAACGCGGGCACGGTGCTCGCCAGTACGGCGCCGCACGCGAGTGCCATGGCGCTGAGGACAGTTCGGCGCATGAATCGCTCTCTCTCGTCGGCCGGCCCGCCGGGTCCGCCGGTGGTGCACCGGCGGGGCGGGTCGCGGATCGAGCGGAGAGACGAGGCGGGGGAAGGGCGGGTTGTAAAGAGCGGGCAAAGTCCTGGAGGCGTACGGGACTTCACTCACCGCGCCCGCTGTTCCGCGGGGCTCGGGCGGAGAGCTGGGCGAGGTCGACGTAGACGCAGAAGTCGTCGACGAGGCCGGTCTCGTCGATGTGCCACATGGTGACGGCGGGGGACGGTGACGGTGTCGCCGGTCAGCCGGTCAGCCGGAAGTGGTCGACGGTCTCCTCGACGATGGCGTCGGCGCCGGTGCACCACTCACGGACCACCTTGTGGCGCAGCCCCTTGATGGTGCTGAAGGAGGCGCCGACGCCGGCCGCTGCCTCCTCGGGTCCGGTCATCGGTGCGGCGTTCCCGAGGCGCATCCGGCCCTGTAACGCGAATGAGCGGCGGAAGCCGACGGCGTCGGTCCCGTCGACCAGGGCGAAGACCCTGGCGGCGAATTCCGTGGGCATGGCGGGCTCCCCCGGGTCGAGACTCCGGTGACGGCACCGGCGGCCCGGTCCCCTCGTACGGCGTCGAGCCCAGTGCGCGCCCGAGCAGGGGAGTTGACCGCTTCACGCGGGCACGGCGGCCTGTTCCGGGGCCGGGGTGTCGCGGCGGTACACGTCCTTGAGGTAGAGCACGAGGGCGGCGCCGAGTACCCACACCGGGAGGATCACCAGGGCGCGGGTGAGGCCGTCGTTCTGGAAGCGGGACAGGCCCTGCATCGCGCGGACGCCGACTCCGACCGGCAGGATCTCGGAGAGCGGGCGCAGCCAGCCGGGGAGGTAGGCCGCCGGCATGATGCCGCCGCTGCTGCTGTTGCCGAGGATCAGCATGAGGATCGAGGCGAGGCTGACGCCGGCCGAGCCGAACAGCCGCAGCAGCACCATGGTCGTGCCGCCGACCGCCGCGCCCATCAGCGCGATGACCGTGACGAGCGGCAGGAAGGAGCCGGGCAGCGCGCCGAAGCCGGTACTGCCGGCGATGGTCGCGATCAGCAGTCCGCCGACGATGCCGAACAGGGCCAGGCTGGCCATCCGCCGGCGGTACTGGAGGCGGGGCGCGAGCTGGTAGGTGGTCATGCCGAAGAGGTAGCCCGCGAGGACCAGGCCGAAGGCCGCGTAGAAGACGGAGAGACCGCGGGTGTCGCCCGCCGCCGCCGGGGCCACGTCCTCCACGGCGAGTTCGTGGTGCTCGGCGTGGGCGACGGAGCCGAAGGCGGTGGTCACGGTCGCGGTGACGGCGGCGCCGTTCGCGCTGCCGTAGAGGAGTTTCCCGTCGCCGAGGTAGGCGGCGTAGACCTTCCGGTCCTGTACGGCGTTCAGGGCGGCGGTCTCGTCGGGGTAGGTCTCGACGGTGAAGCCGCCCGGGGCGACCCGCTCCAGGTCGCGGCTCAGCTGGGCCTGGGACGTGCCTATCTCCGTTGTGCCGACGCGGAGTTGGTGCGGGCGCGGGGCGTGGAAGGCGGCGAGGTAGACGCTGACGAACACGGTGCCGATCAGCAGCACGACCGCGACGGGGAGCAGCACGGCGCGCGTGTTTCCGGGGCCGGGGGGCGGGTGGGCCACGTCGAGGGCGTGCTTGTGCGGCGGTCGGGTGGCGACTTGCTGGGACATCGGGGGCGTCCTAGATTAGAAGGCAACTGATAATATTTGTACATCACAATCAGCTGCCTTACAAAAGAGGTCCACCCTGTGAACCACCCCGACCGCCGCACCGGCTACGTCACCTGGCAGATCGGCCAGATCATGGCGGCCCGGATGGAGCGCGCCCTGCGCCCGCTCCGGCTGACCCTCGCCCAGCACCGGGCCCTGATGCAGGCCGTGCTCGATCCGGGGGTCTCCAGCGCGACCGCGGCACGGCGGGCGGCGATCACCCCGCAGTCCATGGGGACCGCGGTCAACGGACTCGTGGAGCGGGGGATGCTGGAGCGCCGGACCACGCCGGGCGACCGGCGCACCCAGCGCCTGCACGCCACCGAGGCCGGTGTGCGCCTCGCGGCCCAGGCCGCCGAGACGGTGGACGCGGCCCACGCGGAGGCGCTCCAGGCCCTGACACCGGCCGAGCAGGAGCAGGCGCACGCGCTGCTGCTCAAGCTGCTGGCGTCACTGAACCCGTCGGCCCTGGAGGGCGGCGGCACGGATGAAGTGCCCCCTACAACCCCACGATCTTGTTCCACTCCTTCGCGAACTCCACCCGTTCCGCAGACGTGATGTCCCGCGCGATGGCGAGGTGCCTGCGCATCGTGGCGTCCGGGAAGATCAGGGGGTTTTCGGCGAGGGCCGCGGTGTCCTTGTCCTTGGAGGATGCCAGGACGTCCTGGGCGGCGGGGACGGGGCAGACGTAGTTGACCCAGGCGGCGAGTTCGGCGGCGACCTCGGGGTCGCAGTAGTAGTCGATCAGTTTCTCGGCGTTGGTCTTGTGGCCGGCCAGGTCCGGGATCATCAGGGAGTCCGCCCAGAGCTCGGCGCCCTCCTCGGGGACGACGAAGCGGATGTCCGGGTTGTCGGCCTGGAGCTGGATCACGTCGCCGGAGTACGCCTGACAGGCCAGGACGTCGCCGCTGACCAGGTCCTTGGTGTAGTCGTTGCCGGTGAAGCGGCGGATCTGCTTCCTGCTGATCTGCGTCTGCACCTGGTCGCACACCTTGTGGAAGTCGGCGGCCTTCCACTTGGTGATGTCGACGCCGTTGCCCTGCATCAGCAGCGCGAACGCCTCGTCGAGCCCGGAGAGCAGCGTGACCCGGCCCTTGAGGTCGCTCGCCCACAGGTCGGAGACGTGCCGTATCTCGCGGCCGAGCTTGCGGTGGTTGTACGCGATGCCGGTGATGCCCGACTGCCACGGCACGGTGTACCGGCGGCCCGGGTCGAAGGCCGGCGAGCTGAGCTGCGGGTCGAGGTACTTCGCCACGTTGGGCTGCGCAGCCCGGTCCATCCGCTGGACCCAGCCGAGGCGGACGAACCGCGCGCACATCCAGTCGCTCATGACGATCAGGTCGCGGCCGGTCTGCTGGTGGTTCATCAGGGCCGGGCTGATCTTGCCGAAGAACTCGTCGTTGTCGTTGATCTCCTCGATGTAGTCGACGGAGATCCCGGTGCGCTTCTCGAAGGCCTCGAGCGTGGGCCGCCTGGTCGCGTCATTGTCATCGGTGTCGATGTACAGCGGCCAGTTCGCCCAGGTCAGCCGCTTGTCCTGGGCGGACAGATCGGCACCTGCACGGTCGCCCGCCTTCACATAGGCGGCGGGCACACCGCACCCGGCGAGGGCGCCGAGCGCGGCGGCGGAGCCGACCGCGCGCAGCGTGGAGCGGCGGGAGGGCGAGTACGGCTTCGGAGTCTTGGGCACCCGCGCAGCATGACGTGCCGACCCGGGGCCGATCAATGGACGCCGCGTCCAGCGGGTACTCGCGGACCCGACACCTTGTCGATCGGTTGTCTGTCAAGTAACCGTCAGTTCACACGACCGGTGCGGAGTGCGGGACTCCGACCGCCCCGGGGGCCGGGCGCCGGTGCTCCGTCGGGGCGTACGGCGGCAGGCTCACCTCCACCACCAGCCCGCCCTGCGGACGGGTCCGCGCCCGCACCCGTCCGCCGTGCGCGGCGACAACGACCGCCGGCTGGAACAGCCCCGGCGGCCTGGTCGGCCGGAATCACCGGCCCGCTGTTCTCGATCCGCAGCCCGGGCCGCCCCCGCGCATCGACCCCCGTCCACACGCTCACCCAACTTCCCTCCCCCGCTGGGAGGTTGTGCCGTACGGCGTCGTCGGTGAGGTTGACGACCAGCCGCTCGACGAGCTGCGGATCGCCGAGGTCGGGAGCGGATTCGAGCCGGGCCCGCACGGACAGCTCCACGCCCCGCAGCCGTTCCTCCGCGACCGTCGCGAGATCCACGAACTCCCCTGCCTCCAGCCCGCGTTGGCTGCGTGCGAGAGTCAACAGCGCGTCGATCAGCCGCTCCTGCTCCTGCTCCTGCCCGGCCGCCCACGCACCCGGGCCGGCGCCGCCCGCAGGGCCGGCACCGAGGTGTCAGGGTCGGCGAGGGTGACGTCCACGATCGCCTGCTGGAGCGTGGGCGGGGTGCGCAGTTCGTGCGAGGCGTTGGCGACGAACTGCTTGTGCGCCTCGAACGCGCCCTCCAGCCGCGCCAGTACGGCGTCGAAGGTGTCCGCCACCGCCTTCAACTCGTCGTCGGGACCGGGTACCGCGAGCCGTTCGTGCAGGTTGCCGGCGGAGATCCGGCTCGCCGAGGCCGTCATCGTGCACAGCGGCGACAGCACCCGGCCGGCCACCAGCCGGCGCGAGCGAGGCGAGCGCCATCACCGCGAGCGCGACACAGGCCTCGACAAACATCTGGTGCCGCTGGTCCGCGCGCGGCGGTGACGATGGCGGTGACGCTGTGCGCCACGCCGGGACCGGGCCCTCCGGTCGTCAACTTCGGCCTCTCGACGGTGCCGTTGGCCTGCCCGGACCCGTTGTGCTGCCCTCCCTCACCCGCGCTTCCGAGAACGCCTGACCGTCCGGAGGGGGAAACAGAGGGGGAACAGCACAGCCCCGGACGGATCAACTCGCGTCCGGGGCCGCGCACTTGTGCTGGTGAGCGCTACTCGCCCAGCGACGTCATCACGTGCTTGATCCGCGTGTAGTCCTCGAAGCCGTAGGCCGAAAGGTCCTTGCCGTAGCCGGACTTCTTGAAGCCGCCGTGCGGCATCTCCGCGACGAGCGGGATGTGGGTGTTGATCCACACGCAGCCGAAGTCGAGCGCCTTGGACAGGCGCATGGCACGGGCGTGGTCCTTCGTCCACACGGACGACGCGAGCGCGTAGTCGACGCCGTTCGCCCACTCGATCGCCTGGGCCTCGTCCGTGAACGACTGGACGGTGATGACCGGCCCGAACACCTCGTTCTGGATGATCTCGTCGTCCTGCTTGAGGCCGGAGACGACGGTCGGGGCGTAGAAGTAGCCCTTCTCGCCGACCTGGTGGCCGCCCGACTCCACCTTGGCGTGCGCGGGCAGCCGCTCGATGAAGCCGGAGACCTGCTTGAGCTGGTTGGGGTTGTTCAGGGGGCCGTAGAGCACGTCCTCGTCGTCCGGTTGCCCGGTCTTCGTCTCGGAGGCCGCCTTCGCGAGCGCGGCCACGAACTCGTCGTGGATGCCCTCCTGGACGAGGACGCGGGTGGCCGCCGTACAGTCCTGGCCCGCATTGAAGAAGCCCGCGACCGAGATGTCCTCGACGGCCTTGGCGATGTCGGTGTCCTCGAAGACGACGACGGGGGCCTTGCCCCCCAGCTCCAGGTGGACCCGCTTGAGGTCCTTGGACGCGGACTCGGCGACCGACATGCCGGCGCGCACGGAGCCGGTGATGGAGGCCATCGCCGGGGTGTGGTGCTCGACCATCAGGCGGCCGGTGTCGCGGTCGCCGGTGACGACGTTGAGGACGCCCTTGGGGAGGATCGAGCCGATGATCTCGGCGATCAGGACGGTGGAGGCGGGGGTGGTGTCCGAGGGCTTGAGGACGACCGTGTTGCCCGCGGCCAGCGCCGGGGCGAACTTCCACACCGCCATCATCATCGGGTAGTTCCAGGGCGCGACCTGCGCGCAGACGCCGATCGGCTCGCGCCGGATGATGGAGGTCATGCCCTCCATGTACTCCCCGGCCGAGCGGCCTTCGAGCATCCGCGCCGCGCCCGCGAAGAAGCGGATCTGGTCGACCATCGGCGGGATTTCCTCGGAGCGGGTCAGCCCGATCGGCTTGCCCGTGTTCTCCACCTCGGCCGCGATCAGTTCCTCGGCCCGCTCCTCGAACGCGTCCGCGATCTTCAGCAGGGCCCGCTGCCGTGCCGCGGGAGTCTCGTCCCGCCAGGCCGGGAACGCGGCGGCGGCGGCCGCCATCGCGGCGTCCACGTCCGCCGCCCCGGACAGCGGCGCGGTCGCGTACGCCTCCCCCGTCGCGGGATTGACCACCTCGGTGGTCCGTCCGTCGGCGGCGTCCCGGAACTCACCGTCGATGTAATTGCGCAGACGACGCAGCTCGGTGCTCACTGCCGGCCCTCCAAGTTCAGGTGTCCAATCACTGAGACACCCACCCTAATCGCCCGGCCCACGTTTTCAACACCCCCGATCGCATCAGGACTACGAAATCCGCAAGTCTCGACCTTGTAAACAACGAATTTCATCGAAGCGGCCTTGCGGAACGGTCGAGACGTCGTGCACAGTGAAGCCGTGGCCAGTCGTAGCGCAGAACACAGGGACTCCCGCGAGTCCAGGAACGGGACTCCGCATCTGGATTCCGTCTCCCTCGCCATCATCGAACAGCTCCAGGAGGACGGCCGCCGGCCGTACGCCGCGATCGGCAAGGCCGTCGGCCTCTCCGAGGCGGCCGTGCGCCAGCGCGTCCAGAAGCTGCTCGACCAGGGCGTCATGCAGATCGTCGCCGTCACGGACCCGCTCACCGTGGGCTTCCGCAGACAGGCGATGGTCGGTGTCAACGTCGAGGGCGATGTCGAGAACGTGGCGGACGCGCTGACGGCCATGCCGGAAGTGGAGTACGTGGTGATGACCGCGGGCTCGTACGACCTCCTCGCCGAGATCGTCTGCGAGGACGACGACCACCTGCTGGACGTCATCAACAAACGCATCCGGGCACTGCCCGGAGTGCGCTCCACCGAGAGCTTCGTCTATCTGAAGCTCAAGAAGCAGACCTACATGTGGGGAACCCGATAACCGTGAGCAAGGACCTCAGCCGCACCGCGTACGACCACCTGTGGATGCACTTCACCCGCATGTCCTCGTACGAGAACGCGCCCGTTCCCACGATCGTCCGTGGTGAGGGCACCTACATCTACGACGACAAGGGCAAGCGCTACCTCGACGGTCTCGCGGGTCTGTTCGTGGTCCAGGCCGGTCACGGCCGCGCCGAGCTGGCCGAGACCGCGGCCAAGCAGGCGCAGGAGCTGGCGTTCTTCCCCATCTGGTCGTATGCCCACCCCAAGGCCGTGGAACTCGCGGAGCGTCTCGCGCACTACGCGCCCGGCGACCTGAACAAGGTCTTCTTCACCACCGGCGGCGGCGAGGCGGTCGAGACCGCCTGGAAGCTCGCCAAGCAGTACTTCAAGCTCCAGGGCAAGCACACCAAGTACAAGGTCATCTCGCGCGCGGTCGCCTACCACGGCACCCCGCAGGGCGCCCTGTCCATCACCGGACTCCCGGCCCTCAAGGCCCCGTTCGAGCCCCTCGTCCCCGGCGCGCACAAGGTCCCGAACACCAACATCTACCGCGCCCCGCTCTTCGGCGACGACCCGGAGGCCTTCGGCCGCTGGGCCGCCGACCAGATCGAGCAGCAGATCCTGTTCGAGGGCCCGGAGACGGTAGCCGCGGTCTTCCTGGAGCCGGTGCAGAACGCCGGCGGCTGCTTCCCGCCGCCGCCCGGCTACTTCCAGCGGGTCCGCGAGATCTGCGACCAGTACGACGTGCTGCTCGTGTCGGACGAGGTCATCTGCGCCTTCGGCCGCCTCGGCACGATGTTCGCCTGCGACAAGTTCGACTACGTACCGGACATGATCACCTGCGCCAAGGGCATGACCTCGGGCTACTCCCCGATCGGCGCCTGCATCATCTCCGACCGCCTGGCCGAGCCGTTCTACAAGGGCGACAACACCTTCCTGCACGGCTACACCTTCGGCGGCCACCCGGTCTCCGCCGCGGTCGGCCTCGCCAACCTCGACATCTTCGAGCGCGAGGGCCTCAACCAGCACGTCCTCGACAACGAGACCAACTTCCTGCAGACCCTGCAGAAGCTGCACGACCTCCCGATCGTCGGCGACGTCCGCGGCAACGGCTTCTTCTACGGCATCGAACTCGTCAAGGACAAGGCCACCAAGGAGACCTTCACGGACGAGGAGTCGGAGCGCGTGCTCTACGGCTTCGTCTCCAAGAAGCTCTTCGAGTACGGCCTCTACTGCCGCGCCGACGACCGCGGTGACCCGGTCATCCAGCTGTCGCCGCCGCTGATCTCCGACCAGTCGACCTTCGACGAGATCGAGGGCATCGTCCGCCAGGTGCTGACGGAGGCCTGGACGAAGCTCTGATCGTTCAGAGGGTTCCGATCCTCCCGAAGCTCCGATCTTCCTTCTGGATGATCAACACCGGCCCCGGCGCCGCCGTTCGAGTGAGAAACGGCGGCCCGGGGCCGTGTGCTGTCCGGGCTCCCGCCGACCGCTCCTTAGCGTGCCAGTGACCGATCGGCCCCCTCTTCGTTCCCCCGGACGGGGGATGCGATACGGGAAAACGGATCTGAACGAGGTGTACGCGCATGGTGGCCCCGCCGGACAACGACGTGCTCTGGGCACGTGCCCTGCACTTCCAGCACCACGACGGAACACCCGCCCTCGGCGGCGTCTCGCTCGGTGTCCGGGAGGGCGAGATCCTCGCCGTCTGCGGCCCGCGCGGCAGCGGCAAGACGACCCTGCTGCGCTGCCTCTCCGGTCTGGAGCGCCCCGGCCGCGGCGAGGTCTGGTTCAACAGCGTGCCCGTGCACACCATGGGCCCGATGACCCGCGAACGGCTGCGCCGCGACCGCTTCGGCTGGATCGACCCGGCACCCGTGCTCGTCCCGGAGCTGAACGTCTGGGAGAACGCGGCCCTCCCCCTGATGCTGCGCGGCACCAGCCGCCGCCGGGCCAAGACCGCCGCGCTGGAGTGGCTGGACCGCCTCGACATCGGCGAGCACGCCCGCAAGCGCCCGCACGAGCTGCGCCAGGCGGAGCGCCAGCGCGTCTCCATCGCCCGCGCGCTGGCCCCGGCGCCGACGGTCCTGTTCGCCGACGAGCCGACGGCCCCGCTGCACCGCGCGGACCGCGCCCACGTCCTGCGCACGCTCACCACAGCCGCCCGCTCGCACGGCATCACCGTCGTCCTCGCGACCCACGAGGCGGAGACCGCGGCCCTCGCGGACCGCACGGTGTCGCTCCTGGACGGACGCCGGGTGAACACGGTCCACCTTCCCCCGGTCACCGAGGCGGAAGGCCGGGCCGAGTGCTCGCTCTCCGTCTGACCCGCGGCTCGCACCCCGCCGTCCAACTCCGCCGCCTGCTGGTCGCGGTGGCCTCGGCGGGCACGGGCTTCCTCCTCCTGTGCACCCTCGGCTACGCGATGGGCCACCCCGACTCCCCCGCCGCCGCGGCCCTGCGCCTCGGCTGGTGCGCGACCCCACTGGCCGCCACCGTCCACTTCGCGGTGGCCGTCGCCCGCACCGACCCGGCGACGAAACCCCGCCCCGGTCTCTCCGCGATCGGCCTCGGCCCCGGCCGCCTGATGGCCATCTCGGCGACCACGACCGCCCTCGCCTGCACCCTCGGCTCCATGCTGGCCCTCCTCTTCTTCCTCCACCTCCGCGGCGACCTCACCGGCATGCCCTTCGACGGAGCGGCGGCGGAGTTCCTGGCCTCGGACCAGCCCCTGCCGCTTCCGGCGGCGCTGACCCTCCTCGCCCTGGTACCGCTGACCGCCTCCGTGGCGGTGGCCCTCACCCTGCGCCCCCGCGACCTCCGCCCGGCCTCGGTGAAGGGCCCGGCAAGGTCGTACGGCCGCTTCGGCGTGCAGGGCCGCCCGGACCGCCGCGAGACCTTCGGGGCGTACGGCCGTTTCGGCGCGCACCTGCGTGCGGGTGCGCGTGGCGGCGGACTGGAGGCCGATCCGGCCGAACAGCCCGCGCCAGCCGAGCGGTTGGAGGCCGCGAGCGGCACCGCACCCGGCGACCACCCCGACCCCTCGCGCCCCGCGGCTCCCCGAGAGGCTCCTCGCGGGCTCCCCTGGGGCATCGCCGTGCTGGCCGCAGGGCTCGCGGTGGAGGCGTACGCGAACCGGACGCGGGACGGTGGCGGGCTGGCGCTGCCCGGTGGGCTCGCCGACGGGCCCGCGAGCGTCCTGGCCGGCTGGGTACTGACCGCGATCGGGCTGGCGCTGGCCGGTCCCGGGCTCACGCACCTGTGCGGGCGGCTGCTCCAGTCCGCCGGCCCCGGCGCGCTGCGACTGCTGGCCGGGCGGGTGCTGATGGAGGAGGCGACCCGGATCGGGCGCCCGCTGGGTGTGGTGTGCGCGGTGACGTCCGGCGGCTTCGCGATGACGGCGCTCTACGCCGCGGACGCCCCGGCCTTCGGCCCCCTGACCACCCTCGGCCTGCTCCTGGTCACCGGCTGCACGGTGGCGACCCTGCTCACCGCCGCGCTGGAGGCCAAGCACGCCCGCGCCGAGACCACGGCCGCGCTGCTCCGCCTCGGTGCCCCCGCGGCGATGCTGCGCAGCGCGGCGGCCCTGCGCGCGGGCGCGCTGCTGGCCCTGTTCCTCCCGCTGACCCTGTTCGTGGCCGAGCTGGCGGCGCTGCCGCTGGCCGGCCGATGAGTTTCGCACGGACGGCCGGTCTACCCACCGAACAGCACGCACGCCTGATGGGAGAGACCCCGCATGTACCAGCAGATGATCTTCGTGAACCTGGCCGTGAACGACGTCGACGCGTCGAGGAAGTTCTTCACGGAGCTCGGCTACTCGATCAACCCCCAGTTCAGCACCGACGAGTGCGCATGTGTCGTGATCAGCGACACGATCATCGCGATGCTCCTCAGCAAGCAGCGGTACAGCGACTTCACCAAGAAGGAGATCGCCGACTCGACGAGGACCAGCGAGGTGCTGCTGTGTCTGAGCGCCGAGAGCCGCGAGAAGGTCGACGAACTCGTCGACAAGGCGTTCGCCGCCGGCGCCACCGGCAGCACTGACGCCATCGACCAGGGCTTCATGTACGGCCGCTCCTTCGACGACCCCGACGGCCACTCCTGGGAGGTCGTGTGGATGGACCCGGCGGCGGTCCAGGGCTGACCGTGCCGGTGCCTAGCATGGGTCCGTGCAGACGAGCCCGGCCCATGCGGCCGCCCACGACGAACGCGAGATCGAGACGGTCGAGGACTTCGACGCGACCGTCTCGGCCCGCGGCACCCTCGCCGGATACCGCGTCCAGGCCGTCGATCTGACGGACCGTACAAAGGAGTTGCTCACCACCGACGCCTCGGGCGCCGTCTTCCTCGGGTGTCCGATGCGGAAGGAGGCCGAGGCGAAGCTCCGCGCCGACGGCGCGCTGGTCTTCCCGCCGGTCCCGCACCTCCCCTTCGACCCCTACCGCGGTCATCTCTACACGCCCGCCGAGTTGTTCGCCTCGCTCGACAAGGGGTACGAGCGGACTCCGGACGCGCTCGCGTACGCCTGGTTCCAGCAGACCAAGGCGGACGGCGACGTATACGCGTCGATGCTGCGCGCCGTGCACGACGACTCGATCTCCGATGCTCTCGACGAACTCCTGCGCGGCGCACGGGTGGTGGGCGTGATGGGTGGTCACGCGATGGCACGCGGGACAGCGGCCTACGACGGTGCCGCGCGCCTGGGCCGGGAGCTGAGCCGCTCCGGGTTCACCGTGGCGACCGGCGGTGGACCCGGCGCGATGGAGGCGGCCAACCTGGGCGCGTACGCGGCGCCGTACGAGGACGCGATGCTGGAGAAGGCGTGCGAACTCCTCGCCGGATCACCCTCGTTCAGCCCCTCCATCACCGACTGGGCGCAACGCGCCTTCGAGGTCCGCGACCGCTGGCCCAAGGGCAACCACTCGATCGGCATCCCGACCTGGTTCTACGGCCACGAGCCGCCGAACGCCTTCGCCTCGCACATCGCCAAGTACTTCGCCAACGCGACCCGCGAGGACGGCCTGTTGGCCCGCTCGAACGCGGGGGTGGTGTTCCTGCCGGGCGCGGCCGGGACCGTACAGGAGATCTTCGACAACGCGACGCCGAACTACTACGAGTCGCACGGCGAGCCCACGCCGATGGTTCTGGTGGACCGGGAGCACTGGACGGAGCGGCTGCCGACCTGGCCGCTGCTGCGTGCACTTGCCCGGGAACGGTCGATGGAGAGCCGTATCGCCCTCGTTGACCGGATCGAGGAGGCTCCGGAGGCGCTGAAACGTCTCACTCATTAAAGTGCAGGTAAAGCCAACTGCCGCACACCGCATATGCATTGACACTGCTTACGCAGCACTTATAGACCAGTGAGACTCCTGGGGGTGGTGGTGCCTCACCTCAACGCTGCCTCATCTCCCCCTAAACCCCCCGCAGTTGCACATCCTGTGAAGGGCAAACGTGTCCATATCTCGACGTTCCGTACGCATCCTCGGTGTCGCGTCCGCCTCGGCCGCGCTCGCGCTCGGATTCGCGGGCAACGCGCTCGCCTGCAACATCCGCGAGTTCTCCGCCTCAGCCAGCTGTGACGGCGCCAAGGGTGTCATCACCGTGACCGACAAGGACGCCTCGGCCACCGAGGCGACCATCACGGTGTTCCTGGAGAACAACGGTTCCGACGCCAAGCAGGTCGGCGAGGCGCAGACCGTCAAGGGCTCGGCCAAGGGCGAAACCGTCACCTTCTCCGAGGACTGGCAGCCGAACGCGACGTACCGCGTCCACGTCAAGGCCAGCAACAAGGTCGACGAGGACATCTCGCCGAACCTGACGACCCCGTCCAAGGCCTGCGCCACGGAGTCGCCCACCCCGACTCCGACCGAGGCCTCGCCGACCCCGTCGGAGACCGCCTCGACCCCGGCCGAGACCGACACCCCGACCCCGTCGGCCTCGGAGAGCAGCAGCACCGCCCCCGCCACGACGACGGACAACGCGCCGTCTCCCGCGGCCGGTAGCTCGAACCTCGCCGAGACCGGTGCCAACTCCAACACCGGCATGATCGCCGGTATCGCGGGCGCGTTCGTCGTCGCGGGCGGCGGAGCCGTCTACTACGGCATGCGCCGCCGCGGTGCGACCAACGGCCGCTGATCCACCCGCTGTTGCTCTGTTGTGGCCCGCCCGGTTCGTGGGGGCGGGCCACACGCATGCCCGCTAGCCGTCGAGTACGACGATCTCGGCCGCGTCGAACTCCACCCCGACCGTGTCCCCGACCTCCGGCGCCTCCCGCAGCGCACACGCCGCCTCAAGCCGCGGCGCGCCCTCCGGCTGCAGTTGCACGGCGACGTGGGTGCCCCTGAACGTGCGGGCGGCGACCGTGCAGCGCAGGCCCTCGTCGGCGGGGACCAGGCGGACGCCAGCGGGGCGCACGAGGAGCATGTGGGCGCCCTGAGGGGCGTCCTCGGGAACCGGCACCTTGCCCCAGGGCGTGTCGGCGGCCTCTCCGGCGACCGTGGCCCCGACCACGTTGTCGAAGCCGAGGAAACGGGCCACGAACTCGTCTGCGGGGCGCTGCCAGACCTCAAGTGGCGTACCGGACTGGGCGATCCGCCCGTCCCGCATCACCACGACCCGGTCGGCCAGTGCGAACGCCTCGCCCTGGTCGTGCGTGACCGCGAGCACGGTCGTGCCCAACGCCCCGAACAGTTCGCGGAGTTCGACGACCAGCCGCTCCCGCAGTGACCGGTCGAGCTGGCCGAGCGGTTCGTCGAGCATGAGGAGCCGGGGGCGGGGCGCGAGGGCTCGGGCCAGCGCCACCCGCTGCTGCTCACCGCCGGACAGCCCCGCGACGGCACGGCGGGCGGCACCCGGCAGTCCGACGAGATCGAGCAACTCGCCGACCCGGGCGTCCTGTTGTCCCTTCGACGCCCCGTGCATCCGCAGCCCGAAGGCCACGTTGCCGGCCACGTCCCGCTGGGGGAACAGCTGATGGTCCTGGAACATCAGGCCCACCCCCCGCTTGTGCGCGGGCACCCCGGCCTGGTCGCGTCCGTCGAGCAACACCCGCCCGGAGTGCAGGGGTTGCAGCCCGGCCACCGCGCGCAGCAGCGTCGACTTGCCGCTGCCGCTGGGCCCGAGGACACACACGATCTCGTGCTCGGCGACCCCGAGATCTACGGCGTCCAGCACCGGCCGTCCACCGAACCGTACGGTCCCGCTCTCAAGACCGAGCAGCATCTAGAACTCCCCCGTCCGGTCGGTGCGCAGCCGCTCAAGGACCAGCAGGGCCACCGCGCACACCGCCATCAGAATCGTCGAAAGGGCCATCGCCTGGCCGTAGTTGAGGTCACCGGGCCGGGACAGCAGCCGGGCCACCGCGACCGGCAGCGTCGGGTTGTCGGGCCGCGCGATGAACACGGTCGCCCCGAACTCCCCCAGCGACACCGCGAACGCGAATCCGGCGGCGATCAGCAACGCCCGCCGCACCAGCGGCAGATCGACCTCACGCCACACCCGCCAGGGCGAGGCCCCGAGCACGGCCGCCGCTTCCCTCAGCCGCCCGTCCACCGCCCGCAGCACGGGCAGCATCGTCCGTACGACGAAGGGGACGCCCACCAGCGCCTGCGCGAGCGGCACCAGGATCCATGAACTCCGCAGATCCAGCGGGGGTTTGTCGAGCGAGATCAGAAACCCGAAGCCGACGGTCACCGCCGACACCCCGAGCGGCAGCATCAGCAGCGCGTCGAACCCCCGCACCAGCTTCCCCGCGTCGCGCCGGGTCAGCGCCGCGGCGGCGAACCCCCCGATCACCACGGCGATCGCGGTGGCGGCGACGGCGTACTCCAGCGAGTTGCCGATCGCGGCGATCGGCGGGACCAGGAAGGTGCCGCCGTCGTCGTGGGTCAGCGCCCGGTAGTAGCCGAAGTCCGGTGAGTCGAGCGACCGTTGCACCAGCACGGCGAGCGGCAGCACCAGCAGCAGGAGGACGGAGACCAGCACTCCGGCGAGCAGGGACCACTGGCCGGCCCCGCGCGGGCGCCGTGCGGTCACCGCCGGGTCCACGAGCCGCAGGGCCGTCTCCCGGCGCCGTACCGTCCAGGCGTGGACGGCGAGGATCGCGCCCACCGCGACGAACTGGACGATCGTCAGCACGGCCGCCGTCGACAGGTCGAAGACCTCGGAGGTCTGGCGGTAGATCTCCACTTCGAGGGTCGAGAAGGTCGGGCCGCCGAGGATCTGCACCACGCCGAAGGAGGTGAAGGTGAAGAGGAAGACCATCAGCGCGGCGGCGGCCACGGCGGGCGCGAGCGCGGGCAGCGTCACCTTGCGCCAGGCCCGCAGCCGGGAGGCGCCGAGCATCCGCGCGGCCTCCTCCTGCCGCGGGTCGAGCTGTGCCCACAGGCCGCCCACCGTCCGTACGACCACCGCGTAGTTGAAGAAGACGTGCGCGAGCAGGATGGCCCACACGGTGGTGTCCAGCCGTACGCCCCACAGGTCGTCGAGGAGTCCGCCCCGGCCGACGAGCGCGAGGAAGGCCGTACCGACGACGACCGTGGGCAGCACGAAGGGGACGGTCACGACGGCCCGCAGCACCTGCCGGCCCGGGAAGTCGAAGCGCGCGAAGACATACGCGCCGGGGAGCGCGATCAGCAGCGTGAGCGCGGTCGAGGCGAGCGCCTGCCAGGTGGTGAACCACAGGACGTGCCGGATGTCGGACTGCGCCAGCACGTCCCCGATCCGGCCCCACTGCCAGGCGCCGTCCACCTTGAGACCGCGCCCGACGATCGCGGCGACGGGGTAGGCGAAGAACACCGCGAAGAACGCGACGGGCACGGCCATGAGTCCGAGCCGCGTCGCGTCGCCCCTGTTCCTGAGGGGCTTGCGCGGTGCCGCTTCCGCTACTTCAGTACGAGCGAGGTCCACGACTTGACCCACTGGTCGCGGTCGGCGGCGATCTTCGCGGGGGCCATGGTCTCGGGGTCCTTGGCCTGCGGACCGTACTTCGTGAACTCGGCCGGCACGGTCGCACCCTCGATCACCGGGTAGACGAACATGTTGAGCGGCATGTCCTCCTGGAACTTCTTGGTGAGGAGGAAGTCGATGAAGGCCTTGCCGCCCTTGGTGTTCCTGGCATTGCTGAGCAGTCCCGCGTACTCGGTCTGGCGGAAGCAGGTGCCGTACGACACCCCGGTGGGCGCGGTGGTCGGCTTCGGATCGCCGTAGATGACCTCGGCGGGCGGCGAGGAAGCGTACGAGACGACGAGAGGCCGGTCGCCACCCGCCTTCCTCCCGCCGGCCGAACCGGAGAACTCCTGGTCGTAGGCCTGCTCCCAGCCGTCGACGACCTTCACGCCGTTCGCCTTGAGCTTCTTCCAGTAGGCCTGCCACCCGTCGTCGCCGAACTGGGCCGCGCTGCCGAGCAGGAAGCCGAGGCCGGGTGAGGAGGTGGCCGCGTTCTCGGTGACGAGGAGGTTCTTGTACTCGGGCTTCACGAGGTCGGCGAAGGAGGTCGGCGGGGTCAGCTTGTGCTTGCCGAAGTAGGCCTTGTCGTAGTTGACGCAGATGTCGCCGGTGTCGATGGGTGTGACGCGGTGCTTGGTCTCGTCGACGCGGTACGCGGGCTTGACGGTGGCGGAGCCCTTCGCGTCGTAGGACTGGAAGAGGCCGTTGTCGAGTGCCCGGGAGAGCAGGGTGTTGTCGACGCCGAAGAAGACGTCGCCCTGGGGGTTGTCCTTGGTCAGGATCGCCTTGTTGACGGCCTGGCCCGCATCGCCGTCCTTGAGAACCTTGACGGTGTAGCCGGACTGCTTCTCGAAGTCCTTGAGGACGCTCTTCGAGACGGCCCACGAGTCGTGGCTGACGAGGGTGACGGTCTTGGAGCCGGAGCCACTGCCCTGGTCCGACCCCGACCCGCACGCGGAGAGCGTGACCAGGCCGAGGCCGACGAGGACAGCACAGTACTTCTTGGTGTTCACGGTGATGACCGAACTTCCTACCCAGAATGACCTGGGCGAGGTTCAGAGGGTCTGCGGCCCGATTGCCGCACTCTCAGCGCTGCGCGCTCCCCTGTCGGATATGAAGGTGTACGTACAGGTGGTACGGGTGAAGATTACCTCTCGGTGGCCGCGAGCTGGCCGCACGCTCCGTCGATCTCCTGGCCACGGGTGTCCCGGACGGTGACCGGCACCCCATGGGCCGCGATGGCCTCGACGAACGCCTTCTCGTCCTCGGGGCGGGAGGCCGTCCACTTGGAGCCCGGCGTCGGGTTCAGCGGGATCAGATTGACGTGCACGGGCTTGCCCTTGAGGAGCCGGCCGAGGCGGTCGCCGCGCCACGCCTGGTCGTTGATGTCCCGGATCAGCGCGTACTCGATGGACAGCCGGCGCCCCGACTTCGCCGCGTACTCCCAGCCCGCGTCGAGCACCTCACGCACCTTCCAGCGCGTGTTCACGGGGACCAGGGTGTCGCGCAGGTCGTCGTCGGGCGCGTGCAGCGAGATCGCGAGCCGGCACTTGAAGCCCTCGTCGGAGAAGCGGTGGATCGCCGGGACCAGTCCGACCGTCGAGACGGTGATCCCTCGCTGCGAGAGACCGAGACCGTCCGGCTCGGGGTCGGTGAGGGCGCGGATGGACTGGACGACCCTCTTGTAGTTGGCGAGGGGCTCGCCCATGCCCATGAAGACGATGTTCGAGAGCCGCGCGGGCCCGCCGGGAATCTCGCCGTCCCGCAGCGCGCGCATGCCGTCCACGATCTGGTGCACGATCTCACCGGTGGACAGATTGCGGTCCAGACCGGCCTGACCGGTCGCGCAGAACGGGCAGTTCATCCCGCAGCCCGCCTGCGAACTGATGCACATGGTGACCCGGTCCGGGTACCGCATCAGCACGGACTCGACGAGCGTCCCGTCGAACAGCCGCCACAGCGTCTTGCGGGTGGTGTCCTGGTCGGTCGACAGGTGCCGTACGACCGTCATCAGCTCGGGGAGCAGCGCCTCCTGCAGCTTTGCGCGCGAACCGGCGGGGATGTCGGTCCACTCCGCCGGGTCGTGCGCGAGGCGCGCGAAGTAGTGCTGCGAGAGCTGCTTGGCGCGAAAGGGCTTCTCCCCGACCGCGGCGACGGCTTCCTTGCGCTCGGCGGGCGTGAGATCGGCAAGGTGCCGCGGCGGCTTCTGGGCTCCGCGGGGGGCGACGAATGTGAGTTCTCCGGGCTTAGGCATGGCTGTACCAGTGTCGCAGATCGTTTACCGTGATCCGTTTACGGTGATCAGCTTCAGCCGATGTGCTCCAGGTGCTCCCTCAGGAGCTTCTCGTTGTGGGGCATCTCGCGTCGGACCTGGGGGCGGACGACGAGGGGCAGCAGGACCTTGCCCATGCCGTGTCCCTCGAAGTCGAGGCCCATCGTCACCCGGGTACGGCGTCCGTCGTCGACGGGTGAGATCTCGCCGCGGAAGTTGCCCCTGATGGGGCCGTCGATCCCGCGCACGGTCCAGGCACGCGGCGGCAGGAACTCGGTGCACTCCATGGTCATCGCCATGTCACGGCGACCCACGTGCCGGGTGACGCGGACCCGGGAGCCGAGGCCGAAGGGCCGGTCGTCGAGCTGTTCCGCGGACACCGCGCTCTCCTGCCACTCGGGGAGGTGGGACGGGTCGATGACGTACGCCCAGGCGTCCTCGGGACGGCAGTCCACGTCGAACTCTTCATGGAAGGCGGACATGATGCCCTCCTTCTTTGAGGGCGGTCCCTTTTTCAGGGCTTGTACCGAAATCGTACGACCGGGCGTCCCCGTGCCACAGAGGAGTCCTCCACGGAACGGGGGCGCCCGTAATGTCGTACGCCGATCGTCAGGCGGACCCGACGAACAACACCGTCAGCAGCCACACCACCGGAGCCGTCGGCAGCAAGGAGTCCGACCGGTCCATGCCGTATCTATTTGCCGCTACCGCGGCGCGGCACCGCGGCCCTCACCCTGCCCCAACGAACAGCACGAACATCAACCACACGACCGGCGCAGTCGGCAGCAAGGAGTCCAACCGGTCCATGATGCCGCCGTGGCCCGGCAGCAGCGTGCCCATGTCCTTGATGCCGAGGTCCCGCTTGATCATGGACTCGCCGAGGTCGCCCAGCGTGGCGCTGGCCGCGACCGCGAGGCCCAGGACGAGCCCCTGCCACCAGCTGCCGTCGTCGATCAGGAACTGCATGCACAGCGCGCCCGCCACCATCGCGAAGGAGACCGCCCCGAACAGGCCCTCGCGGGTCTTTCCGGGGCTGATGCGCGGCGCGAGCTTGTGCTTGCCGAAGCGCCAGCCGATGGCGTACGCCCCGGTGTCGCTGACGACCGTCAGCAGCAGGAACGTCAGGACCCGCCAGGCGCCGTCGTCCGCGGTGAGCATCAGGGCGACGAACGTGGCCAGGAACGGCACGTAGAACGCCGCGAAGACACCCGCCGTGACGTCCCTGAGGTAGCCCTCCGGCGGTTCCGTCATCCGCCATACGAGGACGGCGAGCGCCGTGAGCGCCATGGCGACCCAGGCGCCCTCGGGGCCCCGGACGTAACCGGCGACGACCATCGCGGCCCCGCCGACCGCGAGGGGCACGAGGGGCGCCTTGATGCCCTTGCGCTCCTGCAGCCGCGAGGTCAGCTCCCACAGGCCCACGACCACGGCCACCGCTATCACGCCGACGAACACGGCCTTGACGACGAACAGGGACGCGATGATCACCGCACCGAGTCCGACGCCGACCCCTATGGCCGCACTCAGGTCCCGGCCCGCGCTCTTCTTCTGCGGGGCGGGCGCCGGTGGCGGGGCGTCGGGCATGGGCTCCGGATTCTGCGGCACCGCCCCGTAGGGCTGCGCCTGCGACGTGTCAGAGGGCTGCGTCCGCGGCTCGTACGACGGCGACTGCCGTACGTCGTACGGCGGCTGCTGCGTCTCGTCGCGGAACAAGGGGCCGCTCAGCCGAGCGGCCCCCCGGTCGTCATCCTGGTGTCCGCCGTATGCGGGCTCGTCGGGCACGATGGGCATGGGGCGAGTCTGCTGCGCCTCAGGCGCATCGTACGTGGGACCCGCCGGGGCAGCCCCCTGGACAGGCCCCTGGTCGGACGGCCCCCAGTACCCGGCTTGTGGCGGTGCCCCCCAGGAAGAGTCGTTCATCAGACCTCGAGCAGCTCCGCTTCCTTGTGCTTGAGGAGTTCGTCCACCTGGGCGACGTACTTCGCCGTGGTGTCGTCGAGCTCCTTCTCCGCGCGACGGCCCTCGTCCTCGCCGACCTCGCCGTCCTTGACGAACTTGTCGATCGTCTCCTTGGCCTTGCGGCGGATGGAACGGATCGAGATCTTGGAGTCCTCGGCCTTGGTCTTGGCGACCTTGATGTACTCCTTGCGGCGCTCCCCGGTCAGCTCGGGGAACGTCACGCGGATGATGTTGCCGTCGTTGCTCGGGTTGACGCCGAGGTCCGAGTCGCGGATCGCCTGTTCGATGTTGCGCAGCGCGCTCTTGTCGAACGGGGTCACCACGGCCATGCGCGGCTCCGGCACGGAGAACGAGGCCAGCTGGTTGATCGGCGTCAGTGCCCCGTAATAGTCCGCCACGATCTTGTTGAACATCGCCGGGTGCGCACGGCCGGTGCGAATCGCGGCGAAGTCCTCCTTGGCGACCACGACGGCCTTCTCCATCTTCTCCTCGGCCTCGAGGAGGGTCTCTTCGATCACCACTTGCTCCTGCGTGTCTTGAGTAGGCCCGGCTGCTGTGCTGTGTCGGCGTCGGCGGCCGGCTGCGTCGCGTCTTCTTCCTGCACGGTTCCCGACCGGCAGGACATTGTCCATCCCCCGGTCAGGGTCATCAGCCCTGGCTGCCTTGGTCACCCACAAGCGTGCCGATCTTCTCACCCTTGACGGCGCGGGCGATATTGCCCTCGGCGATCAGCTCGAAGACCAGGATCGGAAGCTTGTTGTCGCGGCACAGGGTGATGGCGGTCATGTCGGCGACCTTGAGGTCCTGGGTGATGACCTCGCCGTAGCTCAGCGAGTCGAACTTGACGGCCGCGGGGTTGGTCTTCGGGTCGGAGTCGTAGACCCCGTCCACGCCGTTCTTGCCCATCAGCAGCGCCTCGGCGTTGATCTCCAGGGCGCGCTGCGCGGCGGTGGTGTCGGTGGAGAAGTAGGGCATGCCCATACCGGCGCCGAAGATGACCACACGGCCCTTCTCCAGGTGGCGCACGGCACGCAGCGGGATGTACGGCTCGGCGACCTGGCCCATGGTGATGGCGGTCTGGACGCGGCTGTCGATGCCCTCCTTCTCCAGGAAGTCCTGAAGGGCGAGGCAGTTCATCACGGTGCCGAGCATGCCCATGTAGTCGGAGCGGGCCCGGTCCATGCCGCGCTGCTGGAGTTCGGCGCCACGGAAGAAGTTGCCGCCGCCGATGACGACGGCGACCTCCGCGCCGTCCCGTACGACGGCAGCGACCTCGCGGGCGATCTTGTGCACCACGTCGGGGTCGACGCCCAGGCCACCGCCTCCGGAGAAGGCCTCTCCGGACAGCTTCAGCAGAAACCGGCCGCGTACTTTGCCGTCGTCGCTCTTCTGGGGCTTGGTGGTCATGACGTTCTCGCCTCTTTTACGTGGTCGCACATACGAAGAAGGCCACTGCCGGTGGGGTGTCTGTCGCATCCCATGCTCGGCAATGGCCTCCTCGTCAGATCTGCTGTCGTCCGCCACGCGCGCGTGCGCGACGGCGTACCCGGCCGACTGCTGACGACCCTAGCGGGATTCCGCGGGCCGTCGCGCGTCGATCGCGGTACGGACTCAGATGCCGACCTTGATGCGCGTGAAGCGCTTCAGGGTGACACCCGCCTCGTCCAGAACCTTCTGGACGGACTTCTTGGGGTCGAGCGCGTACGGCTGACCGAGCAGCGTCGCGTCCTTGAAGAAGCCGCCCACGCGACCCTCGACGATCTTGGCGATCGCGGCCTCGGGCTTGCCCTCGGCGCGGGTGGTCTCCTCGGCGATACGGCGCTCGGACTCGACGACCTCGGCCGGCACGTCGTCCTTGGCCAGGTACTTCGGCGCGAAGGCGGCGATGTGCTGGGCGACACCGCGGGCGACCTCGGCGTTCGGCTTGTCCAGCTCGACGAGGACACCGATCTGCGGCGGCAGGTCGGGCATCGTGCGGTGCATGTAAGCGGCCACGTAGCCGTCGGCGTACTGGGCGAAGCGGTCCAGGACGATCTTCTCGCCCAGGTTCGCGTTGGCCTCGTCGACGAACGCCTGAACCGTCTTGCCGGACTCGATCTCGGACGCGAGCAGCGCCTCGATGTCGGCCGGGGCGGTGGCGGCGACGTGCTGGGCGATCTGGTTGGCGACGGCCTGGAACTTCTCGCCCTTGGCGACGAAGTCCGTCTCGCACTTCAGCTCGACCAGGACACCGGAGGTGTTGTCGTCGGCGATGACGGAAATCACGGCGCCGTTCTCGGCGGAGCGGCCCTCGCGCTTGGCGACGCCCTTCTGGCCCTTGATACGGAGCGCCTCGACGGCCTTCTCGACGTTGCCGTCGGCCCCGTCCAGCGCCTTCTTGCAGTCCATCATGCCGGCGCCGGTGAGCTCACGGAGCTTCTTGACGTCGGCGGCGGTGTAGTTCGCCATGATCTGAAAATCTCTTCTCGGAGTTCGAAGTCTCGAAGTCGGCGGCGGCCGCGTGGTGAGCGGGCTTCCGCCAAAGATCTACGGGCTACGAAGATCTAGGGGCTGTGAGTGAACGGCGGGTGGCGCGGTCGGCACCACCCGCCGTCACTTCGGCTCAGCCCTTTGGCCCGGAAGGTCAGGCCGTTGACCGGAAGGTCAGGCCGTTGACCGGAAGGTCAGGCCTGCTCGGCCTCGGCGGCCGGAGCGGCCTCGGCGGCGGGGGCCTCGACCTCGGCAGCGGCCTCCTCGACGGCGACCGGAGCGTCGGCCTGCTCGGCGTCGGCGACCTTCTCCGTCTCGGCGGAGGTCTGGACCTCGGCGTCGGCGGCCGGAGCCTCGTCAGCCTTCTTCTCGCCCTCGAGCAGGTCGCGCTCCCACGCGGCGAGCGGCTCGCCGGCGGCCTTGTCACCCTTGGCCTCGGCGGCGACACCGGAGCGGCTGATGAGGCCCTCGGCGACGGCGTCGGCGATCACGCGGGTGAGCAGGGTGACGGAGCGGATCGCGTCGTCGTTGCCCGGGATCTTGTAGTCGACCTCGTCGGGGTCGCAGTTCGTGTCGAGGATGGCGACGACCGGAATGTTGAGCTTCCGGGCCTCACCGACCGCGATGTGCTCCTTCTTGGTGTCCACGATCCAGACGGCGCTGGGGACCTTGGACATCTCGCGGATACCACCGAGGGTCTTCTCCAGCTTGGCCTTCTCGCGCGAGAGCACGAGAAGCTCCTTCTTGGTGAGACCGGACGCGGCGACGTCCTCGAAGTCGATCTGCTCCAGCTCCTTGAGGCGCTGCAGACGCTTGTAGACGGTGGAGAAGTTGGTGAGCATGCCGCCCAGCCAGCGCTGGTTGACGTAGGGCATGCCGACGCGGGTGGCCTGCTCGGCGATGGCCTCCTGCGCCTGCTTCTTCGTGCCGACGAACATGACCGTGCCGCCGTGGGCGACGGTCTCCTTGACGAACTCGTAGGCGCGGTCGATGTACGACAGCGACTGGAGCAGGTCGATGATGTAGATGCCGTTGCGCTCCGTGAAGATGAAGCGCTTCATCTTCGGGTTCCAACGACGGGTCTGGTGACCGAAGTGGACGCCGCTTTCCAGCAGCTCCCGCATCGTGACGACGGCCATGGCCGTTCTCCTTGATTTTCTCGGTTGTGCCGCGAGCACCGGGACGGCACTCGCGCCTGACGCCCACGTGCGCGTGCCCAGAGGACCGAGGAGCGCTGACACCGGATTTCGTCTCTCGACGGAGGACCAGATGTCGGGGCGTGCGAAGTCGACCCGGTGACCCGGATCGCCAAAGGAAGTGTACGGGACCGGCGAGGTACCGGGTGACGCCGTTGTCCACAAGCACCCGGCGGTCCACAGGTCCCAGCCATGATCGACACGGGTACGGCACGGTTTGTGCCATGCGACCACGACGACATCCGCGACATCCGCACACGGCACTGGCCTTGCCCCTCGCCCTCTTCCTGACCCTGCTGACCTGCGCGGCCCGGGCGGCCGATGCCCCACCGCCACCGGGAGTCCCACCCGCACCCGTACCGGCCGTGGCCCGCACCTGGCCCGTCGGTTCCCACCCCTTGGTCCTACGAGGCTGGGAGCCCCCGGTGACGCTCTACGCCCGGGGCCACCGGGGCGTGGACCTGGCGACCCCGGCCGGCGCTCCGGTACGAGCGGTGGCGGCGGGCCGGGTGTCGTTCGCGGGGCGGGTGGCGGGGAGAGGGGTGGTCTCGGTGGAACTGACGGGGACGGATCTCCGCACGACCTACGAACCGGTGACCGCGACGGTGAAGAAGGGGGACGAGGTGGAGGCGGGCGGGGTTGTGGGGACGGTCGAGGTCACGGGCTCGCACTGCGCCGCGACGTGCGTGCACTGGGGTTTGCTGAGAGGGGAGGCGTACTTGGACCCGCTGGGACTACTGCCGCCGTGGCTGCTGAACAGGGGGCCGTCACGCTTGCTGCCCGTGCTGGGGGCGTTCCCTTGGGGCGCGGGGAACTGCGCGACCAGCACCCACCGGCCCGCAGACAACACTCAGCCTTCTACGCCCCGCAAAGCCATACTCACCGCAGCCTCGGTAATCACCGAAGGATCCTCCGCAGCCCCCAGCTCGATCCTCCGCACAGCCGCATCGACAACCCCTTGCAGCAACATCGCGGCCAACCGGGGCTCCCCGTGCCCCATCTCCGCCAGCGCCTCGACGATCATCGCGACCAGCCCCCCGTGCGCGGCCCGGATCTTCTCCCGCGCCCCGGCGTCCAGTTCACTCGCCGAGATGGCGACCACGGCCCGGTGCCGCCGGTCCCCGACCAGGGCCAGCTGCTGCCGCACGTACGCTTCCACCTTGCCCTCGGCGGAGCCGGCCCGCTCCATCGCCGCCGACACGTCCGCCGCCCAGACGGGGAAGTCGACCTCGCAGAGTTCCTCGACGACGGCGGCCCGGGAGCGGAAGTACTCGTACACGGAGGACCGCGCGAGACCCGTCCGCTCGGCCAGGGCCGGGAAGGTCAGCGCCTCCGTCCCGCCCTCGGACAGCAGGGAACGAGCCGCGTCCAGCAGGGCGGCTCGCTGCATCGACCGGTGCTCGGCCACGGAGGCCGCTCGAATCCTTGGCACGTCAACCACTCTACGGACGGTCCACCCCCGGCGGGAGTGACTCAGGTCATGCAGGCACGATTCTGCGAGGTCGAGAAGGCGGTGCGACTCCCGCTCAACGGCCGAAACTGGCCAGCTTGGCGCGCAACTGCAGCACCGACTTGGTGTGGATCTGGCTGACCCGGCTCTCGGTCACCCCGAGCACATTGCCGATCTCGGCGAGGGTCAGCCCCTCGTAGTAGTACAGCGTGACGACGGTCTTCTCCCGCTCGGGCAACGTGTTGATCGCCCGCGCCAGGAACCGCCGCAGCTCCCGCCCCTCCGCCACCTCCACCGGATTGTCGGCGGCGGTGTCCTCCAGCGTGTCCATCAGGCTGAGCCGGTCGCCCCCCTCGCCGCCGGCGTGCAGCAGCTCCTCCAGGGCGACCACGTTCGCGAGCGACAACTGGCTGAAGACGGCGTGGAGTTCCTCCACCGCGATGCCCATCTCGGCGGCCACCTCGCCCTCACTGGGGGTGCGCCTGAGCCGCGCCTCCAGCGTGGCGTACGCCCGCTCCACGTTCCGCGCCTTCTGCCGCACCGAGCGCGGGATCCAGTCGAGAGCGCGCAACTCGTCGATCATCGCGCCCCGGATGCGGGTGATCGCGTACGTCTCGAACTTGATCTCCCGCTCGATGTCGAACTTCTCGATGGCGTCGATCAGTCCGAACACCCCCGACGACACGAAGTCCGCCTGCTCCACATTGGGCGGCAGCCCGACGCTCACCCGTCCCGCGACGTATTTCACGAGCGGCGAGTAGTGCAGGATCAGCTGCTCGCGCAGCCGCTCGTCGCCCGTCGTCTTGTACGACCGCCACAGTTCCTCAAGCGTCGAGGGAGCGGGCGGCCGGACGCTGCCACCGTCACGGGCGGCTGGGGGGATCGCCGCCCGGTCGGACCCGGAGGTGTGCTGGGGCATTCGTCGCCTTGTGCCGTTCTGCCGTGAAGTGGGGGTGCCTGGGTGAGCTGTCGGAGTGGTGTGGAGTTACCAGTCTGTTTGCCGGTCTGTGCCGGAATCCCCGTGAGCGTAGCGTGACTGGAGTGTCGCGGTGTGCGAAGGGCAGGGCTCGGACCGGCCACGGACGCGTTCGACGGGGTGCCGGAGCGGGTCGCCCCGATCGCTCTGCGTGATCATCGGAATGCGCCAACTGCGGGAATTCCCAAGGGTGTCGGGGTTCCCCCGGACGGCCGAACACACTCGGTCAGCGGCGCCCCCGATCCGGCCGGACCGAGATCATCGCCTGGCGTGTCAACTTCCAGCCGTCGCCGTGTCGTTCGACGTAACCAAGTGCTCGGAGTTCGTACAGTCTCGCGACCGCGTCGTCCTCCGTGGTCTGCGCGCCCCGGGCGATCTCCCGCACCGCTGCCGCCCTGTTGCCGGGGAGGGCGGCGAGGATGCGGCGGGCGGCCGGCTCCAACAGGTCGCGCGGGAGCACCGGTCCGCGTCGGTCCGGGGCCAGTTCGCCCATGTCGCCGACGAGTTCGACGACTTCGGCGGCGTCGGTGACCAGCACCGCGTCCCCGCGCAGGAGTTCGTGCACACCGGCGGACAGCCCGCTGGTGGCCGGGCCGGGCACGCCTATGGTGTGGCGCCCCAGCCGCTGCGCCGCCCGGGCCGTGACGAGCGATCCGCTGCGATACGCGGCCTCGACCACCACGGTTCCCCTGGTGAGCGCGGCGATCACTCTGTTCCGGAGGATGAACCTGCTCGGAGTCGGATGTTCGCCGGGCGGCAACTCGCCCACCACGAGCCCCTGTTCGGCGATCCTGCCGAGCAACTGGGCGTGACCGCGCGGATAGGGCTGGTCGACCCCGCAGGCGAGCACGGCGACGGTGGCACCGCCCGCGCCGAGGGCGCCGCGATGTGCGGCACCGTCGACTCCGTAGGCGCCGCCGGACACGACCACCCAGCCCTCCTCGGCGAGGCCGGCGGCGAGGACGGCCGCCATGTGGGCGCCGTACTCGGTGCAGGCGCGGGCGCCGACGACGGCGACGGACTTGAGCGCCCACACCCGCAGGCTGGGCCGCCCGCGCACCCAGAGTCCGACGGGCCGCGCGTCCCCGAGGTCGTCGAGCTGGGCGGGCCACTCGGTGTCACCGGGGCACACGAATCGCACCCCGGCCTCCCTCGCGACCTCCATGTCCCGCCCCGGCTCGACCGACTCGGCCCGCGTGCACAGCCCGGCCCACCGCTTGTCGGTGACCCCGACGAGCTGCGGCCCCCCGTCCCGCAGCCGCCGGGCCACCTCCTCGGCTCCGAGCTCCCGAATCCACCGCCCGGCCACTTCGTCACCGGGTTCGACCACCCGGGCGAGGTAGACGCGGGCGTGGAACTCGCCGCCCGGGTCCTCGTGCGCGGTCATGCCAGGGCCCCGAGGGACATCGCCGCGCCTCGCGCAACACCTGTGCGCAGTTGCAGGGCGAGGAGCACGTCGGCGTCGTCGGGCCGGTCGTGACCCTTGAGATCCGCGACCGTCCAGGCCACGCGCAGGACCCGGTCGATCCCGCGCGCGGTCAGCGCACCCCGTTCCAGACTGCGTTCGGCCGCGTCCATCGCCCCGCGCACGGGCTGCCAGCGGCTGCGCAGTTCACGGCCGGGCACCTCGCTGTTGGTGCGCCACGGAGTGTCCGCGAGGCGTGCCGCCGTCCGCTCCCTGGCCGCCCGCACCCGGTCCGCGACCGTCGCGGTGGTGTCTCCTCGCGTGCCGCACTCGGTGAGCTGCTCCCGTGTGACGCGGTCCACCGTGACCCGCAGGTCCACCCGGTCGAGCAGCGGGCCGGAGATCCGGGCCTGATAGCGGCGGATCGACATGGACGGGCAGTCGCAGAGGTCGTCCTTCTGGGAATAGCGGCCGCAGGGACACGGATTGGCCGCGAGGACCATCTGGAACCTCGCCGGGAACCGCACCACACCCGCGCTGCGGGCGACGACCACGTACCCCGACTCCAGCGGCTGCCGCAGCGCGTCGAGGGCCTGACCACTGAACTCCGGAGTCTCGTCGAGAAAGAGAATTCCCCGGTGCGAAAGGGAGGCGGCTCCTGGCCTCGCCATATGGGATCCGCCTCCGACGAGGGCCTGCATCGTGGCCGAGTGGTGCGGGGCGCAGTAGGGGGCGACATCGATCAGAGGCTTCCCCGGAGGCAGCAGACCCGCCACCGAGTGGACCGCCGTCACCTCCAGCGAGTCCTGCCGGCTGAGGCGGGGCAGGATCGCGGGCATCCGCTCCGCCAGCATGGTCTTGCCCGCACCCGGCGGACCTTCGAGGAAGAGGTGGTGTCCTCCGGCCGCGGAGATCTCCACCGCCGTGCGCGCCGCATCCTGTCCGACGACATCGGCGAGGTCACGACCGGGGTCGTGATGCGCCGCTCCCACGCTGTGCATCCCCGTGGCCGCCCCGGTGCCCGGCACGCGCAGGCCGGCGAGGAGCGGATCGGGTCGGCCCACCAGGTCGTCCGGTTCCTCGTCGGGAACGGGCTCGTCCGCGAGTACGGCGATCAGTTGGCGCAGGCTGCGGACGCCCAGCACGGACACCCCCGGCACGAGGGACGCCTCGGCGGCGGCACACTCCGGCACCACCACCTGCTCGTACCCCGCGTCCGCCGCCGCCAGCACCGCCGGGAGGATCCCCCGGACCGGGCGGACCCTGCCGTCGAGGCCCAGTTCTCCGATCATCACGATGTCGGCGAGCACCCGGGGATCGATCCGTTCGGCCGCGCCGAGTACCGCGGCGGCGACGGCCAGGTCGAAGCCGCTGCCGCTCTTGGGTACGGAGGCCGGGCTCAGGCCCACCGTCAGTTTCTTCTGCGGCCAGGCGCCGCCCGAGTTGACGACCGCGGCCCGCACCCGGTCCTTGCTCTCCGTCAGGCTCTTGTCGGGCAGTCCCACCAGTGTGAACGCGGCGACGCCGGGTTCGAGGTCGGCCTGCACCTCGACGACCACGCCCTCGACACCTACCAGCGCCACCGAGCACGTACGAGCGAACCCCATCTCAGACCACCCCCCGCGCGTGCTCGACGACGGGTGCGCCGCGGCCTGGCAGGAGCACGCCCACCAGGTCGATGCGGACACCGCCCGGCGGCGCCCCTCCGTGGGCGTGGATCCAGCATTCGGCGAGGCCGCGCAGGCGTTCCGCCTTCTCGGGGGTCACCGCGGCCATCGGGTGCTCGAAGGCACCGGCCCGCCGTGTCTTGACCTCGCAGACGACCAGGACGTCACCGTCCCGCGCCACGATGTCGATCTCGCCGGTCCTGCCACAGCGCCAGTTGCGCTCCAGGACCGTCATCCCGGCCTGGACCAGCCGTCGTGCGGCCAGCGTCTCGCCGTACTTGCCGAGTGCACTGCGTGCGTTCATGTCGGCACCACCTCCGGCGCCAACCGTCACGCAGAACGGTCCACCGAGTGGATCTTGGTGGACCGTTCGGTGCTTGTGGAGAACTCCGTCACCCGCACGAGCGACAGGCACTCCGCGAAGAGCCGCCGTCAGCCGCCCGGCAGCTCCAGATCGCTCTTGTTCAGCTCCTCGATGTTCACGTCCTTGAATGTGAGGACCCGGACCTGCTTGACGAAGCGAGCCGGTCGATACATGTCCCACACCCAGGCATCCGCCATGGACACCTCGAAGAACACCTCGCCCTGGACCGAGTGCACCTGCATCTCGTAGTCGTTGGTGAGGTAGAAGCGCCGTTCGGTCTCGATCACGTATTTGAACAGACCGACGACATCGCGGTACTCCCGGTAGAGCTTCAGCTCCATCTCGGTCTCGTACTTTTCGAGGTCCTCGGCGCTCATGGCATGTTCCCCTTCAGCCGTGCGATCCCACCATTGTGCGCCAGTCCCGTGCGCCCCTAGACGATTTCCGTGTCAAGGGTCACCGGCCCGGCCGGGGGCCCTTCGTCGATCAGCCTGCGGAGCAGCTCGGCGAGTCTGGTCGGATACACCGTCTCATGCGCCCGCTCCAGTTCCCGGCACGTCCACCAACGTGCTCCGGAGACGCTGCGCCGCTCCAGCTCGGTGAGGGCTGTGGCACCGGGCACCCCGTCGGCCGTGGCGGACGTCCTTGCCAGGTAGTACCGCTCGTCCTGGTCCCAGCGGCGGCCCGCGAACGGGAAGGAGCACGTCCGGGTCCACAGGACCGGGCCGAGCTCCACCCGGGTGATCCCGGTCTCCTCCGCGAGTTCCCGCAGCGCGGCCTCCTCGTGGGTCTCGTCGCCCTCCAGGCCGCCGCCGGGCGTGAACCACCAGTCGTCGGCCGGATCGTCCGGCTCGTGGCCGTGGAGCAGCAGGATGCGGTCCCGCGGGTCGAGGAGGACCACCCGGGCGACCTTGCGCAGCCCGCCCTCGTACGAGTCGCCGCAGGCGCCCTCCTCGGTGGCCTCAGCGGGCACCGGCGGGCTCCGTACGGGTCCGGGAGCGGCGGCCGGCCAGCCGCTTGGCCACGGGGCCGTAGGCGCCGCCTCCGAGGACGAGCACCGCGCCCGCGACGACGAGGGCGACGACCGTGCGCAGCGGGCCGGGCTGGGAGAGGACGCCGAGTTCCTCGAAGCCGGTGGGGCGCTCCAGCATGCCCTTCATGGGCCATACGACGGCGTCCACGCGGGCGTTCACGGCGCTGCTCGCGACGGTGCCGCTGGCGACGTCCGTGAGGTGGGCGCTGGAGTCCAGGGAGCCCTGGCGCTCGTCGCCGAGCAGGAACAGGCGGCCCTTGGGGACCTTGACCGTCGGGATCGTCTTGTCCTCGACCGCGCCGCCCTTGAGGTAGCCCTCGTCGATCTGCTTGCCGTTGACGACCAGCTTGCCGTTCGTGCAGCAGGAGACGGTGTCCCCGCCGACCGCGACGACGCGCTTGACCACGGGCGCGTTCGTCACCCAGGTCTTGTCGGTGAAGACGACGACGTCGCCCCGGCGCACCTCGCTGCCGCCGATGCGCTGCGCCAGCACCCGGTCGCCCATGTCGATGGTCGGGGTCATGGAGCTGGTCGGCACCGTGTACGGCCGGTAGACCACCGCTCCCCAGCCGAATCCGCCGAGGAACAGCACAAGGCCCAGTGCGACGGCCAGCCCGGACAACCGCTGTCCGGTCCGGCTGCCCACCGGGCCCTTGCCAGTGCCACCGCCGGTACGCGGGGCCGTACGTGTTGCGCTCTCGCCACCCATGGGTCCGCACCCTACCCGGCGGTACCGAGGGTGGTCAGCCCTTCCTCCGGGACCAAGGTCACAAGCTCTACAAGGCCTTTACCCGACCTTGGCCGACCGCCTGCGGCGCCACAGGGCCAGCGGCAGCACGCCGACGAGGGCGAGGCCCTCGGGTGCGGCCGTCAGGAGACGGGAGGCCGAGGCCCTGGTGTTGATGCCCGTCTGGTCGAAGGTGTCCGGGATCGGCAGCGTGCCCCAGCGGTTGATGGGCCAGGCCTTGACGATGGCGCGGCCGACGACTTCCTTCACCGGGACCATGCCGTGGTACTTGTCGGACTGGTTGTAGCGCGAGTCCCGCGAGTTCTGCCGGTGGTCGCCCATCACCCAGATGTAGCCCTTGGGAACCTTGACGGTGAACTGGCCGCCCTGGTCGTCGTTGGTGCACGGGGTGTTGCCCGGGTAGACGTACGGCTCGTTCAGCGCCTTGCCGTTGACCGTCAGCGGGCCGGTGCCGCTGCAGGAGACCGTGTCGCCGCCGACGCCGATGACCCGCTTGATCAGGTCCTTCTCCTGGGCGGACGGCATCAGACCGATCCAGCTGAGCACCGTCTGCAGGGCGTTGGGGTCGGCCGTGGGCTCGCCGTCCAGCCAGTGGCCGGGGTCGTGGAAGACGACGACCTCACCGCGCTCGGGCTTGGACCCGAACCACGGCGTGAGCTTGTCGACCAGGACCCGGTCACCCTGCTGGAGGGTGTTCTGCATCGAGTCGGAGGGGATCGAGAACGCCTGCACCAGGAACGTCTTGATCAGCAGCGCCAGGACGAGCGCGATGACGATCAGGATCGGCAGCTCCTTCCAGAAGGAACGCTGCTTCTTCACCTGGGAGGTCGGGCCGCCCGACCCCACTTCCTCGGTCCGGGCCGCGTCGCCCGGCGCCGTGCCGTCCTCGTCCGCTCCGGCGTCACTCCCGGAGGTCACGGCGCTGTCCGCGGCCGGGACGGGTGCTTCCACGGGATGTCCCTGGTGCTCCTCGCCGTCGTGTCCGGACCGTGCGCCAACAGCCACATCCCCCACGCCAACTCCTCACTCTCTGCCGCCGCCTGCCCCATCCTCGGCGCAGGCCCACCACTCCCATAACGAGCGGGAGTTCCGCAGGGCTCGGGAGTTGGACCGATCCGTTCGGATCGACCGGGGCAACCCTATGCGACAGTTCGGGACCGGCGGTCGTCCCCGACACGGAGTTGGAAACCGATGCGAAGGTTTTAGGTTCGTTCAGGCTGGTCCAGTGGCCCATCGGCCAGGCGATCACCTTGGCCCGCCCCACCACCGAGGAGAGCGCGACCGTGCCGCCGTAACTGGTGTTCTGGTGTGCCCTGGAGTCGGCCGAGTTGCCGCGGTGGTCGCCCATCACCCACAGCCGGCCCTTGGGGACGGTGATGTCGAAGGGCGTCTCGGACGGCGCGTTCCCGGGATACAGGTAGTCGGCCTCGGTCAGGGGAACCCCGTTGACGGTCACCCGCCCTTCCGAATCGCAGCACTTGACGTGGTCTCCGCCGACGCCGATGACCCGCTTGATCAGGTCCTTCTCGTTGTCGGACGGCAGCAGGCCGATGAACTGGAGGCCTTCCTTGACCTGCTTGACCACGACGGGGTCGTTCTTCTTGGTGGTCTGCTCGTCCGCGAGCCAGCCGCCCGGGTCGTGGAAGACGACGACGTCGCCGCGCTTGGGCTCGGAGCCGAACCAGGGGGTGAACTTGTCGACCAGGACCCGGTCACCGATGCGGATCGTCTGCTCCATGGAGCCCGACGGGATCACGAACGCCTGGACGAGGAAGGTCTTCAGAACGAGGGCTATGAGGACCGCGACGCCCACCAGGAGAGGTATCTCCCGGACCGCGCCGCGCCTGCGCCGCCGCTTGACCTTGCGCTGGAGCTTGCGCCGCTCGGCCCGGCTGCGGCCGGCGCCCCCCGCCGGGGCGAGCGCGCCCGCGCGTCGGAAACCGGTGGGCAGCAGGTTCTCGTTCCCGAAGTTGCCGCCCGGCGCCGCGCCGCGCGGTTTGCCGCGGTTACCCATGGGCGTCGTCCGCGGCCGGTACGCGCGCGTAGGCGCCGGGTCGGACGAGGTGGGTCCAGTGCCCGGCGGGCCAGACGACCCAATCGGCTCGTCCGATGACGTCACCAACGGGAATCATGCCTCCGCCCGGGTCGCCCAGGTGATCCCGGGAGTCGCTTGAGTCGCTGCGGTGGTCACCGAGGACGAAGAGGGTGCCGGAGGGCACCACGACGTCGAACGGCACGCTGGACGGAGTGTCACCGGGGTACAGGAACGCCGTCTCGTCGACCGACCGCCCGTTCACCTGGAGTCTCCCCTCCTTGTCGCAGCAGACCACGTGGTCACCCCCCACACCCACAACGCGCTTGATGTAGTCGGCGTCCCCGAAATAGCCGGTGCCGTCGAACACAACGATGTCGCCGCGCCGCGGATGGGCACCGAAACGGTACGCCAACTTATTTACGAGAACGCGGTCGCCGATCCTCAATCCGGATTCCATGGATCCGCTGGGAATCTGGAAAGGCTGGAGCATGAAGGTGTTGAGCAGCAGCAGGAACACCAGGCAGACCAGGGCGGTCAGGGTGATCCGACCGCCGGGCAGCCACTCGGCGACACGGGACACCAACGCGAAACGCGACCGTCCCTCCGTTCCTCCGGTGTCCGAGATGTCCTCGGAGTCGGAAGGGCGGGAGGAGCGGTCGCGCTCCGTCGGCTGTGCTTCGGTGTCCATCGGAGCCAGATGTTATCCGGCTCCGACAAGAACCCCGGCAGAGCGACTACTTGTCGCGCTTCTCCTTGATCTTCGCGGCCTTGCCGCGCAGGTCACGGAGGTAGTACAGCTTCGCGCGACGGACGTCACCACGGGTCACGAGCTCGATCTTCTCGACGATCGGGGTGTGCACCGGGAAGGTGCGCTCCACGCCGACGGAGAACGAGACCTTGCGGACCGTGAAGGTCTCGCGGACACCGGAGCCCTGGCGACGGATGACTACGCCCTTGAACTGCTGCACACGGGAGCGGTTGCCCTCGATGACGCGCACGTGGACGTTGACGGTGTCACCCGGGCGGAAGGCCGGGATGTCGGTGCGCAGCGAGGCGCCGTCGACGATGTCGAGCAGGTGAGACATTTCGTCTGCTTTCTTCGCCGATGCCACAGGTCATCAGCGGGAGCTGGGTTTTCGGAAGGATGCTGTCCGTGCCGGGGCGGGCGTCGTGTCCCCCTGTGGCAGGGGCGCACGCCGGACGACGCACAACAGCGACCTATTCTTCCACGCCGTCCGGCCTGCGCCAAAATCGGCCGTACGGCTCCCCCGCCGGATCCGGGGCCCAGCCCAGGATCGAGAGCATCTCGCGGTCCTTCTTGTCGAAGGCCTTGGGCTCGCAGCGCTCGATCAGGTCGGGCCGGTGGGCGGCGGTGCGCTTCAGCGCCTCGTCGCGCCGCCAGCGGGCGATCTTGCCGTGGTGGCCGCTGAGCAGCACGTCCGGGATCTCCCGGCCGCGCCAGGCGGGCGGCTTGGTGTAGATCGGCCCCTCCAGGAGGTTGGCCATGGCCCCGGGCGCGAAGGAGTCGTCGCGGTGGGACTCGGCGTTGCCCAGGACACCCGGCAGCAGGCGCGCCACGGCCTCCGTGACGACCAGGACGGCAGCCTCGCCGCCGGCGAGCACGTAGTCACCGATGGACACCTCGTAGACGGGCATACGGGTCGCGTACTCGTCGATGACCCGCCGGTCGATGCCTTCGTAGCGGGCGGGGGTGAAGATCAGCCAGGGGCGCTCGGAGAGCTCCACGGCGAGTTCCTGGGTGAAGGGCCTGCCGCTGGGCGTGGGCACGATGAGCGCGGGCGCGCCGCAGCCCGTCTCGTAGCCGTCGGCCAGGACGGAGTCCAGGGCGTCGCCCCAGGGCTCGGTCTTCATGACCATGCCGGGGCCGCCGCCGTAGGGGGTGTCGTCGACCGTGTTGTGGCGGTCGTACGTCCAGGAACGGAGATCATGCACGTGCACATTCAGCTGTCCACGCGCGCGTGCCTTGCCGACGAGGGAGACGTTCAGCGGTTCGAGGTACTCGGGGAAGATCGTGACGACGTCGAGCCGCATTACGCCTCCTCCTCCCTGGAGGACACGATTTCCGCCTGGTCGTCGATCAGCCCGGGCGGCGGGTCGATGACCGCGCGCTGCTCCTCCAGGTCGATCTCCAGGACGATCGACTCGACGAACGGGATCATCACCTCGCTGCCGTCGGGGCGCTCGACGATGAAGAGGTCCTGGGAGGGCAGGTGGGAGATCTCGGTGATCCGGCCGACCTCGGTGCCGTCCTTGGTGACGACGTCCAGGTCCATCAGCTGGTGGTCGTAGTACTCGTCCTCTTCCTCCGGCAGCTCCTCCGGGTCGATCTCGGCGATCAGGAGGGTGTTGCGCAGGGCCTCGGCGCCGGTGCGGTCGCTCACGCCCTCGAAGCGCAGGAGGAGCCGACCGCTGTGGACCCGGCCGGTCTCGATGGTCAGGGGGCCGGTGGCGGCGGGTTCGGTGGCCAGGACGGCTCCGGGGGCGAGCCTGAGTTCCGGCTCGTCGGTGCGTACCTCGACGGTGACCTCGCCCTTGATGCCGTGGGCGCGGCCGATGCGAGCGACTACCAGCTGCACTGTGCTTGCTCTCCTGTAGTACGACGAGTACGACGACTGGTACGGGGACCAGTACGACGACGGGCCGGGGACGGCCCGCAGGCCCTCCCCGGCCCGAGCCGGTTTGCGATAAACGTCAGCGGACGTGGTCCACGTCGACGAGGTCGACGCGGACGCCTCGGCCGCCGATTGCGCCCACGACGGTGCGCAGAGCGCGAGCGGTGCGGCCGTTGCGACCGATCACCTTGCCGAGGTCGTCGGGGTGCACCCGGACCTCCAGCACGCGTCCGCGACGCAGGTCGCGCGAGGCGACCTGCACATCGTCAGGGTTGTCGACGATGCCCTTCACGAGGTGCTCGAGAGCCTCCTCGAGCATGCTCAGGCCTCGGTCGACTCGGACTCGGCCGCAGCCTCGTCCTTCTTGTCGGCCTTCTTCTTCTGGGTGATGGCCTCACCCTTGCTCGCGTCGTCGCCACCGAGGGCGTCGAACACGGGACGGGCGGCCTTCGGCTCGGCCACGAGCAGCGGAGCCGGGGCCGGCAGGCCCTTGAACTTCTGCCAGTCGCCGGTGAGCTTCAGGATGGCGAGGACGGGCTCGGTCGGCTGCGCGCCGACACCCAGCCAGTACTGCGCGCGGTCCGTGTCGACCTCGATGCGCGAGGGGTTCTGCACCGGGTGGTACAGGCCGATCTCCTCGATGGCCCGGCCATCACGGCGGGTACGGGAGTCGGCGACGACGATGCGGTAGTGAGGCGAACGGATCTTGCCCAGACGCTTCAGCTTGATCTTGACTGCCACGGGAGTGGGTTCTCCTGGTTTTGACGTGGTTGGGCACGGCAGATGGCCGCGTGGGGTTGCGGTACCCGAGTGCCCGATGGACGCGTCAGCCGGAGGCGAGAGGGTTCCTGTGCGGCTGTCGAGTACAGCTAGCCATTGTGCCACACCCTGGCGGTTCGCCCGACCGGGGAGCATGCCCCCGCATGCTCCCGCCCATACGGAAGCGACACCCGGCGCCGGGAGGTGACCGGCGCGGGTGTACGCAACCCGGCCCTGCGGGGTGCGGCTGCCACGAGCGGCCGCACCCTCAGGCCGCGCCCACGACCTCCGGAATGCGGAAGGGCTTGCCGCAGCCCCCGCACACGATCGGCGCCTGGGCCAGCACCGACGGGACGACCCGTACGTTGCGACCGCAGTCGCACACCGCCTTGACTCGGACGCCCCCGCCGGACGAGCCGTGCCGGGCGGCCGGGCCGCGGAAGGTGCGGGAGGTGTCGGCGGAGGTGGCGACGGTGTGCGCCTTCAGCGCGCGCTGGAGACGCTCCATCGTCGGCCGGTAGCGCCGCTTGGCCTCGGGGTTGAGCTGGACCAGCGAGAAACCGCTGCTGGGGTGCGGTTCGTCGGGGTGGTCCAGGCCCAGTTCCTCGGCGATCGCAAGGAATCTGCGGTTGTGGTAGCGGCCGGCACGGGACGTGTCGCGCACGCCGCGCGCGGCGGCGATGCCATGGACTGCCTCATGGAGCAGTCGCTCGAAGGAGAGCTCGTGTCCGCAAGCGGACGACGACTCTCCGATCAGGGACTCGGGCGCGGCCAGATCGGGCAGTTCGGGGTGGTACCGCTGAATGTCGGCCCACGCCTCTGCCAGCTCTGCGGCGAGAACAGGTGGTGTCTGTGTCGTGCTCACGTAATGACAACGAGCCGGAGTGCCCCTGTGTTCCGATTCCGGGGCATCCCAAATAATTTGCACGTACCCGTCAGTTGCCGCTGATGCGTCCTGACGAGGGCGGGTGCGCTGATCTGCGGAGAAGCCACACAGCTCATACCAAGCTGGTGCGTAGTCCTACGTACGACCCGGCGCGTAGACGGTGTCCGCGCGCCGGGGGAGCTGTTGTCCGCCGTTGCGCAAGAGGCCTTTCGGCCGCTCTGCCGCCGGAGGCCGCCGCCTCAGTAGGCGCGCGCGACGACCGCGACGTTACCGGGTGCCCTGTCGGCGTCCGGTACCGACCCGTCCTCGGCGACCAGACACCGTACGGTGACCGCGTGCTCGGCCAGCTCGGCCTCGCCCTCCTCACCCAGTGTCCCCCACGGGATGCGCGCCCAGCCGCCGGCGGTGGCGGCCTCGACGGCCTCCCCGATCGTGGACACCTCGGAGGTGCGGGACTCGCGCCGCTCGCGGGACTGCTTCAGCAGCAGCGCCTGGTCCTCCTCAAGGATGACGGGAAGCAGCTCCACGAGGGAGTCGATCGCCACCGGCGCCTTGCCTCCCGGGATCCGGCGGGCCAGCATCGCGGTGCCGTTCTCCAGGTCACGGGGCCCGATCTCGATCCGTACGGGTACGCCCTTGAGCTCCCAGTCGACGGCCCGGCGCCCGAAGGGCACGTCCGTACGGTCGTCGACACGGACCCGGACGCCCGCCGCCTTGAGCCGGGCCCCGAGCTCGCGGACCTTGGCCAGAACCGCCTCGTCACCCTTGATCGCGAGAACGACGACCTGGATGTGCGCCAGCCGCGGCGGCACCCGGAGTCCGTCGTCGTCGCCGTGCATCATCACCAGGGCGCCGATCATGCGCGTGGTGGAGCCCCAGGAGGTCTGCCAGACCAGTTCCTGCCTGCCCTCCTTGGACAGGTACTGGGTGTTGAAGGCCTTGGCGAAGTTCTGGCCAAGCTCATGGCTGGTCGCCATCTGCAGCGCCTTGCCGTCGCCCATCATCCCTTCGAGGGTGAGGGTGTTGATCGCGCCCGCGAACCGTTCCTTGACCGTCTTGCGTCCCGGTACGACGTCCATCGCGAGGACGTTGACCATGAAGTCCTCGTAGACCTCGCGGTGGATGTGCGCGGCGAAGTCGCGCGCCTCCTCGTAGGTCGCGTGCGCCGTGTGGCCCTCCTGCCACAGGAACTCGCTCGTACGGAGGAAGAGCCGGGGGCGCAGTTCCCAACGGACCACGTTCGCCCACTGGTTGATCAGCAGGGGCAGGTCGCGGTAGCTCTGCACCCACTTCGAGAAGTACTCGTTGATGATCATCTCGGAGGTGGGCCGGACGACCGCGGGCTCCTCCAGTTCCTTGCCGCCGCCGTGGGTGACCACGGCCAGCTCGGGCGCGAAGCCCTCGACGTGGTCGGCCTCGCGGGCGAGATAGGACTGCGGGATCAGCAGCGGGAAGTACGCGTTCTCGGTGCCCGTCTCCTTGATCCGGGCGTCCATCTCGGCCTGCATCCGCTCCCAGATGCCGTACCCGTACGGTCGGATGACCATGGAGCCGCGCACCGGGCCGTTGTCGGCCAGCTCGGCCTTGCTGATCAGATCCTGGTACCAGCGGGGGAAATCGTCCGCCCGGGGAGTGAGTACGGGTGCCTTCGCCATGGCGCGATGGTACGGGCCCACGTTGCCGTCATGTGAATTCTCGCCACTCCCACAGAGAAGCCACAAGCCGGGCCCCACAAACCCTGGACGCCGTAGCGAGTGCGGAGTTTGCTGGCATACGGGGGAAGTGCAAGCGCACATCACGGGGGCCTCGGAAACGGGCACGGCCACAACTCTCGGCGGATTGGGGCGCTTTCGATGACACCTACGCTCGTGCGGCACTACCTGCCTCATGCGGGGCCCGCGCCCCGTGTGGACCTGGGTGCACGCGCGCGTGACTGGTCCGAGATCCAGGAGCGGATGCTGGTACCGCTCTACGAAGCCGTCTACGAGCGACTCGAAGTGGGGCCCGGCACCCGGCTGCTCGGCCTCGGCTGCGGCTCCGGGCTCGCCCTGCTGATGGCGGCCTCCAGAGGCGCGTCGGTGACCGGTGTCGAGCGCTCCTCCCCCGAACGACTGGTCCTCGCCCGGGAGCGGCTGCTGCCGGACCCCTGGTCCCCACGCGCGCGTGCGCACACCCGGCTCGTCTACGGCTCCTCCAGGGGCGCGGCCGACGCGGAGACGCCCGCGTACACCCTGGTGACCGCCTTCGAGCCCATCGGGTGTCTCGCGGGCGACGCGGAGGGACTCGGCGAACTGCTCGCGTCAGCCACGCCCTTGACCGAGCACGGGTCGCCCGTGGTGCTGGCCGGCTGGGGTCCGCCGGAGCGCTGCGCCACGTCGTCCGTACTGCGGGTGGCCGCCAGGATGGCGGATCCGCTGCGCAGCGCGGGCAGTTGGCGGCCGGCTCTGCGCGACGACCTGGAGGAGGTCGCCCAGCGCGCCGGTCTGCGGCCTGACGGCTCCGGGCGGGTGGCGTGCCCCTTCGGGTACGCCGATGTCGACAGTGCCGTACGAGGGCTGCTGTCCACGGGGCTCTTCGACGCGGCGATCACCGCCACGGACCAGGTGCAGGTGGACAAGGAGTTGGCGGAAGCGCTGCATCCGTATCGACGCCAGGACGGCACGGTGTGGATGCCGAACGTCTTCCGGTACGTGATCGCGCGTACGACCTGAGGATGACTACGGCTCTTCCTTGAAGAGGCGTGTGACACCCGCGATGCGGTACGCGTCCGTCTCCTCCAGCGTCTCGTTCTCCAGGAGGGCTTCGGCGAGCGAGTCCAACTGGCCGCGGTGGTCGCGGAGTTTGCGGACGGCCTCGTCGTAGCACTCGTCGACGATGCGGCGCATCTCGTGGTCGATCACGTCCAGGGTCTGCGGTGCCGCCGAGAGGCCGTAGGCCTGCTGGACGTCGCTGGGGAGGGCGGAGAGGCGGCCGACGCGCTCGCTCATGCCCCAGCGGGCGACCATCCCGCGCGCGATGTTGGTGACCTGTTCGAGGTCGTTCTCGGCACCGGTGGTGATCACGCCGTAGACGACCTGTTCCGCGGCCATGCCGCCGAGGGCGCCGATGATCCGTCCGCGCAGGTACTCCTCGGTGTACGCGTACTTGTCGGAGTCCGGCGTGGAGAGCGTCACGCCGAGGGCCCTCCCGCGCGGGACGATGGTGATCTTGCGGACCGGGTCGGCACCGGGCTGGAGCATGCCGAGGAGGGCGTGGCCGCTCTCGTGGTAGGCGGTGCGCCGGCGCTCCTCCTCGGGCATCACCAGCGGGCGTTCGGCGCCCAGTTGGACCTTCTCCAGGGCTTCCGAGAGGTCGGACTGGGTGACCTCGCTCTGCTTGCGCTTGACGGCGAGGAGGGCGGCCTCGTTGGCGAGGTTGGCGAGTTCGGCGCCGGTCATTCCCGGGGTCGTCCGGGCGACCTGGGCGAGGTTGACGTCCTTCGCGAGCGGGATCTCACGGGTGTGGATCTCCAGGATCGCCTCGCGGCCCCCGCGGTCGGGCGGCGAGACCACGACCACCCGGTCGAAGCGGCCGGGGCGGGTCAGCGCCGGGTCCAGTACGTCGGCGCGGTTGGTCGCCGCGATGACGATGACGCCCTCGGAGCCGGAGAAGCCGTCCATCTCGGTGAGGATCTGGTTCAGGGTCTGCTCGCGCTCGTCGTGACCGCCCATGCCGCTGCCGCCGCCGCGGGCCCGGCCGATGGTGTCGATCTCGTCGATGAAGATGATCGAGGGGGCCACCTTGCGGGCCTCCGCGAAGAGTTCACGCACGCGTGAGGCACCGACACCGACGATCATCTCGATGAACTCGGAGGCCGAGGCCGAGTAGAACGGCACCCCCGCCTCTCCTGCGACCGCCCGCGCGAGCAGCGTCTTGCCGGTGCCGGGCGGCCCCGCGAGGAGCACGCCCCGGGGCATCCTGGCGCCCATCTTGCGGTAGGCGTCGGGGTTCTTGAGGAAGTCGACGACGTCGTTGAGCTCGCCCTCGACCTCGTCGATGCCGGCCACGTCCTCGAAGGTCGTGCGCGGCTTGCCCGGCTCCAGCTCGACCGGTTTCGGCGGGGCCTTGCGGCCGAGCATGCCGCCCGCGCCGCCGAGCCCCGAGCTCATCCGCCGCGCGATGAAGAGCCACAGGACGACCAGGAGCAGCATCGGGGCCAGCGAGATCAGCAGATTGGCCAGAAAACTACGGTGTTGTACGACCGGTTCCGCCGTGACCGTGACGTTGTGCTTGGTCAGGTCCTCCCAGAGCCGGTCGTCCGCGAAGGTCGGCCGCTCGGTGTCGAACTTGGTGTACTTGCCGTCGCCGTCCGGGTTCTCCTGCTCCTTCTTGAGCTGGCCCTGGATCGCGTTGCCCTTGGCGTAGATCTTGGTGACGTTGCCCGCGTCGACCTGCTTGCTGAACTCCGTGTAGGAGATCGTCGGCTCGTCGCCCTCGTTGAAGAACGACAGGATCAGGTTGGCGACCAGGTACACGACCAGCGCGGTGAGGATCAGACTCCACCAGCCGCCGCGCATCTTCTTCCCGCCCGGCGACGGCTTCGGGGGCTCGTCGGGGGTGCCCTCGGTACGCCAGGGCTGATCGGGGGACTTGCGCGGCGGCGCAGGGTTGGTCATATCGGGACGTTACGACACGGACCAACCCTTGGCATGTGCAGAGGGTGAACTCAGCCCATGAACTTCTTGAACTCGTCCGGCAGCTCGAAGTCCTTGCCGCCCTGCTCGGGCAGTCCGAACGCGTTGCCGCCCTGGGCCGCGCCGGCCTCGCGGCGCCTGGCCTCTTCCAGCTCCTGCTGCTTGCGCTTCATCGGGTTGCCGGAACGCTGCTTGCCCTTGGCCTGCTTGGGCTGCTTCTTGGTGCGGCCGGGGCCGCCGCCCATGCCCGGCATCCCCGGCATGCCGGGCATTCCACCGCCCTGCGCCATGCGGGACATCATCTTGCGGGCCTCGAAGAACCGCTCGACCAGACCCTTCACGGCGCTGACCTCGACGCCGGAGCCCTTGGCGATACGGGCGCGACGCGAGCCGTTGATGATGGTCGGCTCGGCGCGCTCGGCCGGGGTCATCGACTTGATGATCGCGGCCGTACGGTCGACGTCGCGCTCGTCCAGGTTGTTGATCTGGTCCTTGATCTGGCCCATGCCGGGGAGCATGCCGAGCAGCTTGCTGATGCTGCCCATCTTCCTGACCTGTTCCATCTGGGACAGGAAGTCGTCGAGGGTGAAGTCCTGGCCCTTCTTGGACGCCAGCTTCGAGGCCATCTTCTCGGCCTCTTCTTGGCTGAACGTCTTCTCCGCCTGCTCGATCAGGGTGAGCAGGTCGCCCATGTCGAGGATGCGGGAGGCCATCCGGTCCGGGTGGAAGGCGTCGAAGTCGTCGAGCTTCTCGCCGTTCGACGCGAACATGATCGGCTTGCCGGTGACCGAGGCGATCGACAGGGCCGCACCACCGCGGGCGTCGCCGTCGAGCTTGGAGAGCACCACGCCGTCGAAGCCGACGCCGTCGCGGAAGGACTCGGCGGTGTTGACCGCGTCCTGACCGATCATGGCGTCGACGACGAACAGGATCTCGTCCGGGCTGACCGCGTCGCGGATGTCTGCGGCCTGCTGCATCAGTTCCTGGTCGATGCCGAGGCGGCCGGCGGTGTCCACGATCACGATGTCGTGGACCTTGGACTTGGCGAACTCGATGGAGTCCTTGGCGACCTTGACCGGGTCCCCGACTCCGTTGCCCGGCTCGGGCGCGTAGACCGCGACGCCGGCGCGCTCGGCGACGACGCTCAGCTGGTTCACCGCGTTGGGGCGCTGGAGGTCGGCGGCGACGAGCAGCGGCGAGTGTCCCTGGTCCCCCAGCCACTTGCCGAGCTTGCCCGCGAGGGTCGTCTTACCGGCACCCTGGAGACCCGCGAGCATGATCACGGTCGGCGGGTTCTTGGCGAACCGCAGCCGCCGGGTCTCGCCGCCGAGGATCGTCACGAGTTCCTCGTTGACGATCTTCAGCACCTGCTGGGCCGGGTTCAGCGCCTTGTTGACGTCGGCGCCGAGGGCACGCTCCTTGACGTTCTTGATGAACGTACGGACGACGGGCAGGGCAACGTCGGCTTCGAGGAGGGCGATGCGGATTTCGCGCGCCGTGGCGTCGATGTCCGCTTCGCTCAAGCGCCCCTTGCCGCGCAAGTTCTTGAAGGTCGCTGAAAGGCGATCGGAGAGAGTATCGAACACGGCGGAGTCGGTCCTCGGAGTCGGGGGCAGTGTGGGCGTCTTCCAGGGTATCCGGCCGCGCAAGACAATCGTCCCCGCCTGCTGGGTTCAGCGGGCGAGGACTGACAGAAACCCCGCGCCGGCGGGGAACAATTCCGCGCCGGGTGACGCAGCACGCGTCCACCGCCGGATCACCCCCGCGGCAGCGGGGAGCACACGCTGCCCGAGGCAAGAGCGACCGGGAGGTCACTCCCTCAGCCTCTCCTCCAGCTTCCGGGCCACGGCCAGTGCCTCGTCCCCGGCCAGGGGCGCACCCGTTGCCTGTGTCACATAGAACGCGTCCACGGCGTTGGAACCCAGCGTGCTGACGTGCATGCTCCGCACCCGCATCGCCGCGTCGTCCAGCGCCCGCCCGATCCGGTGCAGCAGCCCAGGCGCGTCATGTGCGCGCACCTCGATGACCGTGGCGTGCCGGGAGGCGGCCGGGGCGACCGTCACGCGGGCCGCCGGTGCCACTACACCCCGGCGGCGCGGGTACGCCGCGTCCCGCTCCGCCAAGCGCCCCGCGATGTCCAGCGACCCGTCCAGGGCCCGTACGAGATCGGCGCGCAGCCGGGCCGCCTGCGGCAGGGAGCCGTACTCGGCGGCGACCCGCCAGTTCAGCAGCAGCACCGAGCCCTCGACACCGTCCGGCAGGTCGAGCGCGCGCAACTCCGCCGTACGGACCGTCAGGCGGTGCATCGCGAGCACGCCCGCCACCGCGGGGAGCACGCCCGGCTGGTCCGGTACGGCGATCAGGAGTTCCACGCCGAGGGGTTCGGGGTCGCCGGCGGGCTCGTCCTCGGACGGGGGTTCGGTCTGGGCGCGCAGCGCGAGGACCGGGCCGCCCGTTGCCACCGCCTCGATCGCGAGGCGTTCCTGTTCCGCCGTGGCCGCGCCCGCCTCGGGCTCCTGGGGGGCGTCGCCGGAGAGGACGGCGGCGACCCGCTTCACCAGCTCGGTGACGAGTGAGGCCCGCCAGGACGACCAGGCGGCCGGTCCGGTGGCCAGCGCGTCCGCCTCGGTCAGGGCGTGCAGCAGCTCCAGGGTGCTCGTCGTACCGACCGCCTCCGCGACCGCGCGGACCGTCGCCGGATCCTCCAGGTCGCGCCGGGTGGCCGTGTCGATGAGCAGCAGGTGATGGCGTACGAGCGTGGCGAGTACGGCGACGTCCGCCCGGTCGAAGCCGATGCGGGCGGCCACGTCCTTGGCGATGATCTCGCCGGCCACGGAGTGGTCGCCGGGCCAGCCCTTGCCGATGTCGTGCAGCAGCGCGGAGACCAGCAGGAGGTCGGGGCGGCTGACGCGGCGGGCGAACTCGGAGGCGCGGACGGCGGTTTCGATGAGGTGCCGGTCGACGGTCCAGATGTGCACGGCGTTGCGCTGCGGACGGCAGCGGACCCGCTCCCAGTCCGGGAGGAGGCGGGTGATCAGGCCTTCGGCCTCCAGCGCCTCCCATACGTCGACGGTGGGCTGGCCGGAGCCGAGCAGCGTCACGAGCTGTTCGCGCGCCTCGGCGGGCCAGGGCGTGGGCAGCGGGCGCGCGGTGGTCGCCATGCGCCGTACGGCGTGCAGGGAGAGCGGAAGTCCGGCCTGCGCGGCGGCAGCGGCGGCGCGGAGCGGGAGGACGGGGTCGCGTTCGGGGCGCGCGGCGCGGGCGAGCACCACCTCGCCTTCCTGCTCCACGACGCCCTCGGCGAGGGGTGAGCGTTCGGCGGCGGGTTTGGCGCCCCCGCCGAGCATGGCGCGCAGCCTCGGTCGCACGGCCCGCGACCGCAGCACGCGCCCCACTTCGCGCCAGGTGACATCACTGGCGTACGACACGACGCGTGCCGCTTCGTAGACCTGGCGCAGCAGGGTGTCCGCGTCGAGGAGGCCGAGCTCGGCGGCGACCTGGTCCTGTTCCTGGAGTGCGAGCCGGTCGGTGGCGCGGCCCGTGGTGAGGTGCAGGGCGTCGCGCACGTCGAGGAGGCGGCGGCGGGCGTCGGCCAGGCCCTCGCGCGGGGCGTCGGCGAGCCAGGAGGCCGCTACGGCGCGCAGCGCGGTGGCGTCGCGGAGGCCGCCGCGGGCCTCCTTGAGGTCGGGTTCGAGGAGGTACTGCAACTCGCCCTGGCGTTCGGCGCGTTCGGCGCAGAGTTCCTGGAGTTCGGGGAGGCGTCTGGGTGCCTGGTTGCGCCAGTCGGCGAGGACGGCCGTGCGCAGTGAGGCGGTCAGGCCGAGGTCGCCGGCGATGTGGCGGGCATCGAGGAGGCCGAGCTGGACCTTGAGGTCCTCGCCGGCTGTCTTGCGGGCCTCGGCGGGGGTGCGCACGGAGTGGTCGAGGGCGAGGCCCAGGTCCCAGACCGGGTACCAGATGCGGTCCGCGAGCGCGGCGACGGCTCCGGAGTCGCCGCCGTCGTGCAGGAGGAGCAGGTCGAGGTCGCTGCGCGGGGAGAGTTCACCGCGGCCGTAGCCGCCGACGGCGACCAGGGAGACGCCCTTGAGTGCTTCGTTGCCGGCGGTGAAGAGGCCGGTCAGCCAGTCGTCGGTCAGTTCGGCGAGGGCGGCACGGCGCGGCGGCCCGGACCGCGCCCCCTCAGTGAGGAGGCGCAGCCGGGCCGCCGCGTAGCCGCTGGGTCCGGAGTCCTCTGCATCCTTGCGCACGTCCGTACTCGTCACCCAGCGACTCCTGTTCTGTTTCTTTTTAGAGCGCGTCCGGTCCGCGCTCGCCGGTCCTGACCCGGACGGCCGTGTCGACCGGGAGGGACCAGACCTTGCCGTCACCGATCTTGCCGGTGCGGGCGGCCTTGACGATGACGTCGATCAGCTGCTCGGCGTCGTCGTCCTCGGCCAGCACCTCGATGCGGATCTTGGGGACCAGGTCGACCGTGTACTCGGCACCCCGGTAGACCTCGGTGTGTCCCCGCTGACGACCGTAGCCGCTCGCCTCGGTGACCGTCAGACCGTGGACCCCGAAGGCCTGGAGGGCTTCCTTGATCTCGTCGAGCCGGTGGGGCTTCACGACGGCGGTGATGAGCTTCATGCGTCCACCTTCTTCGTCTCCGTGGCAGCGGTGAGGGTGCCGCCGCTGAGGCCGCCGCCGGCGCCGCTGAAGTCGTATGCGGTCTCGGCGTGCTCGGCCTGGTCGATGCCGGAGACCTCTTCGTCCTCGGTGACCCGCATACCGATGGTCTTGTCGAGGAGGAAGGCGAGGACCGCGGAGACGGTCAGGGAGTAGAAGAGGACCGCGAAGACACCGGCGCACTGGATCCAGAACTGGTGCATGCCTCCGCCGTAGAAGAGGCCCTTGACCGCGGACTGGCCCTTGCCGCTGGCGAAGAGGCCGATCAGCAGGGAGCCGAGGATACCGCCGACCATGTGGACGCCGACGACGTCGAGGGAGTCGTCGAAGCCGAACTTGTACTTGAGGCCGACGGCGGCGGCACAGCCGACACCGGCGATGGCGCCGACGGCGATCGCGCCCATCGGGGAGACCGCACCACCGGACGGGGTGATGGCGACCAGACCGGCGACGGCACCGGAGGCGGCGCCGAGCGTGGTGAACGCGCCGTGGCGGATCTTCTCGTAGGCGAGCCAGGCGAGCATGGCGGCGGCAGTGGCGACCTGGGTGTTGACGAACATCAGCGCGCCGACGCCGTCGTCGTTGCCGAGCCACGAACCGGCGTTGAAGCCGAACCAGCCGAACCACAGGAGACCGGCGCCGAGCATGACCAGCGGGAGGCTGTGCGGACGCATGGGGTCACGCTTGAAGCCGACGCGCTTGCCGATGACGAGGATGACACCGAGAGCGCCGGCACCGGCGTTGATGTGGACCGCGGTACCACCGGCGAAGTCGATCACACCGAGCTTGTAGGCCCAGCCGTCGGCGCCCCACACCCAGTGGGCGACGGGGACGTAGACGACGGTCAGCCACAGGGCGACGAAGAGCGACCAGGCCGAGAACTTCACGCGGTCGGCGATGGCACCGCTTATCAGGGCCGGCGTGATGACCGCGAACATCATCTGGAAGACCATGAAGACGAAGATCGGGATGGTGTAGCCGGGCCAGAGGTCCGTCAGGCCGACCTTGCTCATGCCCAGCCAGTCGGAGTCGTAGCCGATGAAGCCGTTACTCGAACCGAAGGCGAGCGAGAAGCCGTAGAGAACCCACAGGATGGTGACGATCCCGATGCTGATGAAGCTCATCATCAGCATGTTCAGGGTGCTCTTGACGCGGACCATGCCTCCGTAGAAGAAGGCGAGTCCCGGTGTCATGAGCAACACCAGTGCGGAACTGATGAGCATGAAGCCTGTGTTCGCGGAGGACAGTTTGGGTGCCTCCGCGGCAAGCGTGATGGCGGCTGATGCCATCGGCGTCTCCTCGTCGGTTGTACGGCCCCGTGCGGGCGAAGCCTGGATGCGGTCCGGTCAAGGCGGGGGGTCCGGTTATGCGCCATGAGATTGGCGCAGCGCGGTTTCGGTCGAAGCCCCACGTTGTTTCGCCGGAGTGACGAAGGCGCCGTGTGTGTTACGCGTCGATGAACTGCCGGATCTCCGGCCGGGCGATCGTTATCGTCGCGCAACCTTCCCCGACGGCGTGAAACCGGCCGCGGCCGGAGTTCCGGCGGCCCGGCGCGCGGGCGCCGGGGCATGGGGTCCGGGCCCTTTCGGCGCTCTCCCGCGGCCCGGTCGGAAGGCTGCCGGCGAGGTCGGCGATTCCGGGCGGACCACCCGCACCGCGCACCACCGCGCGGACGGTCTTTCGAATACGAGTCCCAAGGGGCCGGACGGTCCTTTGACCACCCGGCCCTCACCTGCCGCACCGACGCCTCCCGGTAGGCGGCCGTGCATGAAACCGGCCGCGGTCGGCCTTCCGATGACCTGGCATGGGGGAGCCGAGTCGGGCGGTTCGGGAAGGCCGGCCGCGGCCGGGGTCCTGGGTGCTCAGACCGCCTCGGCGGTCTCCGGGAGCTCGATGGCGAGACGGTCGGTGAGGTCGATGACTTCGGCCAGTTCCCCGAAATCGCGGACCGCCGTGTCGACGGTCTTTCGGATACGAGTGTTGACGCGCTCGGAGCGCACCTTCTTCGCGACGGTCATCGCCTCGGCCGCGAGCACCGTGCCCTGCTCCGGTTCCCGCTGCAGAAGGTGCACGGTGGCCATGCCGATGAGATTGAGCGCGTACGAGCGCTTGTGGTCGTCGTCCTTGGCGAAGAGGTCCACCGCCCGCTGCATGACGGGCTCGGCCAGCGAGGCGTAGGCGGGGCTGCGGCCGGCGACGTAGGCGAGGTCGCGATAGGAGTGCGAGTTCTCTCCGTACAGCTCGGCCTCGGAGAAGAAGCGGATCCAGTCCGGGTCCGGGTCGTCCCAGTCGTGTACGTCGGCGAAGGTGTCCTCGGCCATCCGGACGGCCCGCTTGCACTTTCCGGGCTGCCCCATGTTGGCGTAGGCGCGGGCCTCCATCGCATACAGCATCGACTGGGTCCGCGGGCTCGCGCAGTCCCGGCTGCCGTACTGCGCGAGGTGGATCAGCTCCAGCGCGTCGTCGGGCCGGCCGAGGTGGATCATCTGGCGGCTCATGCTGGACAGCACGTACGACCCGAGCGGCTTGTCGCCCGCCTCCTTCGCCGCGTGCAGGGCGAGGACGAAGTACTTCTGCGCGGTGGGCTGCAGGCCCACGTCGTACGACATCCACCCGGCCAGCTCGGCGAGTTCGGCGGCGACCTTGAACAACTTGCGGTTGGTGGCCTCGGGTTGGGGCTCCTGGAGGAGGTCGGTCACCTCGTGCAGCTGCCCCACGACCGCCTTGCGGCGCAGGCCGCCGCCGCACTGGGCGTCCCACTTGCGGAACATCGCCGTGGTGGACTCCAGCAGCTCCAGCTCCGGCTGGGAGAGCCGTCCCACGTGCCGGGAGGGACCCGTCGGCTCGAGCTCCGGCGGGAGGGCCGAGGGGCCGGGGACCAGCCAGCGCTGCATGGGCTCGATGAGGGACGGCCCCGCGGACAGGACCAGCGAGGTTCCGAGGAAGCCGCGCCGCGCCAGCATGAGGTCGCTGCGCGAGAACTCGCTGAGCAGGGCCACCGTCTGCGGGGCCGTCCAGGGCAGGTCGACGCCGGACACGGAGGGTGCCTGGCGGGCGGCGCGCAGGCCCAGGTCCTCGACCGAGACGACACAGCCGAAGCGCTCGGAGAACAGCTCCGAGAGGATCCTCGGGATCGGCTCGCGGGGGTTCTCGCCGTCCAGCCAGCGGCGCACGCGGGAGGTGTCCGTGGAGATGTGGTTGGCCCCCAACTGCCGGGCCCTCCGGTTGACTTGACGCGCGAACTCACCCTTGGACCAGCCGCTGCGCACGAACCACGAGCCGAGCAGCTCATTGGGGCGCTTGTCCGTACTGGCCGCGGTCGTCCCGCTTCCGCCGTTGCCGCCCACTGGAACGCCCCCATCCCTGGAACCACTTGTCGCCGCTGTGCGCCAAGCCCTATCAGAATGCCGGTAAATACGGCTTCCCGTCCCGCACTTGTCACCCTTCGAACGAGATGACGAGTTGCCTCCGGCATACCCACGAGTGCATGTGCCCCGAGGGCTTGTGCACACAAAGTAATCCTACGATCACCCGTCCAGCCACGGCGATCCCGGAAACGCCACCATTCGCCACCCCTTCGAATGAACCTACGGTTGCCCGCGCACGATTCACTTGACATAGGACGGCCGGAGGTGGGCGTAGCGGTGCATGCAGGGGCGCGTGCCGCTCAGCACACCACCCGGGATGCTCCTGGGCGCCGCCTGGACCCAGCCGCACCGGGTAGGCGTGGACGCAGAGTGACGATCCGCATCCGTCTCGTAACCACCGGTGCGTTGGACCCGTTGGAGGGGGCATGGGCTTCACGATCGGCAGCAGCCGGGGTATCCGCGACATCCGGTCCGGCACGCGCCGCCGCGGCCGCACCTCGGAGTGCACGGCCGTGGCCGAGTTCACCGGGCTGTGGGGCTGGGACGTGGTCGCGGGCGCGCGGGCCGCGGGCGGCGCGTGCTCCTGCGGCGACACCAAGTGCACCGCGCCGGGCGCGCATCCGCTGGCCTTCGCGCCCGAGGTGCGGGCCGGCGCGACCCTCGACGAAGTCACCGAGGCCTGGGCCGAGTTGCCGGGCGCGTCGGTGATGCTGCCGGTGGGCCGAGCATTCGACGTCATCGAGGTGGCCGAGCCCGCAGGCCGACGCGCGCTCGCCCGCCTGGAGCGGATGGGCCTCCCGCTCGGTCCGGTCGCGGCAACCCCCGATCACCGCGCCCACTTCTTCGTCGCCCCCGGTGCGGCCGCCGAACTCCCCTCCCTGCTCTACCGCATGGGCTGGGACGACCCCACCTCACTCGACCTGCGCGGCCTGGGCCCCGGCACCCACATCACCGCACCGCCCTCCGACCGGGGCGGCCTGGGCCCGGTCCGCTGGCTCCGCTCCCCCGCACTGGACTCGGCGACGAGGCCACCGGCGGCCCGCCTGCTCCTGGGCACGCTGGCGTACGTGGCACACAGGTCGCGGGCGTAGCCGCAGAACGACGAAGTGCCCGCCCCCAAGGATGAGATGGGGCCGGGCACTTTTTGGGAGGGGCCGACTACAGCGCGCTCCATAGGGGGGCGGGGAACTGCGCGACCAGCCCCCACCGGCCGGCGGCCAAACAACCGCCCAACCAGCGGAGCGTGGGGCATCAGTCCCCGATAAGGGCATCAACAAACGCCTCCGGCTCAAAGGGCGCCAGATCGTCCGCACCCTCACCGAGCCCGATCAGCTTCACCGGCACCCCCAGCTCCCGCTGCACGGCAACCACGATGCCCCCCTTCGCCGTACCGTCCAGCTTGGTCAGCACGATCCCGGTGATGTCCACGACCTCGGCGAAGACCCGCGCCTGCACCAGCCCGTTCTGCCCGGTGGTCGCGTCCAGCACGAGCAGCACCTCGTCGAGCGGCGCGTGCTTCTCGACGACCCGCTTCACCTTGCCGAGCTCGTCCATGAGCCCGGTCTTCGTGTGCAGCCGCCCGGCCGTGTCGATGAGGACCACGTCGACCCCCATCTCCTTGCCCTCCTTCACCGCGTCGAACGCGACGGAGGCGGGGTCCCCGGCCTCGGGCCCGCGCACGGTGTGCGCCCCGACCCGCTCACCCCAGGTCTGGAGCTGATCCGCGGCGGCGGCCCGGAAGGTGTCGGCGGCGCCGAGCACGACGGTCCGTCCGTCGGCCACGAGCACGCGGGCGAGCTTGCCGGTGGTGGTGGTCTTGCCGGTGCCGTTGACCCCGACGACCATCACAATGCCGGGCTTGCGGCCCTCGGGCTCGGTCTTGACGGCCCGGTCGACATCCGTGCCGACCAGCTTGAGCAGTTCCTCGCGCAGCAGGCTGCGCAACTCCTGCGGGGTCCGGGTGCCGAGCACCTTCACCCGCTCACGGAGCGCGTCGACCAGTTCCTGGGTGGGCGCGACGCCGACGTCGGCGGTGAGGAGGGTGTCCTCGATCTCCTCCCAGGTGTCCTCGTCGAGGTGCTCGCGGGACAGGAGCGTGAGCAGCCCCTGGCCGAGCGCGTTCTGCGAGCGGGAGAGCCGGGCGCGCAGCCGGACGAGGCGTCCGGCGGTCGGCTCGGGGACCTCCAGTACGGGGGGTTCCTCGACGGCGACCGGGGCCGAGCCGTCCGGAAGATCGACCTCCTCTATGGTCCGGCGCGCTTCGTCGCGCGGCGTCTCGGCCTCGTCGCCGATGTGCGGCTCGGCCGGCGGGGCGGTGATGTCGGGCACGGAGGTGGGCGGCGGGGGCAGCGGCTTCTTGCGCCGGCTGCCGACGACGAGCCCGCCGAGCGCACCGAGCACGACCACGGCGATGACTACAGCAAGGATGACGGTTTCCATAACCCACCCAGTATCAGCCATGGGCCTCGCCGGGGCCCAGCGCGGGCGCGCGGCCGGGTCGCCGCCGTCGCCGTCCGGCCCCGAACCGCCGCGGTCATGCCCATGGCCATCTGACATACCGTCAGCTAACGTCCCCCACCACACACGTAAGGGGGACCCCCATGCCCGTCTCGGTCGTCCGCTTCAACCTCGTCGAACCCGGCGCCACCCCCGCCTCGCTGAGCGCCCGCTACCGGGCCGCCCTGGAGATGGCCGCGTACGCCGACGAGCACGGGATCACCACCGTGCAGACGGAGGAGCACCACGGCGTCGCCAACAACTGGCTGCCCTCACCCTTCGCCTTCGCGGGCGCGGTCTTCGGCGCGACCCGGCACATCGCGGTGACCGTCTCCGCGGTCATCGGCCCGCTGCACGATCCGCTCCGGCTGGCCGAAGACATCGCCGTACTCGACCTGTTGAGCGGCGGCAGGCTGGTGACCGTCGCCGGGATCGGCTACCGCCCTGAGGAATACGCCCAGTTCGACGTGGAGTGGAAGCAACGCGGCAGGCTCCAGGACGAGTTGCTGGAGACGGTCCTGAAGGCGTGGTCCGGCGAGGAGTTCGAGTACCGGGGCCGTACCGTACGGGTCACCCCTCGCCCGTTCTCCGACCCGCACCCCCTGCTGCTGGTCGGCGGCTCCTCCAAGGCCGCCGCACGCCGGGCCGCCCGGCTGGGTCTGCCCTTCTTCCCCAGCGCGCATCTGCCGGACCTGGAGGCGTACTACAAGGACCGGCTCGTCGAGTACGGCACCGAGGGCTGGACGATGATGCCGGGCCCGGAGACCCCGCTGCTGCACATCGCCGAGGACCCGGACCGGGCCTGGGCCGAGTACGGCGCGCACTTCCTGCACGAGGCGCGGACCTACGCCTCCTGGCAGTCCGGGGAGATCCGCTCGGCGGTGAAGTCGGGGGCCACCACCGTGGCCGAACTGCGCGCGGAGGGCGTGTACCGGATCCTCACGCCGGACCAGTGCGTGGCGCTGGGCCTCGACAATCTCGTACTGCATCCGCTGGCGGGCGGGATGCCGGTCGACGAGGGTTGGCGGAGCCTGCGGCTGTTCGCGGAGCGGGTGCTGCCGGTGCTCGGGGAGTGAGCACGGAGTGACTCTTACCCGTAACCGGTGGACCCGCAGGTCCACCGGTGGTCCACTGCGGTCATGACCTTGGCAGTGGATGTGTTCCTGCGTGACGCGGACGGCCAGTGGAACGTGCTCGACGTTCCGGAGGGATGCAACGACTCGGCAGGCTTCGAGAACTGGCGCGAGACCGTGTGGGGTTCGCCGGCCGTACGGTCGCTCGGTGCCACGTATCTACCTGTGCTGGCCTCCAGCGACCTGTACGTCGAGGCCTCGGACGTACCGGATTTCCTGCGCGAGGTCACGCTGCTGCGGGAGCATCTCGAAGCCGTCGCCGCGGCCGTGGGAGAGGCTCCCGACCTGGTCGGGAGCCGCCTGGACAACATCGAGTCGGCCGCCCTGCGCGCCCGGAAGATCGGCGGCGGCGTCCTCATCTGGTGAAACAGGGTTTCGGGGAGACGGGCGGCGGGGGATGGAGCCCGTCTCCCCGAGCTTGTGGGAGGGCCGGTCAGCCCATGTCCTCCAGCTTCTTGCCCTTCGTCTCCTTGACGAACTTCAGGACGAACGGGATGGAGAGCGCGGCGAAGACCGTGTAGATCACATAGGTCGCGGAGAGGTTCCAGTCGGCCAGCGACGGGAAGCTCGCGGTGATGGCCCAGTTGGCGATCCACTGTGCGGAGGCGGCGACACCGAGGGCGGCGGCGCGGATCCGGTTCGGGAACATCTCGCCGAGGAAGACCCAGACCACGACACCCCAGGACAGGGCGAAGAAGAGGACGAACACGTGGGCCGCGATCAGCGCGGTCCAGCCCTGCGCGGCGGGCAGCTTGCCGTCGACGAGGTCGTAGGAGAAGGCCCAGGCCTCCAGCGCGAGACCGACGGCCATGCCGACCGAGCCGATGAGGGCCAGCGGCCTGCGGCCGACGCGGTCCACGAAGATCATGGCGATCACGGTGCCGATGATGTTGATGATCGACGTCGTGAAGGAGTAGAAGAACGACTGCGTCGGGTCGACACCGACCGACTGCCACAGCGTCGAGGAGTAGTAGAACGCGACGTTGATGCCGACGAGCTGCTGGAAGGCCGAGAGGCCGATGCCGACCCAGACGATCGGCCTGAAGAAGAAGCCGCCACCACCGAGCAGGTCCTTGAAGGTCGACTTGTGCTCGCTCTTCATCGCCTGCTCGATCTCGGCGATGCGGGCGTCCAGGTCGATGTCGTCGCCCTCGACCTCACGGAGCACGTCGTGGGCGCGGGCCGGCTTGCCCGCGGAGATCAGGAAGCGCGGGGACTCGGGGATCGCGAAGGAGAGCAGGCCGTAGAGGACGGCCGGGACCACCATGACGCCGAGCATGACCTGCCAGGCTTCCAGGCCCATGAGCTTGCCGCGCTGGTCACCGTCGGCGGCGTTCAGCAGACCCCAGTTGACCAGCTGCGAGATCGCGATGCCGATGACGATCGCGGCCTGCTGGAAGGAGCCGAGCCGGCCACGGTAGGCGGGCGGGGAGACCTCGGCGATGTAGGCGGGGCCGATGACGGAGGCCATGCCGATGGCGAAGCCGCCGATGATCCGCCAGAAGGCGAGGTCCCAGAGCGCGAAGGGCAGCGCCGAACCGACGGCGGAGATGGTGAACAGCACGGCGGAGATCTGCATACAGCGGATACGGCCGATGCGGTCCGCCATCCGGCCGGCGGTCGCCGCGCCGATGGCACAGCCGATCAGGGCGATCGCGATGACCTGCGCCAGGAGCGTGGAGCCCACGTCGTAACGGTCCCGGATCGCCTCCACGGCACCGTTGATCACGGAACTGTCGTAGCCGAAGAGGAAGCCGCCCATCGCGGCCGCCGCCGCGATGAAGATGACGTGCCCGAGATGTTCGGGATGAGCCGACCCGGCTCCCGACTGTGATGTCTGCGCAGTGCTGGTCACGTATGACTCCTGAGGCCACCGGCGTCGCTGCCGGGGTGGGGGGCGACCCTTCCAGTGGCGCACAGCTTGCCGCTGCCCACCACCTGAAGGTAAAAGCAACGCTGAAGAGACTATGTCTTCAAGTTTCGAAGTCAATAGGGGGTCCCGTGTGAAACTGAACCCCACAGGGGCAGCAATACGTTCAAGACTTGAACGATCGATGAAGGTCTAGCGGAGGCGCTGAGAGATGACCTTCGACACCCCGTCGCCCTGCATGGAGACGCCGTACAACGCGTCGGCGACCTCCATCGTGCGCTTCTGGTGGGTGATCACGATCAGCTGCGAGGCCTCCTGCAGCTCCTGCATGATCCGGATCAGCCGCTGCAGGTTGGTGTCGTCGAGCGCCGCCTCGACCTCGTCCATCACATAGAACGGACTGGGCCGCGCCTTGAAGATCGACACCAGGAGCGCTACGGCCGTGAGGGACCGCTCCCCGCCGGAGAGCAGGGAGAGCCGCTTGACCTTCTTGCCGGGCGGGCGGGCCTCCACATCCACCCCCGTGGTCAGCATGTTGTCGGGATCGGTCAGGATCAACCTGCCCTCGCCGCCCGGAAACAGTCTGCTGAAGACACCCTCGAACTGAATGGCCGTGTCCCGGTACGCCTCGGTGAAGACCTGCTCGACGCGCTCGTCGACCTCCTTAACCACTTGAAGCAGGTCGGCGCGGGTCTTCTTCAGGTCCTCCAACTGCTCGCTGAGGAACTTGTGCCGCTCCTCCAGCGCCGCGAACTCCTCCAGCGCGAGGGGGTTGACCTTTCCCAGCTGCTGGTACGCCCGCTCGGCCGACTTGAGCCGCTTCTCCTGCTCCGCGCGGTGGAAAGTACGGGGCTGGTTGCGCGGGTCCTCCGGGTCCTCGGGCAGCACCTCGCCCTCGGCGGCGAGCGAGGGCGGCACGAGCTGATGCGGCCCGTACTCCTCGATCAGCCCCGCCGGCTCCACCCCCAACTCCTCCAGCGCCTTGGTCTCCAGCTGCTCGATCCGCATCCGCTTCTCGGCACCGAGCACCTCACCGCGGTGCACCGAGTCGGTCAGCTTGTCGAGCTCGCCCTTGAGGTCGCGCCCCTGGTTGCGGGCGGCGGTCAGCTCCTGCTCCCGCCGCGCCTTGGCGGCATCGGCGGCGGTCCGTTCCTCGTCGGCACGGCCGAGGGACACCTCGACATGCGCGAGGAGTTGCCGAGCCCCGAAGGCGACGGCCTCCGCCACAGCGGCCTCGTGCCGCAACCGCGCGAGCCGCTGCTCCGCCCGCGCACGTGCCTCCCGCTCCGCGCGGGCCGCGCGGTCGAGGGAATCGGCCCGCCCGGCAAGCCCCTTGACCCGCTCCTCGTGCGTACGGACCTGAAGCCGCGCCTCCATCTCGGTCTGCCGGGCATTGGCCCCGTCAGCGGCAAGCCGGTCCCGCACGGAGGTATCGGGCTCCTCCTCGACCGGCATCTCCTCGGCCACAACCAGCCGTTCGGCCAGCACTTCAGCCTCTTCCACGGCCTTGTCGAGCGCCTCCTGCGCCCGTGCGGCGGCAGCGGCGGATCGTTCCGCCTCACCCGCGGCCCCGCGTGCCTGCCCTGCGAGCCGTCCCAACTGCTGTGCCACAGCCGACTTCTCGCGCTCTGCCGCCCGGCGCCGCTCCCCCAACTCCTCGACCAGCGCGGCACATTCCTTGCGGCGCTCGGCCGCGGCCTGCCGGGCGCCGGTCAACTCCTCGCAGCGGACGGCCAGTTCTTCCAGCTCGGCGGCGGCTTCGTCCACGGAGGCCTGGACTTCGAGAAGGCTGGGGGCGCCTGCGGAGCCGCCGTGGGCGAAGTGGGCGCCGAGGAGGTCGCCTTCGGCGGTTACCGCGGTCAACTCGGGGTGCGTGTATACGAGTTGTTCCGCGGCTTCGAGGGTGTCCACTACGACGATGTTGTGGAGGAGGCGGCGGATGGCGGGCATGAGGTCGGCGGGGGCGCGGACGAGGCCTGCCGCGAAGGGTCGTTGAGCGTCTGCGGGCTCGTCGTGGCTGGTCGCGCAGTTCCCCGCGCCCCTATGGGGGGCGTCAGTGGACGGTGTTGAAGGGGCCGGGTCTCCTGCCAGTAGCAGAGCTGCCCTGCCTCCATCCTGCTTGCGCAGCAGGCGGATTGCGTCGGCCGCCGACGACGGGGTCGTCACCGCGATCGCGTCCGCCGCCGCGCCGAAGGCTGCTGCCAGGGCGACCTCGTGGCCCGGGGTCACCGTCAGCAGTTCCGCCGCCGGGCCGAGGATTCCGGTGAGGCGGTCCTGGGCGCCGAGCAGTATGCCCGTGCCGTCCTTGCGGCGCAGGCCCAGTGCCAGTGCGTCGCGGCGGGCCTGGGTGGCGGCGCGCTGGCGTTCCGCCGTGGTCGCCGCCTCGCGGGCGGCGGACTGGGCGGCTTCCGCCTCCGACAGTGCGGCCCGGGCCGCCTTGTGCTGCTCGGAGAGTTCCTCGTCGCCCGCGTCGAGGCCGTCGACCTCGGCCTGGAGAGTCTCGTACTCCTGCTGTGCGGTGACCGCACGCTCCTGGGCCTCGTCGCGGGCGGAGGTGAGGCGGTCGATCTCGGCCTGGGCGGAGGCGGCGCGCGAACGGGCCGCGTTGACCTGGCCGTTGAGCCGGGCGAGGCCCTCGCGGCGGTCGGCGATGGACCGGGCGACGTCCTTCAGCCGCCTTTCCTCGGCGGCGAGTTCACGCTCCAGTTCGGAGCGGTGGGCGACCGTGTCCTCCAGAGCGTGTTCGGCCGCCTCCAGAGCCGCTTCGAGCTCGGCCTCCTGCTCCCGGATCCGGGCGGCCTCGCGCTCCATGTCCTCGGGGTCACGGCCGCGCCGTTCTTCGGGGGGCGCCGAGGTCGCGCTCTTCACGCGGGCGTCGGCCAGCGAGATCGTGCCGCGTACCCGCTCGGCCAGCTGGGACAGCTCGTACCAGGTCTGCTGGGCGCGCTGGAGGCGCGGGATGAGCTGGCGTACCTCGTCCTCCAGGAGCCCTTCGCGCTGGAGGGCCTTGCGCAACTCCAGTTCGGCGGCTTCCTTGCGTTCCTTGAGCGCGGCCTCGTCGGCGATCTCGGTGTTCAGCGCCTGGCGCAGCCGTACGAGATCGTCGGCGAGCAGGCGCAGGCGGGCGTCGCGCAGGTCGGCCTGGATGACGGCGGCCCGGCGGGCGACCGCCGCCTGGCGGCCAAGGGGCTTGAGCTGTCTGCGGAGTTCGTCCGTGAGGTCCTGCACGCGCGCGAGGTTGGCCTGCATCGCGTCCAGTTTCCGCAGCGCCTTCTCCTTGCGCTTGCGGTGCTTGAGGACGCCCGCCGCCTCCTCGATGAAGGCGCGGCGGCCCATGGGGTCGGCGTGCAGCACGGAGTCGAGCTGGCCCTGGCCGACGATGACGTGCATCTCGCGGCCGATGCCGGAGTCGGAGAGGAGTTCCTGGATGTCGAGGAGGCGGCAGGTGTCGCCGTTGATCTGGTACTCGCTGCCGCCGTTGCGGAACATGATCCGCGTGATGGTGACCTCGGCGTACTCGATGGGCAGCGCCCCGTCGGAGTTGTCGATGGTCAGGGACACCTCGGCGCGGCCCAGCGGGGGGCGGCCGGTGGTGCCGGCGAAGATGACGTCCTCCATCTTGCCGCCGCGCAGCGACTTGGCGCCCTGTTCGCCCATGACCCAGCTGAGCGCGTCCACCACATTGGACTTGCCCGAGCCGTTCGGACCGACGACGCACGTGATCCCCGGCTCGAACCGGAGCGTGGTCGCCGAGGCGAACGACTTGAACCCCCGCAGGGTCAGGGCCTTGAGGTGCACGCCGCTGGACTCTACCTTCCGCTGCTCGCTCTCTCCATGAACGTCCGGTTCCCCGCGGTTTCGCCCTTGAACGTGCAGGGCACACCAAACGTTAAAGAGGGTGGAGGCTTGCGGGGGAAAGAAAGAAGGGACGCCGAAGCGTCCCTTGCAAACTCTGACAACTTAGCGGTTGATGCAGGCCGCCCAACCACTGCTTGTCATGATGCGGTGCAGTGATCAGGTGAGCGCGGGCTCCGCCTGGCGTGCGTCGAGCTCGAGAAGCGAATCGTGAGTTGCGGCAGCCGTCAGCGCGTCGTTCTCTTCCTGGATCCGTACGAGTTCGGATTCCAGGTCCTGGACGCGCTGCTGGAGCCGTCGCATCTCGGCGAGGAGTCGCGGGTCAGAGCCGCCGACGTAACCGAGAAGCGCCTTTGCCATGATGGATGGTCCTCCACACTGAGTGACCGACCGAAGCGGTGTGGGTCGTGAGGGAATCGCACCCGCGATGCTTGACACACTCGAGGGTTGCTCTGCTGTTCTTCCATGCCAAACAGCTAAGGTGCGCGGGGTTTTCAGCGTCTCACCAAAATGTTTGACGGTCAACACGATCACGCCCCGTATTGGCGGGCAACCCGGGGGTACGCGGCCCTGACCGGGCGGCGCTGCGACTCCTGCGGGGCCTCACGGGGATGGCGATCATCCTTAGGTGCGGAGCCTGCCAGAGCTAGCCGTTCTTGGCAACCACCAGGCCGTTTCCGCCGTGGACAGGTGCCGGTGGCATGTCCCTCCGCTTCTACCGGGGCCCCTTTACACCTTTTCGGAGAATGTGCTCAGCGGATCGCGAAGCCGTCGTAGCCACCCCGAGGTGTGTCCCAGATCTCGGTGACGCCATCCACGCGCCCGGGCGTGTCGTGACCCCGGAGCCAGTCGAGGAGTCCTTCGCAGCCCTCGCGCGATCCCTCCGCAACCACTTGCACGCGTCCGTCGCCCAAATTGAGAGCAAAACCACTCAGGCCCCCGATCTCCAGAGCTTTGGCACGGGTAAACCACCGAAAACCCACACCTTGCACACGCCCTCGCACCCAGGCGACCAACCGCACATCCTCGCTCATGGCTGCAACCTAACCGGCCAATGTCTCTCCGGACACTTGCTCCCCACCCGCCATGCGGTACCGTCCGCCCCAATGAATCTCATATGAAACTCACTCGATCGAGTGAGCTGGGTCACCGCACGGACGAGTTGACCGCAAGGACGAAAGGCAAGGACATGGGACGCCACCGACGCTCCGCCGCCGGCCGCGCCGCCACGAGCCGCGCCACGGGGGTCACGGAGACGCACGGCTCATACACGAGCGGCTACGACCCGCACGATTCGTACGACTGGAACGACCGCTCCGACCGGAACGACCGCTTCGACTGGAACCCGGCGGACGGCTCCACCATCGGCATGGCGCCCTATCTGCACCCGGAGGGGCCCGCCGAGTTCCACCCGAGCCACCAGGCTCACACGAGTCACCAGCCTCAGGCGCACCACGAGGTGCCTCCGAAGTCCGAGGCCCGGCTGCGGGCCGAGTCCCGTCTGAAGGCCGACACCCGGCTGAAGAGCGAGGCCTACCTCTTCGCCAGCGAGGAGGACTACGCCGTGGTCTTCCCCGAGGCGGCGGGCGTCTCCTCCCGGGGTGACGGCTCACGCCCGGGCCGTGGACGCCGTCGTAAGCGCAAGAGCGTGACGCCGGTCAAGACGGGCCTGCTCGGGGTCTCCGCCGCCGTCGCCATCGGCACGGTCGCGGTCGCCGCGGGTGCCGTGCCGGGGCTGGACAACTACAAGCTCGGCGGCGGCAACAGCGACAAGGTGCAGGCCGCGGGCTCGCCGTCCAACTCGGCGACCGAGCAGGGCGGCACCTCCGGCAGCGCGGAGTCCCGCGACTCCGGCTCGTCCACGAGCCGTGACGCGAACCGCCCGGCCTCCCCGTCGGCGGCTCCGACCAAGTCCGCCACGGCTCCCGCCACCAAGGCCCCGGCGAAGAAGCCGGCGGCCACCCCGACCGAGGAGCCGACGACCTCGACTCCCTCGGCGAAGCCCACCCCGGCGCCGACGCAGTCCGCCGACACTCCGGTGGCCGTCTCCGCGGCGGCCGCCGCCGAGGCCGAGGTGCTCAAGCTCGTCAACGAGCAGCGGGCGATCGCCGGCTGCACCCCGGTGGCCGCCAACAGCTCGCTGACCACACTGGCCGAGAACTTCAGCCAGCAGATGGCCGACCAGGACTTCTTCGACCACACCGACCCCAGCGGGGCCACCCCGTGGGACCGGGCGGAGAAGCTCGGCATCACCAACCTCGGCGGCGAGAACATCGCCCGCGGCCAGGCGGACGCCGCCGCGGTCATGGACGCCTGGATGAACAGCCCCGGCCACAAGGCCAACATCCTGAACTGCGACTTCAAGACCCTGGGCGTCGGTGTGCACTTCGGTACCGGTGGCCCGTGGTGGACGCAGGACTTCGGGTACTAGTCCGACCGGCCGGAACAGGGAGCGCTAACCAACGGTTAGTGCTCCCTTCTGGTTAGCGCTGCGTTCGCGTACGCTGAAGAAATGGACACCACCCAGGAGCGTACGGAGGAGCAGAACTTTCCGTACAGCGTGTTCGCCAAGGCCTGCCCCTCCCGGGCCACCCTGGAGCACGTCACGGGCCGCTGGGGCGGACTCACCCTGTGCGCGCTGCACGAGGGCTCGCTGCGCTTCAACGAGCTGCGACGGCGGGTCGACGGCGTGAGCGAGAAGATGCTCTCGCAGACCCTGCACGCGCTGGAGCGCGACGGCCTGGTGCACCGCGAGGCCCAGCCGACGAACCCGCCCCGCGTGGACTACGAACTGACCCCGCTCGGACACGGCGTCGCCGAACGCCTGATGGGACTCGTCGACTTCGTGGAGTCCCGCATGGGCGACGTCCTCGCGGCCCGCACGCACTACGACGAAACGCGCGGCGGTCTGTAGACGCAGACCGTGCGAGACGTCAACCGCGCGGCGGCCGCTGGCACTTCGGGCAGAAGTAGCTCGACCGGTTCATCCACGCCTGCCGCCTCATCGGCGTACCGCAGCGCCGGCACGGCAGGCCCTCGCGGCCGTACGCGTCGAGCGAGCGGTCGAAGTAGCCCGACTCCCCGTTCACGTTGACGTACAGGCTGTCGAAACTGGTGCCGCCCACGGAGAGGGCCGCGTTCATCACATCCCGTGCGTGGCCCAGGAGTTCGGCGGTGCGCGGGCGGGTGAAGGTCGCGGTCGGGCGTTCGTAGTGGACTCGGGCCCGCCAAAGGGCCTCGTCCGCATAGATGTTGCCGACACCGCTGATCAACGACTGGTCGAGCAGGGCCCGTTTGATGGTCGTGCGCTTGCGGCGCAGGGACTGGTGGAACAACTCGTCGTCGAACAAGGGGTCCAGGGGGTCACGAGCGATGTGCGCGATGACGTCCGGCAGCCCGTCCGGGGTGGTGTCGTGCAACGACAGCCCGCCGAAGGTGCGTTGGTCGACGAAGCGGAGTTCGGTACCGAGGGTGTCGGCGAACCGGACCCGGATGCGCAGGTGCTTCTCGTCGGGGAACTCGTGCTGCTGGACGAGGAGTTGACCGCTCATCCCGAGGTGGGCCAGCACCGCCTGGTGGGTGTCCTCCAACGGCAGCCACAGATACTTGCCGCGCCGGCTGGGCGTGCCGATGCGATGCCCCTTGAGCCGGTGCGCGAAGTCGTCGGCGCCGGCGACATGGCGTCGTACCGCACGCGGATGCAGCACCTCGGCGTCGGCGACGGTGCGCTGGGCGACCCAGCGCTCCAGACCCCGCCGGACGACCTCGACCTCGGGCAACTCGGGCATGGCATCCCCTGTGGTGACGGGTGAATGAGCCGAGCGCCCGCCCCACTCGGGGACGGGCGCTCGGGTCGCACTGTTCGGTCAGGCGGAGGCCGACGACTGGTCGGCGTTCTCCTCGGCAGGCTGCTCCGCGGCCTCGGCGGCGGTTTCGGCGGCCTGTTGTTCGGCCGTCTCCTTCGCCTTCTTGGCGCGCTCGTCCGCGTCGGCCCGGATGGACCGCCAGGCGGACTCGGCGGCCTGCTGCTCCGCCTCCTTCTTGCTGCGGCCGGTGCCGGTGCCGTACGAGACGCCTCCGACGCGGGCGGCAGCAGTGAAGGTCTTCTCGTGATCGGGGCCGGTCTCCGTGACCAGGTACTCGGGGACACCGAGCCCCTCGGTCGCGGTGAGCTCCTGGAGACTGGTCTTCCAGTCCAGGCCGGCGCCGAGGTTCGAGGACTTCTCGATCAGCGGGTCGAACAGGCGGTGCACCAGTTCGGAGGCCGCGTCGAGGCCCTGGTCGAGATAGACCGCGCCGATCACCGCTTCAAGGGTGTCGGCGAGGATGGACGCCTTGTCCCGGCCACCCGTGCCCTCTTCGCCCCGGCCGAGCCGGATGAAGGAGCCGAGTTCCAGACCGCGACCGACCTCCGCCAGCGCACGAGAGTTGACCACCGCGGCCCGCAGCTTGGCCAGTTGGCCTTCGGGCAGGTCGGGGTGGGTGGTATACAGCGTGTCCGTGACGACGAGGCCGAGCACGGAGTCCCCGAGGAACTCCAGCCGCTCGTTCGTCGGCAGACCGCCGTTCTCGTACGCGTACGAACGGTGGGTCAGCGCACGCACCAGAAGGGCGGACTCGAGGTGATACCCGAGCCGCCCTTCCAACAGCGTGTGGGACGAGGCCGTGTCCGCCTGTTTCTTGGCGACTGAGTCCGCCTTGACGTCAGACATGGAGCCTCTCACCAGCCGCTCAGACCTCGAGGACCTGGCGCTTGTTGTACGTGCCGCAAGACGGGCACGCGATGTGCTGCTGCTTGGGCTCGTGGCAGCGCTCGCACGCAACCAGAGGGGTGACCGCAGCCTTCCACTGCGACCGGCGGTGGCGCGTGTTGCTGCGCGACATCTTCCGCTTCGGAACAGCCACGGCTACTTCTCCTGCTTCTCGTTGGCGCGCGCCGGTCGGGGCGCCTCGCCACTGATCTCGTCCTTCTCGCCGTCTTCGAGTGAACCGGCGAGTCCCTGCAGTGCCGCCCAACGGATGTCGACGGCGTCATGGTGGTGGTCCGGGTCGTCCGCGAGCCGCGCTCCGCACTCGGAGCACAGGCCCGGACAGTCGTCCTGGCACACCGGCTGCATCGGCAGTGCGAGCACCACCGCATCGCGCAGCACGGGTTCGAGGTCGAACAGGCCGTCCTCGATGAAGAGCCTGTCCTCGTTTTCTGCGGATTCCTCGGCGTCGCCGACCGGTTCCGCTTTCACACGGCCACGGTCGTCGGCGTCAGGGTACGAGAACATCTCCTGGAATTCCGCTTCGAGCGACAGCTCAAGCGGCTCCAGACACCTTACGCACTCCCCCTTGGCCTGTGCACGGGCGGTGCCTGTGACAAGCACCCCTTCCATGACCGACTCAAGGCGGAGGTCGAGCTTCACCGGGGCGCCTTCCGGCACTCCGATGACTCCCTGGATCCCGAGATCCTTGGGAGCGTCGATCGAACGGGTCAGGCGCTGCAGCGCACCAGGACGCCGCCCCAGCTCGTGAGTGTCGAACACGAGAGGGTTGCGGTGGTCGAGGCGGGCGTTCAGAGCCATTCCTGTCTTTCGGTCTGCTGAGCTCAAGGAGCGCTGCCCTTCGGTGCTTCCGGGCAGCGTTGATCGCGGACGTACACGCGACCGAAGAGCCAGGATACTGGACCTTTCGCTCACGGCCCAATCCGGTGGTCCCTTACAGGCCCCGGCCCTGCTCGTACGCCCGCAGCTGCTCCGCGCTGATCATCCCGGTGTCGAAGAGACTGGTCTCGTCGAGCGCGTAACCCTGCTGAGCCTGCTGTGCTTGCGGGTCGAGCTGGGCCTGCTGCATCTGGTTCGGGTCGTACACGGGCTGCTGGCCGGTGTCGTAGCCCTGGTAGGCGTACGGGTCGGCCTGCTGGTAGCCGTAGAGGTCCTGCTGCTGGGGCTGGGCGTACTGCTGCTGGTAGCCGTACTGGTCCTGCTGCTGGCCGGTCTGCTGGTAGTCGTAGGCCGCCTGCGGGGCGTAGTCCTGCTGCTCGGGCTGGACCGGGGTGTTCGAGACCGGGGTGTCCGTGACGGTCGCGAGGTCGGCCAGGTAGTCGGCGTCGCTGGTGTGCTGGACCTGGTTGCCGTCGTCGTCGAAGGCGAGGGCGCCGAGGTCGTCGCTGGCGATCCGGCCGTGCAGCTTCTGCCGGCCCTTGCCCACGGCCTCCAGGGTCTTGGCGAGGACCGCCTCGAAGGCGCCGAGCTTGACGTCCACGTACGCGTCGGCGTCGCGGCGCAGGGTCTCCGGGTCGTGGCTGCGCTCGGGGGCGTCCTCGTCCTCGTAGCCCTGGTCGTCGATGCCGGGCCCGGTACCGAGCAGCTTCTCGCGGCCTCGCCCCACCGACCCGAGGGTCTTGGTGAGGACGACCTCGAAGTTGGCGAGCTTGGAGTCGACGTAGTCGTCGGCCTCCGCGCGGACCTCCTCGGCCTCCTGGCGGGCCTCGGCGAGGATGCGGTCCGCCTCGTTCTGCGAGCGGCGGGCGACCTCGGTGTCGGAGATCAGCGAACCGCGCTCGGCGTGCGCGGCCTGGATGATCCGCTCGGCCTCCTGGCGGGCCTGCTCGACCATCTCGTGCCGGCCGCCGATCAGCTCCTGTGCCTCGGCCAGCGAGTCGGGCAGTGCCGCGCGCACCTCTTCGAGCATGGCGAGCAGCTCGGCGCGGTTGACCACGCAGGAAGCCGACATGGGCATGGACCGGGCGCTGGAGACCGAGGCGACGATCTCGTCGAGCTTCTTCTGCACGTCCACCGTGTGCTCGCCACTCTCTACCGACGTGTTGGAGACGGACGGGTCGACTGTACGACCACTCCCGTCCCGCCCGACACCGGGTGACGCACAGTCAGTCCCTCAGGCCTTGCCGATACGGCCCTTGAGCGCGTCCAGGACCACCGGCGGCACCAGGTGGGAGATGTCGCCGCCCCAGGTCGCGACCTCCTTGACCAGCGAGGACGACAGGAAGCTGTAGGTGGGGCTGGTCGGGATGAACAGGGTTTCGACGCCCGAGAGTCCGTTGTTCATCTGGGCCATCTGCAACTCGTAGTCGAAGTCGCTGACCGCGCGCAGGCCCTTGACGATGGCGGGGATGTCGCGCTGCTTGCAGTAGTCGACGAGCAGGCCGTGGTAGGCCTCGACCTGGACGTTGCCGAACTCGGTGGTGACCTCGCGGATCAGTTCGATCCGCTCGTCGACGGTGAACAGGCCCTTCTTCGACTGGTTGATCATCACGACGACGTGCACGACGTCGTACAGCCGGGAGGCACGGGCGATGATGTCGAGGTGTCCATTGGTGATGGGGTCGAAGGACCCCGGACAAACAGCGCGGCGCACTTGATTTCCCTCGCTCTCCGGTCCGGTCATCGTGCGTCTTCGCACGTAGAGGCGGCGCGACCGTACCAAAAGGTCCCCTCGCCGTAACGACGGGCCCGGATCCCCTCAAAACCGTCCGGCCACCCGAATTCACCGCCCCTGGTGCTGCGCTCCACGGTGACGAGAGCGTCCGGCGCGAGCCAGCCCCCCGACCGGAGTGTGAGGAGAATCTCCCGAAGATCGTGATCTGCGACAACATATGGCGGATCGAGGAAGACGATGTCGTACGGCTCCGCCGGCGCCGACGTCCGGACGACCTGTTCGGCCTTGCCCGCCCTGACCTCGGCGCCGGGGAGACCGACGTTCTTGACGTTCTCCCTGATGACCCGGGCGGCCTTGGCGTCGGCCTCGACGAGGAGGGTGTGGCTCGCGCCGCGCGACAGGGCTTCCAGGCCTACGGCGCCTGAGCCCGCGTAGAGGTCCAGGACCCGTTCGCCGCTCAGGGGGGCGCCGAGAAGGGACTGCCAGGTGGAGAAGAGGCCTTCGCGTGCGCGGTCGGAGGTGGGGCGGGTGCCGGTGCCCGGCGGCACGGCGAGTCGACGTCCGCCGGCTTCGCCGGCGATCACGCGGGTCATCTTTGGTCCTTGTTCGTGGGTCAGTGCAGGTTCAGTGTGGCTGGTCGCGCCCACGCGGCGGTAGCCGCATATGGAGTACAGCCCCGCGCCCCTGGATTCATCCCCCTCAGCCCTTTTCCAAGTACTGCTCCCTCTCCTCGTCCAGCAACGCGTCCAGTGCTACACGCAGGCCGGGGAGACGCTCCAACTCGGGATCGGCCGCGACCACCGCCGTCGCCTCCTCCCTCGCCTCCGCGATGACCTCCTCGTCCTCGATGACGGACAGCACCCGCAGAGACGTACGGGCGCCGGACTGCGCCTGTCCCAGTACGTCGCCCTCCCTCCGCTGCTCCAGGTCGATGCGGGAGAGCTCGAAACCGTCGAGGGTCGAGGCGACGGAGTTGAGGCGCTGGCGGGCGGGGCTGGCCTCGGGCATCTCGCTGACCAGGAGACAGAGACCGGGGGCGGAACCACGGCCGACTCGGCCCCGCAGCTGGTGGAGCTGGGAGACACCGAAGCGGTCCGCGTCCATGATCACCATCGCCGTGGCGTTGGGCACGTTGACGCCGACCTCGATGACCGTGGTGGCGACCAGGACGTCGGTGTCCCCGGCGGCGAAGCGGCGCATCACGGCGTCCTTGTCGTCGGGGTGCATACGGCCGTGCAGCACCTCGATCCCGAGGCCCTGGAGGGGGCCCTTGGCGAGCTGGGCTGCCACGTCGAGGACGGCGAGCGGTGGGCGCTTCTCGGCCTCGTCCTCGGCGGACTTCTTCTTGCCGGCCTTCTTGGGGTCGTCCTCCTCGTCGCCGATGCGTGGGCAGACGACGTAGGCCTGATGGCCGTTGCCCACTTCCTCGCGCACCCGCTCCCAGGCGCGGGCCAGGAAGTGGGGTTTGTCGGCGGCGGGGACGACATGGCTGGCGATGGGCGAGCGGCCGGCCGGGAGCTGGTCCAGGACCGAGGTCTCCAGGTCGCCGAAGACCGTCATGGCGACCGTGCGCGGAATGGGCGTGGCGGTCATGACGAGGAGGTGCGGAGGCTGTTTGCCCTTGCCGCGCAGGGCGTCGCGCTGCTCGACGCCGAAGCGGTGCTGTTCGTCGACGACGACCAGGCCGAGGTCGTGGAACTGCACCTTGTCCTCGATCAACGCGTGCGTGCCGATCACGATCCCGGCCTCGCCGGTGACGAGGTCCAGAAGTGCCTGGCGGCGGGCGGCCGTCCCCATGGACCCGGTGAGGAGGGTGACCTTCGTGGCCCGCTCGGCCCCGCCCAGCATCCCGCCCTCGGCCAGCTCGCCCATCATCTCGGTGATGGAACGGTGATGCTGCTGCGCGAGCACTTCGGTGGGCGCGAGCATCGCGGCCTGACCGCCGGCGTCGACGACGGCGAGCATGGCTCGGAGGGCCACCATTGTCTTCCCGGATCCGACCTCCCCCTGCAGCAGTCGATGCATCGGATGCTCGGTCGCCAGGTCGTCGAAGATCTCCCTGGACACCTTCAGCTGGCCGTCCGTGAGAGTGAAGGGGAGGCGGTCGTCGAAGGCGGTGAGGAGGCCGTCGGGGGACGGTTTGCGGGCCACTGCCGGGAGTTGGGCGTCGGTGTGGCGGCGGCGGGCCAGGGCGACCTGGAGGACGAAGGCCTCGTCCCACTTGAGGCGGTCGCGGGCGGCGGCGATGTCCGCCTTGGTGTGGGGGCGGTGGATCTTGAGGAGGGCTTCCGGGAGGGGGACCAGGCCGCGGCCCTCGCGGAGGGAGTCCGGGAGCGGGTCGACGGCCTCCTGGGCGCTGGGCAGGGCTGTCTGGAGCGCCTTGCCGATCTTCCAGGACTCCAGTTTGGCGGTGGCGGGATAGATGGGGATCAGGGTGCCCGCCCAGGTCTCGACCGTCTCCTCGGCGTCGCCCTTCAGCAACTCGTATGCCGGGTGGGCGAGTTGCAGACGGCGGTTGAAGACGGAGACCTTGCCGGCGAACATCGCGCGGGTGCCCGGCAGCAGTTCCTTGTGGGGCTTGTGAACTCCCGAGCCGAAGAAGACGAGTTGGAGCCGGCCGCTGCCGTCCGTGATCGTGACTTCGAGTCGCTGGCCCTTGCCCCGGGGGGCTTTGCTGGACGCGAAGGTGTGCAGCCGGGCGTCGGCGACCTGGGCGACCACGGTGACGTGCTCGTCCATCGGCAGCTCGGCGAGGTGCGTGAGCTGGCCGCGCTCCTCGTATCTGCGCGGGTAGTGGTGCAGGAGGTCGCCCACGGTGTGCAGGCCGAGATGCTCGGCCATCACCTTCGCGGTGGCGGGGCCGAGCACTGTTTTCAATGGCTGTTCCAGTGGTTCTTCCAGTGCGGGCACGAGATCCATTGCACACCACGCCACTGACAATGCCGTATACGTCTCCCGAAACCCCTGGTCAGGCGGGTCGTTCGGGCCTAGGATGACGCGCTCCGGCCATCCCCCGCGGTCACCGCCTCACAGGGACCGCCCGACCCTCGCGCCGTTCGCACCTCCCCCCACCTCGGCGCTGCGACGATGGACTCCCAGACCTCACAGTCATCACAGGCATCCCAGTCACCTCACACGTTCCAGGTCGACCTGCGCGGTCTGGTGGACCTGCTCTCCCATCACCTCTACTCAAGCCCCAAGGTCTATCTGCGCGAGCTGCTGCAGAACGCCGTGGACGCGATCACCGCGCGCCGGGCCGAGCAGCCCGACGCCCCCGCCCTGGTGCGGCTGTACGCCGAGGGCGGCACCCTGCGCGTCGAGGACTCCGGTGTCGGGCTCACCGAGGCGGACGTGCACAACCTCCTCGCGACCATCGGCCGTAGCTCCAAGCGCGCCGACGGACTCCAGGAGGTCCGCTCGGAGTTCCTCGGGCAGTTCGGCATCGGGCTGCTCGCCTGTTTCGTGGTCGCCGAGCGGATCCGGGTCGTCAGCCGCAGCGCCCGTACGCCGGAGGCGCCGCCCGTGGAGTGGACGGCGGCGGACGACGGGTCGTACACCGTGCGGACCCTGCCCGACACCGAGCGTCCCGAACCGGGCACCACCGTCCACCTGGTGGCGCGCGCCGGGGCCGCCGAGTGGCTCACCAAGGAGCGGGTCCTCGCTCTGGCGCGGGACTTCGGGGCGCTGCTGCCGTACGACGTGCGGGTGGACGGTGAGGCGATCACCGATCTGCCGGCGCCCTGGGACCGGCCGTATCCGAGTCCCGGCGCCCGGCGGGTGGCGCTGGCCCGGCACTGTCACGAGCTGTTCGGGTTCACGCCGCTGGACTCGATCGAGCTGTCCGTGCCGCTCGCCGGGATCCGCGGGGTCGCCTATGTGCTGCCGTCGGCGGTGAGCCCGGCGCAGCGTGCCACGCACCGGGTGCATCTCAAGGGCATGCTGCTGACCGAGCGGGCCGAACAGCTGCTGCCCGACTGGGCGTTCTTCGTGCGCTGTGTGCTGGACACGGACAGTCTGCGGCCCACGGCCTCGCGCGAGTCGCTGTACGAGGACGAGACGCTGGCCGCCGTGCGGGAGGCGCTGGGGGAAAGGATTCGCTCCTGGCTGACCGGGCTCGCCGCGGGCGATCCGGAGCGGCTGGCCGCGTTCCTGTCGGTGCACCACCTGGGGGTGAAGTCCCTGGCACGGCACGACCCGGAGATGCTGCGCACGATGCTGCCGTGGCTGCCCTTCGAGACGACCGACGGACGGGTCTCCCTGGAGGAGTTCGCGCAGCGCCACCCGGTGGTGCACTTCACGCGGACCGTGGAGGAGTACCGGCAGGTCGCCCCGATCGCGTCCGCGCAGGGCATCGGGGTGATCAACGGCGGCTACACGTACGACGGCGAACTGGTCGAGGCGCTGCCGTCGGTGCGCCCGGGGACGGTGGTCGCCGAGCTGGACTCGGACACCGTGACCGCGCACCTGGACTCGGTCGACCCGGCCGAGGAGCTGGCGCTGGCGGACTTCCTGTCCGCCGCGCGGGCCAAGCTGGACCCCCTGGGCTGCGATGTCGTACTGCGGGCCTTCCATCCGCTGTCGGTGCCAGCGCTGCACCTGGACGACCGGTCGGCGCGGCACGAGCAGGCCCGCGCGGAGGCCGAGGAGCAGGCCGACGACCTGTGGGCGGGCATCCTGGGCTCGCTGCGGGGCAGCGCCCCCCGCGCGCGCCTCGTGCTGAACCATCTCAACCCGCTGATCCGGCGCATCAGTTCACTCAGGGACCGGGACCTGATCGGGACGGCCACGGAGTCGCTCTACGGGCAGGCGCTCCTGATGGCGCAGCGACCCCTGCGCCCCGCCGACTCGGCACTGCTGAACCGGGCGTTCATCGGCCTCCTGGAGTGGGCCACACACGGGGAGGGCGACCACTGATGACAGGGATCACGGACTTCGACGCGCTGCGCCGGGCGATGGCCGAGAACTCCGAGGAGCCGGAGGGACCGGCCCGCAACGCGCGCGCGGAGCAACTGCTCGCCGAGGCCGAGAAGCTGGACATCCCGCTCGCGGTGATCGAGGCGCTCGGGCACCAGCTGAAGGTCTACAACTACAGCTCCGAGAAGGACAAGATGTTCGTCCCCTTCGCGCGCCTGCTGCGCATGTGGGACGAACGCCCGGAGGACTTCGACGAGTACGAGATCCACTCGCTGCACTGGGTCTTCAAGTGGATGTCGTCCGGGATGCTCGGCCAGCCGCACATCCCGCTCGCGTCGATCGAGAAGTGGCTCGCCGAGATGGAACACCGCTACCGGCTGGCCGGGCACTCCGAACGGGCCGTCCGCAGCGCCGAGTTCAGCGTCGCCTCGCACATCGGGGATGTGGCACGGGCCGAGCGTGCCTACGCCGCGTGGCTGGCCGCCGACCGGGACACCATGGCCGACTGCCACGCGTGCGAGCTGCACAGCCAGGGCGAGTGGCAGGTGGAGCGGGGGCGGGACGCCGAGGCCCTCGACCTGTGGGGTCCGGTCCTGGAGGGCGAGTTCACCTGCGCCCACGAACCGCACACCGTCCTCGCGTCCTCCCTGGCCCCCCTGCTGCGCCTGGGGCGGCCCGAGGAGGCGCGCGCCCATCACCTGCGGGGTTTCCGGCTCGTACGGCCCATGGAGAGCATGCGGGGCGCGTACGCGGACCATGTGGAGTTCTGCGCGCTGAGCGGCAACGAGGCGCGCGGTCTGGAGCTGCTGGCGGAGCGTCCGGCGTACTTCACGGACTCCGGGAACCCGCGCAGCGGGCTGGAGTTCCTGTCCGCGGTGACGCTGCTGATGGACCGGCTGACGGAGCTGGGACTGGGCGACCAGCAGGTGCCGGGACCGGCCGGCCGCGCCTGGACGGCACGTGAACTCGCCGCCCACGCGCGCGTGGAGACCCTCGCGCTGGCCGCCCGCTTCGACGAACGCAACGGCACGACCCATGTCGGCGACCGGGCACGTGCGCGCATGGGTCAGCGTCCCCTGGTGGAGCGGCTGCCCCTGGGAGTGCGTTCGGCGGGCCGGCCGGCCACCGCACCGGTGACCGTTCCCGCCCCCGAACCGGCCCCGGAGAAGGACCTCTCCGCACTGCTCGCGGAGGCGCGGCGACTCTCGGACACCCTGCAACCGCACGCCGTGGAGGCCTGGTTGGCCGTCGCCCGGGCCGCCGAGGGCGTCGAGCTGGCCGCTCTCGACCGCGCCGAGATCGCCGACCACCAGGCGATGGACCAAGGCCCCGACGGCATCGCCCTCTTCGAGCGCGCCGCCGAGCTGTACGCCGAGGCGGGCGACCCCGGGGAGGCGTTGGCGGCACGCGCGCGTGGAGCGTACGTACGCGCTCTCACCGGCGAGGTCGACAAGGCCCTCGCGGCGATCGCCGAGCCGTACGACGGGGTGCTCGCCCTGTACGCCGAGGGCGCCACGGGCGTACGGCAGACGGCGGGCGTGCTGATGAGCCGGGCACGCGTCCTGATGCGGGCCGTGCACGAGGACCCCTCGGGCGACTCCCCCGACGGCGAGGTCCTGGCCGCCGCCGAGGCCGCCGTCCGGGAGGTGCTGGCCCTGGTCGACGGGCTGCCCCTCCCGGGTGGCGAGGCCGATGTCCGGCTGGCCGCCCGGGGCGCCGAGGGGCAGGCGATGCTGGCCGAACTCTCGGTGCGGACCGGGGACCTGGAGACGGCCGTACGGCTGTTCGCGAAGGCCTCGGCGGCTTTCGTGGACGCGGGGCTGCCGTGGTTCGCGGTGGAGTACGAGGCCCGGTCGGCCGGGCTCGCCCATCACCTCGGGGACATCGCGGAGGCGGAGCGGGCGTTGCGGGCCGCCCTGGAGCACGGTGGGCCGTACCTGGAGGCACCCGGGCGGGCGCAGCTGCACCTCCAGCTCGCCGAGGTGCTCGGCGGCCGGGGCCGGCCCCAGGAGGCGGCGGAGCACGCACTGGAGGCCGCGCACTGGTCCGACGAGGCGGGCGAGGGCCCGACGCTGGGCGCCTGGGCACGGCACCAGCTGGGCGGCTTCCTGCTGCGTCAGGGCCGGTGGGCCGAGGCCGCTGAGGTGCTGGAGTCGGCGCTGCCCGACCTGAGCGCCGAGACGCACGGCGACGGCGCGGTCGTGCAGACGAAATGGTGGCTCGGGGACTGTCTGAGCGAGCTGGGCGAGCACCGCGCGGCGGCCGAACGGCGGTTGCAGGCGGCCGAGATCGCCCGGCACTGGCCCGAGCAGCACGACCACGCGACGCTCGCCCATCTCGCCGCCGAGTCCCTGGGCAACGCGGGGCTGCACGCCGAGGCGGACCAGGCGTACACGCGCGCGGGCGACCTGTGGCGGTCCCTGGGGAACGTGCACGGGCTCGTGCGTTCGCTGCGTGCCCGGGCCTGGCTGGCGTTGCGCGCGGACCCGGCGGACCGGGGCCTGGACGAAGCCCGGGAGCTGATGGCGGCCGCGATCCAGGAGTGCGAGGCGGCCCTGCTGGTGACGGACGACGAGGAGGCGCGGCAGCGGCTCACCGGTGAACTCGGCCACACGCACCGCCAGTTCGGCGAGCTGCTGGCCCGTTCGGTCGCCGAGGAGGCCGAGGACACCGCGATCCAGGGCGCGTTCGAGGACGCCCTGACGCAGACCGCGGAGGCCGTCGCCGTCTTCGCCGCCCTCGGGGACGGCGCCGTGCACACCCGCACCGCCGCCGAACTCGCCGCGGGCTGGCTGGAGGCGGACCTCAGCCGTCCCGGCGACGCGGCGGCACGCGCGCGTGGCGTGCTGAAGGCCTACGAGGGTGCCGACGACGGCGACGAGACGGTACGGGCCCGTCGCGCGGAGGCGGAGCAGCTGCTCCAGCTGATGGAGGAGCAGACGGAGAAGTAGCCCTACTCGACGCCGATGAGCAGCAGGGCGCCCTGCCTGCCGCCCCGGTACACGACTGTGTCGACCGCGAGGTACGTCTCGCGGACGTGGGCCTCCAGGATGTCGGCGACGCTCTCGGGGGCGTCGTCGCCCAGGACGAGGGTGACGAGTTCGCCGCCGGCCGCGAGCATGCGGTCGAGGACGGCCAGGGCGGTGGCCATGACGTCGGCGCCGATCACCGCCACATCGCCGTCGACGAGGCCCAGGACGTCCCCGGCCTGGCAGATGCCGGCCATGGTCCAGGACTGGCGTTCGGCGACGGCGACCTCGGCGTAGCGGGTCGCGCCGGCCGCCGAGGTCATCGAGACGACGTCCTCGTCGAAGCGGCGCTCGGGCTCGTGCACGGCGAGCGCGGCGATCCCCTGGACCGCGGAGCGCGTCGGGATCAGCGCGACCCGGATGCCCTCGGCACGGGCCTGCTCGGCCGCTGCCGCCGCCGTGTGCCGCAGATCCGCGTCGTTGGGCAGCAGCACGACCTCACGCGCGTGTGCCCGCCGCACGGCCGCGACCAGCTCCCCGCTGGCGGGCGGTTCCCCGGGGCGCGCGAGCACGGTGGTCGCGCCGGCCTCGCCGTAGAGCCCCGCCAGGCCCTCGCCCGGGACGACGGCGACGACGGCCCGCTGGGCGCGTTCCCGGGGCGGCCGTTCGGCGCCGGTGGTGTGGACGTCGCCGAGCCCGAAGTGGGTGATCCGGATGCGGTACGGCCGCCCGGCCTCGACGCCCGCCTCCACTGCGGCGCCCGCGTCGTCGACGTGCACATGGACGTTCCACAGACCGTCGCCGCCGACCACGACGAGCGAGTCGCCGAGCGCGTCGAGCCGGTCCCGCAGCCGGGTCACGGCACTGTCGTCGGCCTCCAGGAGGTAGATCACCTCGTAGGCGGGCCCGCCCTCCTGGGGTGCCGACGGGTCGTCCTCGCAGAGGGTGACGTCGACAGTGCCGGAAGCCGAAACGGCCTCCACGCGTGCGTGCACGACTTCGACGGTCACGCGTGCGTGCCCCCCGTAGACCGGCGCCTCCCGGGTGAACGTCTCCACCAGCGCGGCCAGCACCGCCACCAGCCCCCGTCCGCCCGCGTCGACCACTCCCGCGCGCTCCAGGACCGCCAGCTGTCCCGGAGTCGCGGCCAGCGCCGCGCACGCCCCGTCGTAGGCGGCCCGGGCCACCGTCCCGCAGTCGCCCTCGGTGTCGCCGGCCGCGTCGGCCGCGGCCGAGGCGACGGTGAGGACCGTGCCCTCGACCGGATGGGCCACGGCCTGCCGGGCGGAGTCGGCCGCGTGCCGCAGCGCGAGCCGCAGTCCCTCCCCGTCCGTGTGAGCCGTCTCACTGTCGGCGGCGAGCACCTGGGACATACCGCGCATCAGCTGCGCGAGGATCGTCCCGGAGTTGCCGCGCGCCCCTATGAGCGCCCCGTGGGCCATCGCCCGGACGGCGTCGGCCAGCGGCGGCTTCTGCTCGGTCAGGGTGCCGTGTCCGGCGAACACCGCCTCGACTGCCGTGACGGCGGACTCCATGGTCAGGTAGAGGTTGGTGCCGGTGTCCCCGTCGGCCACGGGATACACGTTGATGGCGTCGATCTCCTCACGCGCACGCCCCAGCGCGCGCAGCGCGAGACCGCACCAGGTACGCACCGCGAGAGCATCGAAGAATGTCTGCGGCACCTGCGGCACCTGCGCCTCCTTGAGCTGCTGGACTGGCACGCAGCGTAGACCCCGGAGGGGGCCGGGCCCGAGGAGGGCCGGAGCAGGCCCTCGACCAGGCATGGTAGTTTCGTTGAACCGGCGCAGTCGTTGTATGCTGCTCCGGTTGCCCGATCCCGATCGGGCCATCCCCCCTGGCAGTGCCACATCAGATCCTAGATCCTGATCCCGGCATGCCGGGATCATCCGTAAGTGCATCTGTGCATCTGAAGTCTTTGGAGTGACCCGTGGCTGCCAACTGCGACGTCTGCGGCAAGGGGCCGGGCTTCGGCAACAACATCTCGCACTCGCACCGCCGTACGCCGCGTCGCTGGAACCCGAACATCCAGCGCGTTCGTACCGTGGTCGGCGGGACGCCGAAGCGCGTGAACGCTTGCACCTCGTGCATCAAGGCCGGCAAGGTCGCGCGCTGACGCACCGCTAAGCGCGCGGCCACTGCTGGTTCGCTGCATCGAGCCGGTCCACCTCGTGTGGGCCGGCTTTTTGCCGTACCCCGGGCCGGTTCAGTCGCTGAATCTCCACCCGTGATCCACCGGCCCGATCCCGCCGCCCAGCGCGAACCCCGCCGCGATCGCCCCGGTGACGTACTCCTTCGCCGCCGTCACCGCCTCCGGCACCGACCGCCCCATCGCGAGGTGCGCGGCGATCGCCGAGGCGAGCGTACAGCCCGTGCCGTGGGTGTGCCGGTTGTCGTACCGGGGCGCGCGCAGCCAGTGCTCCTCGGTGCCGTCGGAGAGCAGATCCACGGCATCACCGGGCAGATGCCCGCCCTTGATGAGGACCCACCGCGGTCCGTACGCCAGCACGGCTGCCGCGGCCTCCCGCAACTGCTCCTCCGTCTCGACCCGGACGCCGGTGAGCTGCGCCACCTCGTCGAGGTTCGGCGTCGCCACCGCCGCCACCGGCAGCAGCTTCGTGCGTAAGGCGTCCAGCGCGGAGTCCGCCAGCAGCGAGTCCCCGTGCTTCGAGATGCCGACCGGGTCGACGACCGCCGGGGCGTCCGTCCCCGCGAGCAACTCCGCGACCGTCTCGACGAGTTCGGCCGACGCCAGCATGCCGGTCTTCACGGCCTGTACGCCGATGTCGTCGACGACGCTGCGGTACTGGGCGCGCACCGCCTCCGCCGGGAGTTCCCAAGCTCCTTGCACACCTAGGGAGTTCTGCGCGGTGACCGCGGTGACGACGCTCATGCCGTGCACGCCGAGCGCCAGCATCGTCTTCAAGTCGGCCTGGATTCCCGCCCCTCCACCGGAGTCGGAGCCGGCCACCGTGAGGACGCCGGGCTTCACGACTCGATGTCCCCGAAGTGGTCCCAGCCGCCCTTGCTGGTCCACGGCGCCCCGTCGACCGTCACCTGGGGCAGCGCCGACGGATTGAGGACCTCGCCGATCACCTTCCAGCGGGCCGGCAGCTTCACGTCCGGTGCGAAGGTCGCCACGATCGCGTGGTCCTCTCCCCCGGTCAGCACCCACTGGATGGGGTCGACGCCGACGGCCTGCCCGATGTCGTGCATCTGGGTCGGGATGTCGATCGCGCCCGAACGGATGTCGATCCGGACCTTGCTCGACTCGGCGATGTGCCCGAGGTCGGCGATCAGCCCGTCGCTGACGTCGCACATCGAGGTCGCGCCGAGCCCGGCCGCCGCCGGACCCGCGTGATACGGCGGCTCGGGGCGCCGGTGCGCCTCCACGAACGCGCGCGGCGAGCGGAAGCCCCGCGACAGCACCGCGTACCCGGCCGCGGACCAGCCCAGCCAGCCGGTCACCGCGACCACGTCACCGGGCTGCGCACCGGCCCGGGTGACCGGCTCCCGGCCGCGCAGATCACCGAGCGCGGTGATCGACACCATGATCGTGTCGCCCCTTACGACATCTCCGCCGACCACCGAGGCGCCCGCGACCTGGCACTCGTCGCGCAGACCGTCCATCAGCTCCATGGGCCAGGTGACCGGGAGTTCGGCCGGCACGACCAGACCGAGGAGCAGCGCGGTCGGTACGGCGCCCATCGCGGCGATGTCCGCGAGGTTCTGCGCGGCGGCCTTGCGTCCGACGTCGTAGGCGGTGGACCAGTCGCGGCGGAAGTGCCGCCCCTCCAGCAGGATGTCGGTGCTCGCCACGACCCTGCGGTCGGGCGCGGCGACGACCGCGGCGTCGTCGCCGGGGCCGACCCGGACCGAGGGGGTGGTGGTGAGCCGGGAAGTGAGCTCCCTGATGAGCCCGAACTCCCCCAACTCACCGACGGTGCCCTTCATCGTTCGTCCTCTTCTCGTGACGGCAGCGCCCGGTCGCGAGCCGTCGGTGTGCTCGGTACGGTCGAGGTGACCGTCAACTTCAGTCGTGCCTGCGCCCCGGCACGGGGGCCAGAGCCTCCGCGGGTCTCCCCGTGGTGAGCGGCGACGCGATACCGTGGCGTTCCTTTTCCCCACATGATCCTCGTGGCCGCCCTGGAGGTTCCGTGGTACAGGCGTACATCCTGATCCAGACGGAGGTCGGCAAAGCGTCGACCGTCGCCGAGACGATCAGCAAGATTCCCGGAGTGATCCAGGCCGAGGACGTGACAGGACCGTACGACGTGATCGTGCGCGCCCAGGCCGACACGGTCGACGATCTCGGCCGCATGGTGGTCGCCAAGGTCCAGCAAGTGGACGGCATCACCCGCACCCTGACCTGCCCGGTGGTGCATCTGTAGCCCCCGTCTACCCTTGGCCGGTGAACTCTCTCCGTCACCGGCGCCGTTCTGTCATCGGGCTGTCCGTGCTCGCCCCGCTGATCACCCTCGCGAGCTGCTCCTCAGCAGACGACAGCGCGTCGGCGGCGGTTCCCTCACCGGGCGCGAAGGTCACCGGGCTGTGCCGGAATCTGGACAAGGTGCTGCCGTCGAAGGTCGACGGCCAGGGCCGCCGGGATCCCGAGCCCGCGTCCGCGCTGACCGCGGGCTGGGGGAACCCGGCGATCATACTGCGCTGCGGTGTCGTCAGACCCGCGAAGATGAACGACCCGGAGGCCGACGGCGTGGAGGTGAACGGCGTCGGCTGGCTGCTGCAGAAGCAGGACGACGGCTCGTTCCGGTTCACCACGACGCTGCGCAAGGCATACGCCGAGGTGACCATCCCGAAGGACCGCACCGGAGACGGTCTGGCGCCCCTGGTCGACCTGGCGAAGTCCGTGAAGAAGGCGATCCCCGCGGGGATCGCCGACTAGATCGACCGGACCGGCCCGTTCAGCGCAGTCCGGTGGACCGGCGCAGCGCCGCCTGCACCAGACGGTCCACCAGCTCCCCGTAGGAGACGCCGCTGGCCTGCCACATCTGCGGGTACATCGAGATCGGCGTGAAACCGGGCATCGTGTTGATCTCGTTGATGACGAACTCGCCGTCCTCGGTGAGGAAGAAGTCCGCCCGCACCAGCCCCTCGCAGGAGGCCGCGTCGAAGGCGTCCACCGCGAGCTTCTGCACCTCGGCGGTCTCCTCGGGCGTCAGCGGGGCGGGCACGATGCCGGGGGTCGAGTCGATGTACTTCGCCTCGAAGTCGTAGTACGCGTGCTCCTGGGGCGGCGGGATCTCGGCCGGCACACTGGCCCGCGGCCCGTCCTCGAACTCCAGGACCCCGCACTCGATCTCGCGCCCGCGCAGCGCGGCCTCCACGAGGATCTTCGGGTCGTGCCGCTGCGCCTCCTCGATCGCCTCGTCGAGTCCGGACAGGTCGTCGACCTTGGTGATGCCGATCGACGAACCCGCGCGCGCGGGCTTCACGAACAGCGGCCAGCCGTGCTCACCGGCGAAGTCGACGATCTTCTTGCGGGCGGCGGACTCGTCCCGCTGCCACTCGCGCGGCCGGATCACCACGTAGGGGCCGACCTTGAGGCCGAACGAGGTGAACACCCGCTTCATGTACTCCTTGTCCTGGCCGACGGCCGAGGCGAGCACACCCGCGCCCACGTACGGCACACCGGACAGCTCCAGGAGTCCCTGGAGGGTGCCGTCCTCGCCGTAGGGGCCGTGCAGGACGGGAAAGACGACGTCGACCTCGCCGAGGGCCTTGGGCACGGATCCCGGTTCGCTGATGACGACTTCGCGGTTTCCGGGGTCGAGCGGGAGCACCACTCCGCCCTCGCTCGACTCGGCGAGCTCCTCGACGTCCGGGGTACGGCGGTCGGTGATCGCCATGCGCTCCGGTGCGTCGGCGGTGAGGGCCCAGCGGCCTTCGCGGGTGATGCCGATCGGCAGGACGTCGTACTTGGTCCGGTCGATGGCCGCGAGGACGGCGCCGGCGGTGACCACGGAGATCCCGTGTTCGGAGCTGCGACCGCCGAACACGACGGCCACACGCGGCTTGCGAGGCGGCTGCTCAGGGCTCTGGGAGAGGTTCTCGGTGCTCATATCGCGATGAGCGTACCCGGTGGTACTGCTGTGATACAGCGTCGGTTGACGACGGGCGGTTCGCGCAGCCCCCCGAAGGGGCGCGGGGCTGTATCGATATGCGCCTACCGCCGCGTGAGCGCGACCAGCCACGACGGCGCCGCAGCCGACCGACGACCCACCGCGGCTCCCCCGGCGGAGCGCTCAGCGTCGCTCGGGCTTGGCGCTCCGCGACATCAGCTCCTTGACCGCGACCACGGGCGACTTCCCCTCGTGCACGATCTCGAACACCGTCTCCGTGATGGGCATGTCGACGCCGTGCCTGCGGGCCAAGTCGAGCACGGACTCACAGGACTTGACGCCCTCCGCGGTCTGCTTGGTGACCGCGATGGTCTCCTGGAGGGTCATGCCCTTGCCGAGGTTGGTGCCGAAGGTGTGGTTGCGGGACAGCGGTGAGGAGCAGGTCGCCACCAGGTCGCCGAGGCCGGCGAGTCCGGAGAAGGTGAGCGGGTCGGCGCCCATCGCGATACCGAGCCGGGTCGTCTCGACGAGCCCGCGGGTGATGAGCGAGCCCTTGGCGTTGTCCCCGAGTCCCATGCCGTCCGCGATGCCGACGGCGAGCCCGATCACGTTCTTCACCGCGCCGCCGAGTTCGCAGCCCACGACGTCGGTGATGGTGTACGGCCTGAAGTACGGGGTGTGGCAGGCGGCTTGGAGCCGGCGGGCCACGGCCTCGTCGGTGCAGGCGACCACCGCGGCGGCCGGCATCCGGGAGGCGATCTCGCGCGCGAGGTTGGGTCCGGAGACCACGGCGATACGGTCCCGGCTCACCTTGGCGACGTCCTCGATGACCTCGCTCATCCGCATGACGGAGCCGAGCTCGACGCCCTTCATGAGCGAGACCAGGACCGTGTCGGGCGCCAACAGGGGTGCCCAGTCGGCCAAGTTGGCGCGCAGCGTCTGCGAAGGGACCGACAGGACGGTGAAGTCGGCGTCGGCGGCGGCCTCGGCGGGGTCGGTGGTGGCCCGCAGGTTCTCCGGGAGTTCGACACCGGGGAAGTAGTCGGGGTTCGTGCGGCCGGAGTTGATGGCGTCCACGACCTCCGCGCGGCGCCCCCACAGGGTGACCTCGCACCCCGCGTCGGCGAGCACCATGCCGAAAGCCGTGCCCCACGAACCGGCGCTGAAAACAGCCGCCTTGACCGGCTTGCTCACGTGCCCTGCCCCTCTTCCTGCTCGACCTTCGGCTCGGTCGCCGACTCGGCCCTGGACTCCAACTGCTCGGTCTCCGCGGCCGTCCGGCGCCGCTGCTCGATCCGCTCGCGGCGCGGATCGTAGGGCGTCTCGGGTGCCTTGGCGCCGCGGATCTGCTCCAACAGGCGTGTGATGTCGGCCATGATGACCCCGGTCGCCTCCTTGAGGAGGTCCGGGCTCATCTCCTTGCCGTAGAAGCGCGTGAGGTCCACCGGCGGGCCCGCGAGCACATGGCTGGTCTTGCGCGGGAAGACGTGCAGCTTCCTGGCGTACGGCGGCAGCAGTTCGTTGGCGCCCCACTGCGCGACGGGAATCACCGGGCACCTGGTCTGGAGGGCCACGCGCGCGGCACCGGTCTTGCCGGTCATGGGCCACTGGTCGGGGTCGCGGGTGATGGTGCCCTCGGGATAGAACGCGACGCATTCACCGCGCTCCACGGCTTCGATCGCGGCGCGGAAGGCGCTCAGCGCGTCCGTGGTCTCGCGATAGACGGGGATCTGTCCGGTGCCGCGCATCGCGGCGCCGACGAATCCCTTCTTGAAAAGCCCGCTCTTCGCGAGGAATCGCGGAACGCGGCCGGTGTTGTACTGAAAGTGAGCGTACGCAAGGGGATCTACGTGCGAATTGTGGTTCACCGCGGTGATAAATCCACCCTCGGCCGGAATGTGCTCCATTCCACGCCAGTCCCGCTTGATCAGAACCACCAGCGGCGGTTTGCAGAGGACCGCTGCGAAGCGGTACCAGAACCCGATTCTGCGGCGGGGCACGCGAACACCTTCCTCTTGGGCCCGGGGGGCCGCACAAGTGTCGCCCCAGGCCGTCGGTCTGTCGAGAACACCGTACGCCCCGCCACCGACAACGCCAGGGGGCCCGGGTGACAATGGCCGCGACAAGAGAGGGACGGAACCCGCGTGCAGTGGACCTTGGTCATACCCCTGAAGTCTCTGGCGCGAGCCAAGACCAGGCTCTCGGACGCGGCCGGCGACGGGCTGCGGCCGGGACTCGCCCTCGCCTTCGCGCAGGACACCGTGGCGGCCGTGCTGGCCTGCCCGGCGGTCCGCGATGTGGCGGTCGTCACGGGCGACGCCCTGGCCGGCCGCGAACTGGCCGCGCTGGGCGCCCGTATCGTCGCGGACGAGCCGGGAGACGGTCTGAACGCCGCGCTGCGGCACGCGGCGACGGTCGTGCGGGTTTCCCGCCCCGAAAGCGCGGTGGCGGCCCTGAACGCCGATCTGCCGGCCCTGCGCCCGACGGAATTGGCCCGGGTCCTGGACGCGGCGGCGGAATTCCCGCGCGCTTTTCTCCCGGACGCCGCCGCAATCGGCACCACCTTGCTCACGGCGCGAGAGGGCCGCGAATTGCGCCCGGCATTCGGCACCGATTCCCGCGCCCGTCATCGCGCCTCAGGTGCGGCCGAACTCTCCCTGGACGCGGTGGATTCCGTACGGCAGGACGTGGACACCGGCGAGGACCTGCGGGCGGCGCTGGCCCTGGGCGTGGGGCCGCGCACGGCGGCAGCGGCTGCGGGGCTGCTGATTCCGGGTCGGCCGGGGGCCGCGGGCGGGCAGTAGGCTGCGGCCATGCAGGCGACCGCTTACACCTACGACGCCGATACCCGTACCGGCAGTGTGCTGCTCGACGACGGCACCCCGGTGCCCTTTGACGCCGCCGCGTTCGACGCGGGCGGGCTGCGGCTGCTGCGGCCGGGACAGCGGGTGCGGATCGAGACCGAGGGGCCGAAGGACCGGCCCAGGGTCACACTGGTGACGCTGCAAACCTTCTGAACGCCCGTGCACGGGCCGTGAACACGCCGCGGGCCGGACTCCCAACGGGAGTCCGGCCCGGCGCGTGAGTGCCGTGCGTTCCGCCGACTAGCGGGTGGCGGTGGCCTTCTTGGCGGTGGTCTTGCGCGCCGTCGACTTCTTGGCGGGCGCCTTCTTGGCGGTGGCCTTCTTGGCCGGGGCCTTCTTGGCCGCAGCCTTCTTGGCGGTGCCGGTGGCCTTCTTGGCCGCCGTCTTCTTGGCGGTCGCCGTGGTCTTCTTGGCGGTCGTCTTCTTGGCCGTGGTCTTCTTGGCGGTGGCCGTCTTGGCCGCCGTCTTCTTCGCCACGGTCTTCTTCGCGGTGGCCGTCGCCCTCTTGGCGGTGGTCTTCTTGGCCGCGGCCTTCTTGACCGTCGCCGAAGCGGTGCCGCTCAGGCTGCCCTTGGGCGCCTTCTTGACGGCGACCTCGCCACCGCGCGGGAGCTTCTTCGAGCCGCTCACCAGGTCCTTGAAGCCCTGGCCCGCGCGGAAGCGCGGAACGGAGGTCTTCTTGACCCGAACCCGCTCGCCCGTCTGGGGGTTGCGGGCGTAACGGGCCGGACGGTCGACCTTCTCGAACGAACCGAAACCGGTGACCGAGACCCGGTCCCCACTGACGACGGCACGGACGATGGCGTCCAGTACCGCGTCGACCGCCTCGGCGGCCTGCTGACGGCCACCGACCTTGTCGGCAATCGCTTCTACGAGCTGCGCCTTGTTCACGTCTTCCCCTTCGGAGACATTGCCGGAACGAAAGTGTTCAGGCTTTTCCGCACGTTAGGCAGATATATACCGCAAATCAAACACGAAACGGGCTAATCACCCGTGCGCCGCAACGAACTCGACTGTCCTGGACTTGTTCAGCGTTCCTCTTCGGGGAATCGACCCGCGTCGAGGTCTGCCGTGAACCGGTCCAGTCGCCTTGTCGCGTCGGCGAGATCGTGCTTGGCCGCGGCCGTAATGACCAGCAGCTTCCGGGCCAGCGCCATCCGTACGCCCTCCGGGACTTGCAGTGCGCGCACTCTTGTGTGCGCTTCCTTGAGTTGGTCCGCGACTGCCGCATAGAGCTCGAGTTGGCCGTCGCGTTCCATGCACAGATTGTGCCATCTGGGGCGAGTTGTCGCCTGCGGGGGTCGCAACTGGCGCCTCGAACGGCCTGACGGAGCCCGGCGGCAGCCTTGGCTCAAAGCTGCGCCTACCCAGTCAACACCCTGTCTAACATGGGAAGTTGGCAGAAGCGTTGGAGGCGCGCGGGGCCGTTCGGGTGCAGACATGGCTGTACCCCCAATCGTGGCGATCGGGGGTACAGAGGGTGTCGCGGTGGCCGGATCTCGACCTGGTGCGGGGGTTGGGGTCAGACCTGGACCGTCCGCGGCTTGTACGAGGGGCGCTTGGCCTCGTACGCGGAGATGTCGCCCTCGTTCTGGAGGGTGATGGAGATGTCGTCCAGTCCGTTCAGCAGGCGCCAGCGGGCGTTCTCGTCGAGTTCGAAGGCGGCGGTGATGCCTTCGGCGCGCACCTCGCGGGCCTCCAGGTCGACCGTGATCTCGGCCTGGGGGTCCTTCTCGGTGAGTTCCTGCAGCGCGTCCACGGTCTTCTGCTCCAGAACGACCGTGAGCAGGCCGTTCTTCAGCGAGTTTCCGCGGAAGATGTCGGCGAAGCGGGAGGAGATGACGGCCTTGAAGCCGTAGTTCTGCAGCGCCCACACGGCGTGCTCGCGGGAGGAGCCGGTGCCGAAGTCGGGGCCTGCCACCAGGACCGTCGCGCCCTTGCGCTCGGGACGATTGAGGATGAAGTTCTCGTCCTTGCGCCAGGCCTCGAAGAGCCCGTCCTCGAAGCCGTCCCTGGTCACCTTCTTGAGCCAGTGGGCGGGGATGATCTGGTCGGTGTCCACGTTGCTGCGGCGCAGCGGGACGGCCCGGCCGGTGTGCGTGGTGAATGCTTCCATGACTCTCAGACTCCAGCGGGCACAGGGGCGTCGGACAGATCGGCGGGCGAGGCCAGATGGCCCAGCACGGCGGTCGCGGCGGCGACCTGCGGCGAGACCAGGTGCGTACGGCCGCCCTTGCCCTGCCTGCCTTCGAAGTTGCGGTTGGAGGTGGACGCGGAGCGCTCACCGGGCGCCAGTTGGTCCGGGTTCATGCCCAGACACATCGAGCAGCCCGCGTGCCGCCATTCGGCGCCGGCCTCCTTGAAGACGATGTCCAGGCCCTCGGAGACGGCCTGGAGACCTACGCGCGCGGAGCCCGGGACGACCAGCATCCGTACGCCGTCGGCGACTTTGCGGCCCTCGACGATCGCGGCGGCGGCACGCAGGTCCTCGATACGTCCGTTGGTGCACGAACCTACGAAGACGGTGTCCACCTTGATGTCGCGCAGCGGCTGGCCGGCCTCCAACCCCATGTATTCCAGGGCCTTTTCGGCGGCGAGGCGCTCCGAAGCGTCTTCGTACGAAGCCGGGTCGGGGACGGACGCCGAAAGCGGCGCGCCCTGACCGGGGTTGGTGCCCCAGGTGACGAACGGCGCCAGCGAGGGACCGTCGATGACGACCTCGGCGTCGAATTCGGCGTCGTCGTCGGTCTTCAGGGTCTTCCAGTACGCGACGGCGGCGTCCCAGTCCTCGCCCTCGGGGGCGTGGGCGCGGCCCTTGATGTACTGGAAGGTGGTCTCGTCGGGGGCGATCATGCCCGCGCGGGCGCCGGCCTCGATCGACATGTTGCAGATGGTCATGCGGGCCTCCATCGAGAGCTTCTCGATGGCGGAGCCGCGGTATTCGAGGATGTAGCCCTGGCCGCCGCCGGTACCGATCTTCGCGATGATGGCGAGGATCAGGTCCTTGGCGGTGACGCCGTCGGGCAGTTCGCCGTCGACGGTGATGGCCATGGTCTTCGGGCGGGCCAGCGGCAGCGTCTGGGTCGCCAGCACGTGCTCCACCTGGGAGGTGCCGATACCGAACGCCAGCGCGCCGAAGGCACCGTGGGTGGAGGTGTGGGAGTCACCGCACACGACCGTCGTACCGGGCTGGGTCAGACCCAGCTGCGGTCCCACGACGTGGACGACACCCTGCTCCACATCGCCCAGGGAGTGCAGGCGCACGCCGAAGTCGGCGCAGTTCTTGCGCAGTGTCTCCAGCTGGGCCCGGGAGACCGGGTCCGCGATGGGCTTGTCGATGTCGAGGGTCGGGGTGTTGTGATCCTCGGTGGCGATGGTGAGGTCGAGGCGCCGCACGGGACGCCCGGCCTGGCGGAGACCGTCGAAGGCCTGCGGGCTGGTCACCTCGTGCAGCAGGTGCAGATCGATGAAGAGGAGGTCGGGCTCGCCCTCGGCGCGCCGGACGACATGGTCGTCCCAGACCTTCTCCGCGAGTGTCCTACCCATCGCTTTCCCTCCGGCCGGCGAAACAGCGCCGGCCCAACTAGAGATCTTGAGGAGACGGCGCTCGCACCCCTGGTTCACGGGCAGCCGCCGCCTGGCCCGTTTGGTACGCGGGCCGCTGTGTCTACAAGAGTTGCGCGTCTCACGAAAAAAGGAACTTGCGTTTCACAGAGTGAGACGCGAGTATCGTTTCATGGACAACAGTAGCGGCGTCGGCGTCCTGGACAAGGCAGCCCTTGTCCTGGGCGCCCTGGAGTCCGGTCCGGCCACCCTCGCGGGTCTGGTCGCGGCGACCGGGCTGGCACGACCCACGGCACACCGGCTGGCCGTGGCCTTGGAACACCACCGCATGGTGGCGCGCGACATGCAGGGCCGTTTCATTCTCGGCCCCCGGCTCGCCGAGCTGGCCGCGGCCGCCGGCGAGGACCGGCTGCTCGCCACGGCGGGCCCGGTGCTCACGCACCTGCGGGACATCACGGGCGAGAGCGCGCAGCTCTACCGCCGCCAGGGCGACATGCGCATCTGCGTCGCCGCGGCCGAGCGCCTCTCGGGCCTGCGCGACACGGTCCCGGTCGGCTCGACCCTCACCATGAAAGCCGGTTCCTCGGCCCAGATCCTGATGGCCTGGGAGGAGCCGGAGCGCCTGCACCGCGGCCTCCAGGGCGCCCGCTTCACGGCCACGGCCCTCTCGGGCGTACGGCGCCGCGGCTGGGCCCAGTCCATCGGCGAGCGCGAGCCGGGCGTCGCGTCCGTCTCCGCGCCCGTGCGCGGCCCCTCGAACCGCGTGGTGGCCGCAGTGTCCGTCTCCGGCCCCATCGAGCGCCTGACGCGCCACCCGGGCCGTATGCACGCCCAGGCGGTCATCGACGCCGCCGCCCGCCTCTCCGAGGCCCTGCGCCGCACCGGCTGATCCCCCGGAACATCTCAGAAGGGCCTGCCTCAACGCCGCGGCAGGCCCTCCGTCATGTCCGGACCTACTCGGACGTCACGCTCCCCGACCGATACGCGAACCGGTCCTTCGCCCGCCGCCCCCGCCGCTCCACCGGCACCTGTCCGTGCGCCGCCGCGAGTCCGAAGGCCGGCATGTCGGCGTAGATCGCCTCGTACGAGCCCTCGGGCACCACATAGCTCTCGTGCCACAGCCCGACGTGCCCGCGCACCTTCCCCGCCTTCTCCTTGCGGTTGATGATCGCCCACGCCTTGTGATGGAGCATGTCGGGCGAACTCGCGTACTTGTAGAGCTTCTCCTTGGACTCCCAGTACTGGACGACGTAGTACGTCCGCGGGGACGCCGTCAGCAGCACGTGCCCGAGCAGTCCGCGGCTGCGGTCCCTCCCCAACTCCCGCAGCATGCGCGGCATCGCGAGCAACACCGGCACCCAGTGGTGCACGGCCCAGAAGCGGTTGATACGCATGCCGATGAGCAGCACCACCACCTCGCCCTCGGCGGCAGCGGTGGTACGGCCGTTGACAGCCTTCGCGAACATGACGCCCCCTAGTTGGGTACCGGCACTATCCGATGACCCGTGCTTGGATAGTGCCGGTACCCGAGGAAGGACGCAAGACATGCGGCTGGCCGAGTTGAGCGAGCGCAGCGGTGTGTCCATCGCGACGATCAAGTACTACCTGCGCGAAGGCCTGTTGAGCCCCGGCCGCCAGGTCAACGCGACCACCGCCGAGTACGACGAGGAGCATCTGCGCCGACTGCGGCTGGTGCGCGCGATGATCCAGGTCGGCCGGCTCCCGGTGGCCACGGTCCGCGAGGTGCTCGGCCATGTCGACGACGACTCCCTCGGCCGTACGATCCGGCTGGGCGCGGCACTTTGGGCCTTGCCGCAGGTGCCCGAACCGGACGCGGAGGACGAGTACGTCCAGGCCGCGCACCGCGAGGTGGACAAGCTCCTGCAGACGCTGGGCTGGTCCAACTCCCAGGCCCTGGTGACCATTTCGCCGTCCTACCGCTCACTGGTGGTGGCGGTGGCCGCACTTCGCCGGCTCGGGTACGACTGGCCTCCCGAACTCGTCGTGAACTACGCCAAGTTGATGCATGAGGCGGCCGTCCTCGACCTGGACTTCGTGGAGACGTATCCCTCGGAGGCCGAGAAGGTGGAGACGGCGGTCGCGGGCGCGATCTTCGTCGAGCCGGTGCTCCAGGCGTTGCACCGGCTGGCGCAGGAGGAGGAGTCGGCGCGCCGGTACGGCTTCGAGTGAGCGGAACGCGAGAAAGGCCCTCCACCGAAGTGGAAGGCCTTCAACGTACGTACCCCCGACCGGATTCGAACCGGCGCTACCGCCTTGAGAGGGCGGCGTGCTAGGCCGCTACACAACGGGGGCCTAGATTCTGCGTTTCCGCAGATCAGAGCTGGTCTACCAGGACTCGAACCTAGAATGACGGTACCAGAAACCGTAGTGTTGCCAATTACACCATAGACCAATATGGGTCAAGCAAAAGCGTACCCCCGACCGGATTCGAACCGGCGCTACTGCCGTGAGAGGGCAGCGTGCTAGGCCGCTACACAACGGGGGCCCTAGCGATCCTGCATGAGAGGCGGCGGGTGCGACCCGGCCACCTTCCTGGGAAGGATCTGTACCCCCGACCGGATTCGAACCGGCGCTACTGCCGTGAGAGGGCAGCGTGCTAGGCCGCTACACAACGGGGGCGTTGCAGATGAGCTCTGCGAGCTGGCCTACCAGGACTCGAACCTAGACTAACTGAACCAGAATCAGTCGTGCTGCCAATTACACCATAGGCCACTGGAACGCAAGCCCTTGCGGGGATCTCGTTCTAGTCTGCGCCTCCGGTTCCCGGCCTTTCGGCCCGCTCTCCGGCGGCGCAGGAAGAACATTACCCGAAGGTGGACGGGGCTCCAAAACGGGTATCCGCGCCGAGCAGAGCGGGGAGTTCGGCGAGGGAGCCGATCCGGTGCCGCCCCGCCAGGGCCTCCACCGAGGCGTGCCCGCCGTGGCGGTCGATCCAGACGGAGAGCAGACCGGCGTCCGCGGCACCCCGCCAGTCGATCTCCGGGTGATCTCCGACATACGCCACCTCGTGCGGCGGCAGTTCCAGCGCCTCGCAGGCCGCCAGGAAGGCGCCGGCCTCGGGCTTGGAGACGCCCAGTTCGGCCGCGCACAGGATGACCTCGAAGCGGTCGTGCACCCCGAGGGCGCGCAGTTTGCGGTCCTGGACGGTGATGCTGGAGTTGGAGAGGACGGCGTGCCGGTGGCTGGCCGCGAGGGTGTCGAGGACGGGCAGGACGTCCGGGAAGAGGGCCCAGGCGATCTCGTAGTGGGTCTTGTAGCGCCGGAACCAGTCGTCGGCCTCGGTGTCGGTCAGTTCCTGGTCCAGGAAGTGCCGGACCCGGTCCAGCCGCTGACCCTCGAACGAGACCTCGCCGGCCGCGAATCGCGCCCAGTGGACCTCGGTGGCCACCCGCCAGCGCTCCAGCGCGTCCACCACGCTCGCGTGCCCGTCGAGCAGTCCCTCGGCCGCCAGGTGCGCGGACAGGGCGGCGCGGTCCGCACCGGTGTAGTCGAACAGGGTGTCGTCGACGTCCCAGACCACGGCCCGAATACTCATGATCCGACGATAACGTGGGGCCCCGGAGCGCGTCAGCGCTCCGGGGCCCCACGTCGCCAACGGTCGAACGGTCAGGCGCAGGACAGGGTCCAGGAACCGTAGGACCCGATGATGTAACCGCCGCTCTCGGTGAGGCCGACGCGGTAGTAGAAGCAGGCGCCCTCGGTGAAGTCCTTGTCGTAGACATAGGCGTTGTCCAGGTCCCAGCCGGTGTAGCCGCCGGTGTACGCCTTGGACTGGGCGGAGTCGGTCGTGTGCGGCTGCCCGGTGGTCGGCGTCGTCCAGTAGAGGAGGACACCGTGGCCGTCGGAGCAGGTGTCCAGGAACTTGAAGGTGTCGCCGTCCGGGTAGAAATACACCACTCCGCAGGCGTTCTTGCTGGACCCGCTGTCGACGGCCGCCGCGGGCGCCGTCGCGGCGACCGCCAGGCCGACGGCGGCCACGACGACCGTGAGAATCCTCTTGAGCATGCAGACCCCTCCCCGTGCACACACCGGCTTCCCCGTGCCGCCGGATTGGGAGGATCTTAATCATGGCGTGAACATTTCACTACGATGATTTGACGAAGAGGGGCGGTAGCCGGATCACCGGATACCGCCCCTGTCGTGCCCTTCGGTCAGGCCGTCAGTCTCGCCAGGGCCGCGTCGATCCTGGAGAGGGTCTTCTCCTTGCCCAGGATCTCCAGGGACTCGAAGAGCGGCAGGCCGATCGTGCGGCCGGTGACGGCGACGCGGACCGGGGCCTGGGCCTTGCCGAGCTTGAGGCCGTGGGTCTCGCCTGCGGCCAGGACGGCTTCCTTGAGGGACTCGGGCGAGGTCCAGTCGGCCGACTCCAGCCGCTCACGGGCCGTGCGGAGGAGCGCGTCGGAGCCCTCCTTCATGGCCTTCGCCCAGGACGCCTCGTCCTCCACCGGCTCGGCCAGGAAGAGGAAGTCGACGTTGTCCGTGATCTCGGAGAGGACCTTGAGGCGGGTCTGCGCGTGCGGTGCGACCGCCTGCCACTTGGCCTCGTCGAAGTCCTCCGGCGCCCAGGGGGCGAACGGGGCCTTCAGCCACGGGGCGCAGCGCTCGGTGAAGTCCTTCACGTCGAGCAGCCGGATGTGGTCGGCGTTGATCGCCTCGCACTTCTTCAGGTCGAAGCGGGCCGGGTTCGGGTTCACGTCCGCGATGTCGAAGGCCGCGACCATCTCGTCCATCGTGAAGACGTCCCGGTCGGCCGCGAGCGACCAGCCCAGCAGGGAAAGGTAGTTGAGCAGTCCCTCGGGCAGGAAGCCGCGCTCGCGGTAGAGGTTGAGCGAGGACTCGGGGTCGCGCTTGGAGAGCTTCTTGTTGCCCTCGCCCATCACGTACGGCAGGTGCCCGAAGGAGGGGATCTGCTTCGCGATGCCCAGGTCGATCAGCGCCTTGTACAGGGCGATCTGACGGGGCGTCGAGGAGAGCAGGTCCTCGCCGCGCAGGACGTGGGTGATCTCCATCAGAGCGTCGTCGACCGGGTTGACGAGCGTGTACAGCGGGGCGCCGTTGGCTCGTACGATCCCGTAGTCCGGGACGTTCTCCGGGGTGAACGTCAGCTCGCCGCGGACCAGGTCGGTGAAGGTGATCGTCTCGTCGGGCATCCGGAAGCGGACGATCGGCGTGCGGCCCTCGGCCTTGTAGGCTCCGACCTGCTCGGCAGTGAGGTCGCGGCAGTGGCCGTCGTAGCCGGACGGCCTGCCGGCGGCGCGGGCGGCGTCGCGGCGGGCGTCCAGCTCCTCGGTGGAGCAGTAGCAGTGGTAGGCGTGGCCTGCGTCCTGGAGCCTCTTCGCGACGTCCTTGTAGATGTCCATGCGCTGGGACTGCCGGTAGGGCGCGTGGGGGCCGCCGATCTCGGGGCCCTCGTCCCAGTCGAAGCCCAGCCAGCGCATCGCGTCGAGGAGTTGGCCGTAGGACTCCTCGGAGTCGCGGGCCGCGTCGGTGTCCTCGATACGGAAGACCAGCGTGCCCTGGTTGTGCTTGGCGAAGGCCCAGTTGAACAGGGCGGTGCGGACCAGGCCCACGTGCGGGTTGCCGGTCGGCGAGGGACAGAAACGGACACGGACTGCTGGGGCGGATGCGCTAGCCACGCTTGACAACCTTGTTGGTGAGAGTGCCGATGCCTTCGATGGTGACGGCGACCTCGTCGCCGACGGTGAGCGGTCCGACGCCTGCCGGGGTGCCCGTGAGGATCACGTCGCCGGGGAGCAGCGTCATGGCCTCGGTGATGTTGACGATCAGGTCCTCGATCGAGTGGATCATCTCGCTGGTGCGGCCGAGCTGTCGCTGCTGGCCGTTGACCGTGAGCTGGATGGTGAGGTCGCTCGGGTCGAGGTCCGTCTCCACCCAGGGGCCGAGCGGGCAGGAGGTGTCGAAACCCTTGGCACGGGCCCACTGCTTCTCGCGCTTCTGGACGTCGCGCGCTGTGATGTCGTTGGCGCAGGTGTAGCCGAGGATGACGTCCTTGACGCGCTCGCGCGGGACCTCGCGGCACATCCGGCCGATGACCACGGCCAGTTCGGCCTCGTGGTGGAGGTCCTCGGTGAAGGAGGGGTACTGGATGTCGTCACCGGAACCGATCACCGAGGTGGACGGCTTGAAGAAGGCGAAGGGGGCGTCCGGCACCTCGTTGCCCAGTTCCCGGGCGTGCTCGGCGTAGTTTCGGCCGTAGGCGACGACCTTGTTCGGGAGCACCGGCGGCAGCAGCCGGACCTTGCTCAGCGGGACCTTCGTACCGGAGAGTTCGAAGTCCGCGAACGGGATGCCCTTGATGATGTCGAGGACGAGTTCGTCCGGCTTGTCGCCCTCGACCGCGCCGAAGGCGACGTTCCCGTCGATGGAGAATCTGGCGATGCGCACGGGATCCTGGCGCCCCTCACTGAGCTGGCTGGAGTCTGACGCTCCAGGCTAACGCGGTGCGGGGTGCCCTCTTCGCGCAATTACTCCGCGGCGGCGCCGACCGGGATCTCGGTGAGGATCGTGCGGCGCGGGTTGGCGGTCTGGGCCGGCAGGTCGAGCGAGTGTTCCTGCTGCTCCGGCGTCTGCAGCGCGTCGGCGTCCGACAGGTGCGCCAGCGTCGTGCGTCGCGGGTTGGCAATGTTGCGGAACATCATCGTCGTCTTCACTGTTGTACTCGACCCTCGTCTGTCCTGGGTGGGTGGTTGACAGATTGTGCCCTCGTGTAAAGCGTCAGGCTAAACATCCAATTCCCGGCCGAACGCGCGAAGAGCCCATGATCCGCGTGTGAGTTTGCTCACCACCCTGTAGGCATACCGACCAATTCGGACTGCCAACTCACCTCAACGAAACGGACATTGCCCCCCTGAAGCTGCCATTCCGCTCCTGATCATGGCGACTTGGGCACATCCCATACCCGGCGGGATGGTGGGGATTTGCCCACTTTGGAGTGAATAGCTTTCTACGTCTCGTGACACTGTCCTCACGGGGTGTCACACAGGTCACAGCCTGGCCTACGGGCCTTGTTGGAGATCCGGCACTGTGCTGGAATTCCACGGACCGCCGCAGAATCAGCCCGGCGCGCAGGGGGCGCAACGCAGCGCCGAGGGCGGCGGAAGGGGGAGCAGCGCCGGTCACTCACGACCACACATGGGGTGCGCGTTCAGGGCGCTCCCCAAGACGCCGACACCGTCCTTCCGTTCGCGCGGGGGACGCCTGGTCCAGAGGTTGCGACGCTAGTGCAGGGACGTTTCAAGAGGGATGGCAGTGCTCCGGCGGAGCCGGAGCCGCATGGCGGGGCTGGCCCCAACACCGGCAGCTCCTCGCCCCAGCACGCCCAGAACCCGGGCCCGGCACCGTCAGGCGACGGCGGGGGCCCCGGGCGCCCCGGTGTGTCCGCAGCCCCGACCCCCGCGCCCCCGGTGAAGCCGCCGAGCGGTACGCCAGGACCCGGCTCACGCGTCGCACTGCGCAACTGGCGCATTTCGACGCGCCTTGTGTCGCTGCTCGCGCTCCCCGTGGTCGCGGCCACCTCGCTGGGCGCCCTGCGCATCAGCGACTCCATGACCGACATCCAGCAGCTCGACAACATGAAGCTGCTGACGGACATGACCAAGCAGGCCACCGAGCTGGCCACCGCGCTCCAGGAGGAGCGCGACCAGTCGGCCGGTCCCCTGTCGCACGGCGGCAAGGCCACCGACTACGAGGTCAAGGGCTACGAGGAGAAGACCGACCGCGCCCGCGACAACTTCATCAACTCCTCGGAAGAGGTGGACAGCGCCAGCAGGAACGGAAACCTGCAGGGCGTCCGCGAGACCGTGGTCGGTCTCGCCACCGAGTTGGACAACCTCGACAAGATCCGCAAGACGGCGTACCAGTCGAAGGGCAACTCGACGCAGACGGTCGACGCCTACCACCGTCTGATCACCCAGCTGCTCGACCTCTCCCAGGACATGGCCGAGGCGACCAGCAACCCGGAGATGATCCAGCGCACGCGCGCCCTGGCCGCCTTCTCCTCGGCCAAGGAGTTCGCATCCGTGCAGCGCGCCGTCATCGCGGCGGCCCTGCCCGACAACAACACGACGACCGGCAAGCTCTCCGACAACGACCGGCTGTACGCCGACTCCGCGTTGGAGAGCGAGAAGTCGGACCTGGCGATCTTCCGCAACATCTACGGCGACCAGGGTGCCGAGGACCTCATCCAGCCGATCGAGGACGGCAACGCCACGATCGACGCCGCGGACAAGTACGCGGAGCGCGCCCTCGCCAACACGAACGGCCTGGCCTCGCTGGACAAGCGGTCCTACAAGGACTGGGTGGACGACAGCTCGACCAAGATCGAGCAGATGAAGAAGATCGAGCACACGCTCCTCGAGGACATGGAGCAGAAGGCCCGCGAGCTGCGCTCCGCCTCCGAGCGCGAGGCGATCATCTCCGGTGCGCTGATCCTGCTCGTGCTCGGCGTCTCCCTCGTCGGCGCCTTCGTCATCGCCCGCTCCATGATCCGCTCGCTGCGCCGGCTCCAGGAGACCGCCAACAAGGTCGCCCAGGACCGGCTGCCCGAGCTGGTCAAGCAGCTCTCCGAGTCCGACCCGCAGGACGTCGACACGTCCGTGGAGTCGGTCGGTGTGCACTCCCGGGACGAGATCGGCCAGGTGGCCGCGGCCTTCGACGACGTGCACCGCGAGGCAGTCCGCCTCGCCGCCGAGCAGGCCCTCCTGCGGGGCAACGTCAACGCGATGTTCACCAACCTCTCGCGCCGCTCCCAGGGCCTCATCCAGCGTCAGCTCTCGCTCATCTCCGAACTGGAGTCCCGCGAGGCCGACCCGGACCAGCTGTCCTCCCTCTTCAAGCTCGACCACCTCGCGACCCGCATGCGCCGTAACGGTGAGAACCTTCTCGTTCTCGCCGGTGAAGAGCCCGGCCGCCGCTGGACCCGCCCGGTCCCGCTGGTCGACGTGCTCCGCGCCGCCGCCTCCGAGGTGGAGCAGTACGAGCGCATCGAGCTGTCCTCCGTGCCGACCACCGAAGTGGCCGGCCGCGTGGTCAACGACCTCGTGCACCTGCTCGCAGAGCTGCTGGAGAACGCGACCTCGTTCTCCTCGCCGCAGACCAAGGTCAAGGTCACCGGTCACGCGCTGCCCGACGGCCGCGTCCTGATCGAGATCCACGACACCGGTATCGGCCTCTCCCCCGAGGACCTCGCGGCGATCAACGAGCGGCTCGCCTCGCCGCCCACCGTGGACGTCTCGGTCTCCCGCCGCATGGGTCTGTTCGTGGTCGGCCGGCTGTCCCAGCGTCACGGCATCCGCATCCAGCTGCGCCCCTCCGACTCCGGTGGTACGACCGCGCTGGTCATGCTCCCCGTCGATGTCGCCCAGGGCGGCAAGAAGCCCGCTCCCGGCCAGGCCTCTGCCGGCGCGGCCGCCGCCGCGGCCGGTGCCGGTGCGGCCCGCCGGGGCAACGGTCAGGGCGGCTCCGCCCTCGGCGCGGGTGCGCCGGGGAACGGCGGACTGCTCGGTGCCGGTGCCGCTCCGCGCGGCCAGGTCGGTTCCGGTCAGGGCCCACGGGCCGCGCTGCCCGGTGCGGGCGGTGGACGTCCGGGTGGTCCCGGTGGTCCGGGTGCTCCCGGCGGCGCGCGTGGACCGCAGGGTCCCTCGGCGCCGCAGGGCCGTCCGGCCGCAGGCTCCGGTGCCGGTCTCTTCGGCCAGGCGCCCGGTGCCCCGCAGGGGCTGCAGGCCACCGGTACGGGTACCCCGCAGGGCTTCGGCGACGGACGTCAGGACGCCTTCGGCGCAACTCCTCCGCAGCAGCAGAACGGCGCGGTTCCCCCGCAGCGTGCGAACAACGAGCCCGAGCCGCCCCGTGGCGGAGGCCGGCGCCGCGGGCGTCAGCCGCAGCTCCCCCCGCGCGGTGGTGCGCGGGCCGAGCTGCCGGGCGGCAACAACCAGCGCCCCAGCTGGAGCGACGAGAACGCGCAGCCCCCGCTGGGCCGCGGCAACCTCGACACCCCGCGCGGTCACGACGAGCGGGACGCCGAGCAGACCTCCCGGATGCCGCGCATCGACGACCGTCAGGGCCCCGGCACGCAGGAGATGCCGGCGATCCCCCGCCTCGACGCGCAGGACAGCAGGCAGTTCCCGCGCCCGGGCACCAGCGGACCGCAGGACACCGGCTCCTTCCCGCGCCCCGGTGCGGGCGGACCGCAGGACACGGGGTCCTTCCCCCGGCCGAACCTCAACGGGTCCCAGAACACGGGCCAGTTGCCGCGTCCGGGCGCCAACGGAGCACCGGCCAACGGCCAGTTCCCGAGGCAGGACTTCGACACCCCGCGTCCCGGTTCCAACTCGCAGCAGAACGGCGGCCAGTTCGTCCGCTCGGACGTCTTCGGCTCTCCGAACAGCCCGGCCAACAACCCGTCGAACCCGGCCAACACGGGACAGTTCGCCGTCCCACAGGCCTACGACGGCAGCTCCACCGGCCAGTTCGCGACTCCCGGTTTTGACAACGGGTCCACCGGTCAGCACAATCTGCCGGGCCGTCAGAACCCCGGGAACACCGGGCAGTTCGACCGTCCGCAGGTCAACGGGAACCGCAACGGCGCCGACTTCGGCGCCGCGCGTCCGCCCGCCCCGCAGCGTCCCACCCGCCAGGAGCCCGAGGCGTTGCCGCCTGCCACGGGTCCCGGTGACGGCAGGACGCCGCTGTACGACACGCTGGAGACCAACTGGTTCCACGGCCAGCAGGCGGAAGCGCAGAGCCAGAGCAACGGCTCCGCGCCCGCCCCGCAGCCGCAGGCATCGCAGGCTCCGGCCACACCCCCTCAGCGTCCCACGGGCGGTGCCTGGCGCAGCTCGCCGAACGACGATCTCGTTCGGCAGGCAGAGCGCGTACGGCAACCGGCCGCGGGCGGCGTCACCACCTCCGGCCTGCCGCGCCGGGTGCCCAGGGCGAACCTCGTCCCGGGCACGGCTCAGCAGCAACAGCACCAAACCGGTCCGCAGGTCTCGCGTGCGCCTGATGACGTACGCGGCCGGCTGACCAATCTCCGTCGGGGCATCGCACAGGGCCGCCAGGCCGGTACGGGTACCGGCCAGACCGGCAGCTTCCCCAGCCCCACTCACCAGCAGGAGCGTTAGTTGAGCCAGATGAGCCAGGCGGCACAGAACCTCAACTGGTTGATAACCAACTTCGTGGACAACACCCCCGGTGTGTCCCACACCGTCGTCGTATCCGCCGACGGACTCCTTCTGGCCATGTCGGAAGGCTTCCCGCGCGACCGCGCCGACCAGCTCGCGGCCGTGGCATCCGGGTTGACCTCGCTGACGGCCGGGGCCTCCCGGATCTTCGAGGGCGGCGAAGTGGCACAGACAGTCGTGGAGATGGAGCGAGGGTTTCTCTTCCTCATGTCCGTCTCGGACGGCTCGTCCCTGGCAGTGCTCGCGCACCCCGAGTGCGACATCGGCCTCGTCGGCTACGAGATGGCACTGCTCGTCGACCGTGCAGGGGCGGTTCTCACGCCGGACCTGCGCGCCGAACTCCAGGGCAGTCTGCTTCACTGACCGGCCCCGGCACCACTCGTCTCACCAAATCACCGTCCGGCCGCCACAATCCCCCCACCGGCCCTGTCAGACGGCTAGCCCGACCGACTTGCTGTCCCGCCCGGAGGATTCATGACCCCGCCCACCGCCTCTCATGATCCGTACGCCGAGCCGTACGGGGACGAGGGCGACCAGCCGCTGGTACGTCCGTACGCGATGACCGGCGGCCGGACCCGGCCGCGCTATCAGCTCGCCATCGAGGCACTGATCAGCACCACGGCCGACCCGGCAGCGCTGATGGGACTGCTCCCTGAGCACCAGCGCATCTGCCACCTGTGCCGTGAGGTCAAGTCGGTCGCGGAGGTGTCGGCACTCCTCGCCATGCCCCTCGGTGTGGCGCGGATCCTCGTCGCGGACCTCGCCGAGGCCGGACTGGTGGCCATCCACCAGCCGGGCGGCGACGAGAACAACGGCGGCGCTCCGGACGTGACGCTGCTCGAAAGGGTGCTCAGTGGACTTCGCAAGCTCTGACGGAGGGCGGGCGACCACCTCCGCGAAGATCGTGGTGGCGGGTGGCTTCGGCGTCGGCAAGACCACGTTCGTGGGTGCCGTCTCCGAGATCAACCCGCTGCGCACGGAGGCCGTCATGACGTCCGCTTCGGCGGGCATCGACGACCTCACCCACACCGGGGACAAGACCACCACCACGGTGGCCATGGACTTCGGCCGTATCACCCTGGACCAGGACCTGATCCTGTACCTCTTCGGTACGCCGGGTCAGGACCGTTTCTGGTTCATGTGGGACGACCTGGTACGAGGCGCGATCGGCGCCGTCGTGCTGGTGGACACCCGCCGTCTCGCCGACTGCTTCCCGGCGGTCGACTACTTCGAGAACAGCGGGCTGCCCTTCGTCATAGCCCTCAACGGTTTCGACGGCCACCAGCCGTACAACCCGGAGGAGGTGCGCGAGGCCCTCCAGATCGGGCCGGACGCGCCGATCATCACGACGGACGCCCGGCACCGCTCGGACGCCAAGAGTGCGCTGATCACGCTGGTCGAGCACGCACTGATGGCCCGGCTCCGGTAGCTGTTGGCGGGCCTCGACATGCAGTTCTCAAGTCGGCAGCGCCGTACGGCAGTTGTCGTAGACACCCCGGAGCCGGCTGTGGCCTTTGACACGGTCGGCCCCGGTGTTCATAACGTTTCGGCAGAGGAATCGGGTGGTATCGCAACGCGTCGCGGTCATCCGGTGCCACTGCGCTAACAAAGCCCCGTCTTTTGGCGGGGCTCGCTCTTTATGACCGTTTTATGTGGGGCTTACATCACGTGGAATCCGCCGTTCCGACTGTTTGGAATCGCGCAGGCTGACGTGCTGGAATGCCTGAACTGCCCAATAGTCAACGACGTACTGATAGTCAGAGCTCGTTGACGGGCCTGAGACACTGCGGCACGAGGATAGGTGCCGACCGCCGGAAGGTTGTTGGTCGAGTGAGGCGAAGCAAGAACGGTCCCGAGCCGTCGGCCCGGGGCAACTTCACCCCGCCGCCGCGCGGAGCGGCGCCCGCCCCTGTGCCAGGCTCGGAGCCTTCGGCACCACCCCCTCCCAGCGGGGGCCGTTTCTCGCCCCGCAACTGGCGGGTGCCGACCCGGCTGAACGCGATCCTGCTCATACCCGTGGGCGTCGGCCTCATCATGGGCGGCTTCCAGGTGAAGAACTCGATCGACACCTGGCAGAACGCCGAGGACGCGGAGAAGACCGCCCGCGTGGTGCAGGCCGCACTGACCTACAGCAACGCGATCACCAACGAGCGTGACGTGACCGCCGCTCCGCTGCTGGAGGGCAAGGGTCAGAAGGACGCGACGGTTGTGGCGGCCCGCAAGGCCACCGACGACGCCGCCGACGTCTTCGACAAGGCCGCGCAGAACATGCCGGACCAGCCGGGCCTGGAGCGGCGCCTCAGCCGCTTCCGCAAGGTGGAGCCGCAGCTGCAGTCGATCCGGAACGTCGCCTACACCTCCAAGATGAAGGGCGTGCAGACCGAGGAGAGCTACGTCAACCTGGAGCACCCGCTCCTGGAGTTCTCCAACGAACTCGGCCTCGGCACCGGCAACATCACCAGCTACGGCCGCTCGGTCTACGCCATCGCACTGGCCAAGGGCGCTCTCTCCCTGGAGCGCTCCATCGGCACGCACCTGCTGGTGAACCCCGGCCCGGACGCGAACAGCCTGGCCACCCAGCGCACCGCCCTCACCTCGTACGCCTACCTGGAGGGCATCGCCATCCAGGAGTACCAGGCCGGTGGTACCGACGCGGACATCGCGAAGCTGAACACGGCGCTGGCGAAGGTCCAGACCGACGGCGCGGCCATGGTCAAGCAGGCCGTCGCGCAGGCGAAGGCCGCCAACAAGACGTACGTGCCGCCGCCCAGCGACCCGGTCAAGATCGTCACGGCCATGTCGCAGCTGCAGACCACCGACACCTCGGCGCGCACCGCCCTCGCGGCGCAGGGCATCACCGCGCAGAACTGGTGGGCGGGCACCACCCTCAAGTACGAGGCGTACCGCAAGATCGAGGAGGACAAGGCCGACATCGCGGTGAGCGAGGCCTCCGACATCGCCAACAACGCCAAGCGTGACGCCATCATCACCGGCGCCGCCGTCGTCGTCGCCCTGCTCCTCGCCTTCATCCTCGCCGGCGCGGTCGCCCGCCAGATGAGCCGCTCGATGCGCCAGCTGCGCAACGCGGCCTTCGGCATCGCCGAGCAGCGCCTGCCGATGCTGGTCGACCAGCTCTCGCGCACCGACCCCGGCCGCGTCGACACCCGCGTCCAGCCGATCCCCATCACCACCACGGACGAGATCGGCGAAGTCGCCAGAGCCTTCGACCAGGTCCACCGGGAAGCCGTGCGACTGGCCGCCGAGCAGGCCCTCCTGCGCGGCAACATCAACGCGATCTTCACCAACCTCTCGCGCCGCAACCAGTCCCTGATCGAGGGCCAGCTGACCCTGATCACCGACCTGGAGAACAACGAGGCCGACCCGGACCAGCTGGAGAACCTCTTCCGCCTGGACCACCTCGCGACCCGTATGCGCCGCAACGGCGAGAACCTCCTCGTTCTCGCCGGCGAGGAGCCCGGCCGCCGCTGGGACCAGCCGGTCCCGCTCGTCGACGTGCTCCGTGCCGCCTCCTCCGAGGTGGAGCAGTACGAGCGCATCGAGCTCTCCGGCGTTCCGGAGGCCGAGATCCACGGCCGCGCCGTGACCGACCTCGTGCACCTGCTGGCCGAGCTCCTGGAGAACGCCACCACGTTCTCCTCGCCGCAGACCAAGGTCCGCGTCACCGCGACCCGTCTCCCCGACGGCCGCGTCATGATCGAGATCCACGACAAGGGCATCGGCCTCACCGCCGAGGACTTCGCGGACATCAACCACAAGCTGGCCAACCCGCCGACCGTGGACGTCGCGATCTCCCAGCGCATGGGCCTGTTCGTGGTCGGCCGGCTGTCCGACCGGCACGGCATCCGCGTCCAGCTCCGCCCCTCGGGCGAGCAGGCCGGCACCACCTCGCTGGTCATGCTGCCCGACGCGATCACCCACGGTGGCGGCGGCGAACAGCAGCTCCAGCGCGACGAGTTCACCGTCTCGCAGATCATGCCGGAGCAGCCGCAGTACCAGGGCGAGGACTTCAACCAGACCCCGATCCGCACGGCCGCCGAGCTCGGCTTCGACGACACCCGCTACCCCGAGGTGCCGGACGACATCCGCGAGCTCGACCCGGTGGGCCGTTCGCTGATGCGCGAGGAGCGCCGGGCGGCCCTGGAGTCCCAGAAGCCGGGCCAGGAGGCCCTGGAGCCGGGCACCTACCAGGAGTTCGCCGAGTTCGAGGAGCCCCAGCAGCAGCCGTACGCCGAGAACGGGCAGCAGGCGTACCAGGAGCAGCCGACGGCGTACAACGGGCAGCCGACGTACGAGGAGCAGCAGCAGACGTCGTACGACGAGCCGCTCCAGCCCGCGTACGACGAGCAGTACTTCGCGCCGAACGGCAACGGGACGCAGAACGACACCTTCGCCGACTCCTTCCCGTCCAACGGCGGTTACCCGGAGCCCGGGTATGCGGAGCCGGTGCAGGAGGAGCACGCGTCGGCGCACGCCGCGGCCCCGGAGACCTATCCGGGCTTCGAAGAGCCGTCCTATCAGGATGACTGGCCGCAGCAGGACGGTTACCGCAACGGCTACCCGGACCAGTACGCTCCGGAATCGGAACCTTCGCAGGCCGCTGACGTGAGTGAGCTGGATCACGTAGGCTTCGACCGTCCGGGACCGGCCCCCTCGGCTGTCCACGCGCTGACCGACGCCGGGCTGCCGCGCCGCGGTTCGGCCGCGAATGGCACCAACGGTTCGCAGTCCGCGCGCCAGGAGTCGACGGCCACCGCCCCGGAGAGCAAGACCAACATCTTCGGTACGGCGAACGGCACCGCGAACGGAAACGGCAGCGCCAACGGCAGCACCGGGACCGTGGACTGGCGCTCGGCGAACGACGAGCGGTGGCAGCAGGCCTCGGCGCTGAAGAAGCCGAAGGCCGGCGGGGTCACCTCCTCCGGTCTGCCGAGGCGGGTGCCCAAGGCCAACCTGGTCGAGGGCACCGCCGAGAGCACCCCTCAGGGCGGCCCCCAGGTCTCCCGCGCTCCCGAGGACATCCGGGGCAGGCTCAGCAACCTGCGCCGCGGGGTCCAGCGGGGTCGTAGCGCAGGCAGTGAAACGAACGGTCAGGGCTTCGGTTCTGACAGCACCTACAACCAGGAGCGTTAGTGTGAGCCCGATGAGCCAGGCGGCGCAGAACCTGAACTGGTTGATCACCAACTTCGTGGACAACACCCCGGGTGTGTCGCACACGGTGGTGGTCTCCGCCGACGGACTCCTTCTGGCGATGTCCGAAGGTTTCCCGCGTGACCGTGCCGATCAGTTGGCGGCCGTCGCGTCGGGTCTGACCTCACTGACCGCCGGCGCCTCGCGCATCTTCGAGGGCGGCAGCGTGAACCAGACGGTTGTGGAGATGGAGCGGGGATTCCTCTTCATCATGTCCGTGTCCGACGGTTCCTCCCTCGCGGTTCTCGCACACCCCGAGGCGGACATCGGCCTCATTGGGTACGAGATGGCCCTTCTGGTGGACCGTGCCGGTACGGTTCTGACCCCTGACCTTCGAGCAGAGCTCCAGGGGAGCCTTCTCAACTAACAAACGGACGGTGCGTTTTGGCGTCCCGAGGCCATAAGGTTTCGGGACGCGGCTCCACATTGATGGGTGCCCGGCACAGTCGGAGGAGGAGAAAGTGGCAACACCCCCAGGCGGTTCGTCTTCGGGCAACTGGTCGTACGGCCCCGGACAGGGGCAGGGCGACGGTTCCCAGAACCGATACAACTTCCCCTCCTCACCCTCCCCGCGTCACCCTCAGTACCCGCAGGGCCCCGGTCCGTCACCGTACGACCAGCCGCCGGCGCCGCGCATCCAGCCCGTGCAACCGCACCGACGCTCCCCCGAGGCGGCGCCCGCGGGTTCGTCGAGCAATCCCCTGGTGCGTCCGTACGCCATGACCGGCGGCCGGACCCGCCCCCGCTACCAGCTCGCCATCGAGGCGCTGGTGCACACCACCGCGCAGCCGCACCAGATGCAGGGCCAGTTGCCCGAGCATCAGCGGATCTGCAACCTCTGCCGGGAGATCAAGTCGGTGGCCGAGATCTCGGCCCTCCTGACGATCCCTCTCGGTGTGGCCAGGATCCTCGTCGCCGACTTGGCGGAGGCGGGCCTGGTCGCCATTCATCAGCCCGGCGGCGACGAGAACGCCGGCGGCCAGCCAGACGTGACACTGCTCGAAAGGGTGCTCAGTGGACTTCGCAAGCTCTAGCGGCGGTCCTTCCCGCTCCACTACCTCGGCGAAGATCGTGGTGGCGGGTGGCTTCGGCGTGGGCAAGACCACGTTCGTCGGGGCCGTCTCGGAGATCAACCCGCTGCGTACCGAGGCTGTGATGACGTCCGCGTCCGCGGGCATCGACGACCTCACCCACACCGGAGACAAGACGACCACCACGGTCGCCATGGACTTCGGACGCATCACCCTGGACCAGGACCTGATCCTGTACCTCTTCGGCACCCCCGGCCAGGACCGCTTCTGGTTCATGTGGGACGACCTGGTACGAGGCGCGATCGGCGCGATCGTGCTCGTGGACACCCGCCGTCTCGCCGACTGCTTCCCCGCGGTCGACTACTTCGAGAACTCGGGCCTCCCCTTCGTCATCGCCCTCAACGGCTTCGACGGCCAGCAGCCGTACAACCCCGACGAGGTCCGTGAGGCCCTCCAGATCGGCCCGGACACTCCGATCATCACGACGGATGCCCGGCACCGGGCCGACGCGAAGTCGGCGCTGATCACGCTGGTGGAGCATGCGTTGATGGCGCGGCTGCGGTAGCACCGACGCGCTGCGGCCCCTGTGCCTCCGGAGGGAGGCACAGGGGCCGTTTCCGTTCACCAGAGCCCTACGGGGTCACGCCAGGCCGCTCTCCGCAGGATGTCCCGGATGGAACCCATCCCGAACTTGTCCTCGGCGCTGGAGAGTTCGGCCACTTCCAACAGGAGGGGCCGGATGTCGACCCCCGCGGCACGCGCCTCTTCGCACATGCCGTTCAGGGTGACCATCTCATCCCGGGTGTCGATGCTCTGGTCCCGGGCGGACAGGTACAACAGCTGCTGCCGGAAGGCCTCGGGCGTCCGCCCCGGTGGCACCCGCGCGGCCCAGGAGAACGAGCCGCACCGGTCCAGCAGCGCCCGCACGGCACTCCGGGTCGGTTCGTCGCCCCGTTCGTAGAGCACGAGCAGCCGGTGCAGTGCCGCCTCGGCCTCCTCGCGGACACCGGCCTCGTCCAGCGGGTCCGGGCCGTCGCGCAGACGGACCGGCCAGTCGGGGTCGGTGATGTCCACCGGCCTCTCCGCCAACGGCTTCAGCAGCGCGTCGACGAGTTCAACCTCGTCCGCCAACTCGCCCGGCACGCCCATGAGTTCCCCCTCCGTCGCCGTCCGAGGGCCCACTGTAGGCATGCAGAGGCCCCGGCCGCCCGGTGAAGGAGGTCGGGGCCCTGTGCGTGCTTCGGGGGCTCAGTGCCAGCTGTGCGGCGCCCGGAATCCACCCTCGCGCTCCAACCGGCGCCAGCCGGCCTTGCGAAGCGGACGGTGGGTCTCAGTCGTGGGGGCAGCCGCCGCACGAGCCAGCAGGATCGCCGTGATGGCGGCGACTTCCTCGGGCTCGGCGTGGCCCTTCTCGACACGAATGTCAGGCGTGGTCATAGGTCTCAGTCTCCGTGAGAGAGGTTTCCGCTGGGGTAGCGCGGAGGGTCCGCTGGGTTACTGCGGGGGGTTGCCGTGCTTGCGGGAGGGCAGGTCCGCGTGCTTGGTGTGCAGCATCGCGAGCGACTGGATGAGTACCTCGCGGGTCTCGGCCGGGTCGATGACGTCGTCGACGAGTCCGCGCTCGGCCGCGTAGTACGGGTGCATGAGCTCGGACTTGTACTCCTTGACCATGCGCGTCCGCATGGCCTCGGGGTCCTCGGCGTCGGCGATCTGGCGGCGGAAGATGACGTTGGCGGCACCTTCGGCGCCCATCACGGCGATCTCGTTGGTGGGCCAGGCGTAGGTGAGGTCGGCGCCGATGGACTGGCTGTCCATGACGATGTAGGCACCTCCGTACGCCTTGCGCAGGATGAGCGAAATCCTCGGGACGGTGGCGTTGCAGTACGCGTAGAGCAGCTTCGCTCCGTGCCTGATGATTCCGCCGTGTTCCTGGTCGACGCCGGGAAGGAATCCCGGGACGTCCAGAAACGTAACGATCGGAATGTTAAAAGCGTCACACATCTGGACAAAGCGCGCAGCTTTTTCGCTCGCCTCGATGTCCAGGACGCCCGCCAGGGTCTGCGGCTGGTTGGCGACGATGCCGACGACCTGTCCGTCGAGGCGGGCCAGCGCGCAGATGATGTTGCGGGCCCAGCGTTCGTGGATCTCCAGGTAGTCGCCGTCGTCGACGATCTCCTCGATGACCTTGGCCATGTCGTACGGCCGGTTGCCGTCGGCCGGGACCAGGTCGAGCAGGATGTCCGAGCGGCGGTCGGCGGCGTCGGAGGACTCCGCGCGGGGCGGGTTCTCGCGGTTGTTCTGCGGGAGCATCGACAGGAGGTAGCGCACCTCGGCGAGGCAGGTCTCCTCGTCGTCGTAGGCAAAGTGGCAGACGCCGCTCGTCTCGGCGTGCACGTCGGCGCCGCCGAGGCCGTTCTGGGTGATCTCCTCGCCGGTGACCGCCTTGACGACGTCCGGGCCGGTGATGAACATCTGCGAGGTCTCGCGGACCATGAAGACGAAGTCCGTGAGGGCGGGGCTGTAGGCCGCGCCGCCGGCGCACGGGCCGAGCATCACCGAGATCTGCGGGATCACCCCGCTCGCCTTGGTGTTGCGCTGGAAGATGCCGCCGTAGCCGGCGAGCGCGCTGACGCCCTCCTGGATGCGAGCGCCCGCACCGTCGTTCAAGGACACGAGAGGTGCTCCGGCCGCGATGGCCATGTCCATGATCTTGTGGATCTTCGTGGCGTGGGCCTCGCCCAGCGCGCCGCCGAAGATCCGGAAGTCGTGCGCGTAGACGAAGACCGTACGGCCCTCGACCGTGCCCCAGCCGGTGATGACACCGTCGGTGTAGGGCTTCTTGGCCTCCAGGCCGAAGCCGACGGCGCGGTGCCTGCGGAGCTGCTCGACCTCGCGGAAGGACCCGGGGTCGAGGAGCAGGTCGATGCGCTCCCGGCCGGTCAGCTTCCCCTTGGCGTGCTGCGCCTCGGTCGCCTTCTCGCTCGGGCCGGCCAGTGCCAGGGCACGGATCTCGTGCAGTTCGGCCACTCGCCCGCGCGCGTCCGTCGGCTCACCCGGCGCCTCATCCAAAACGGTCATGTACCGACCCTACGAAGCACACCAAGGGTTGTGCGCCGTCGACTCTGCACAGTCTCCGGCCCGTTTTCCTGGTACCACCGAACAGAACCTCATCGGCATGCAGCCGTTCCGACTGCTCAGGGGGCGTGCCCGTTGTAGGAGTCACACAAAGGCGACAGCTGAGAGCCACCTCACATTCACCTCGGGAGGATGCCATCGCCGGAGTGATTCCCGGAGGGAAACCCGGGCCCGATTCCCGCGTTGCCGAGCCCGCCGCGAGAGCGTACTCGTAGTAGTTGGCGCAACACCCTGCGGATGATGTTGAAAATTGAATGGAATAGGTCTACGGTCCTTCGTGTTGGCATCGTTGAAGATTCAACAGCTTCACTCCCGCACAACTCCCGTCCCCCTGAGGAGCACGTCATGGGCATCTTCGGCCGCAAGAGCGACGACACCGACACCACCTCGGCGCCCGGCGCCGTCAACCCCGACCTGGCCGCGCTGACCGGCGACTACACCATCGACCCGTCGCACACCACGCTCGGTTTCGTCGCCCGCCACGCCATGGTCACCAACGTCAAGGGCAAGTTCCTCGACTTCACCGGCACGCTGCACCTGGACGGTTCGGACCCCGCCAAGTCCACCGCCTCCCTGGACGTCAAGATGGAGAGCATCGACACGGGCTCCCCCGACCGTGACGGTCACCTCAAGAGCGCGGACTTCTTCAAGACGGAGGAGTTCCCCACGATGACCTTCCGCTCCACCTCCGCGGAGGCCCTCGGCGGCGACGACTACCGCATCACCGGTGACCTGGAGATCCTCGGCACCACCCGGCCGCTCTCCATCGACCTGGAGTTCAACGGCGCCGCGAAGGACCCGTTCGGCAACGAGCGCGTCGGCTTCGAGGGCAAGGCCGAGATCCTGCGCTCCGAGTGGGGCCTCACCTGGAACGCGGCCCTGGAGACCGGTGGCGTCCTCGTCTCCGACAAGATCAAGCTGAACTTCGACATCTCGGCGATCAAGAGCGCCTGAGGTCGAGCCACGCGGCCAGATCATCGATCTCGGCCTCCACGGCATCGGCGATGCTCCTGCTGAACTCCACGTCCTGATGGACGGCGTTCACCAGGAGCACGCCCGCCTTGCGGTCAGCCGTCGCGTCGAGCTTCCCGACGAGCTGATCGCCGTAGAGAATCGGCAGCGCGAAGTAGCCCCAGCGGCGCTTCGCGGCCGGCTTGTACATCTCCAACTGGTAGTCGTAGCCGAAGAGTTCGGTGGTGCGCTGCCGGTCGTGGACGAGTCGGTCGAACGGTGAGAGCAGTGCGGCGCGGCCGGTGAACGGCCGCTCCAGGTACGCCGGATCGACCCGCCACTCCCCCTTCACCCCTTCCACGACGGCCGGTTCGCCGGCCTCGCCGACGACGGCTGGTTCGACCGGGAGCGCGGTGCCGGTGGCGCGGGCGATACCGAGTGCGCGTAGCCGCCGTTCGTTCCGGAGACGGCGGGCTTCCGCGACGGGGACGGCGGGTTCGTCCGGGTAGACGCGGGACGCCAGGTCCCAGAGTCGTTCGCGTCCCGCCCTGCCCGCGATCGCGACCTCACCCCTCAGCACCATCAGCTCCAGGAGCTGGCTGACGTTGCGGTTGTGCGTCCAGCCGGACGACTGCCACGGCACCGCGCAGGTGTCGGGCAACTCCCTTGAGGTGAGCGGACCTTGGCTGCCCAACCGGTCGAGGATGTCGCGCCTGCACGCGTCGTTGGCCGCGACCCACTCCCGGTAGTGCTTCGTTTCCTTCTCCCATACGGCCATGTCGGCGCGGTAGAGCGCCAGGTCCTCGCTCGGGCGGATCATCGCGCGGAGTTCGAGGAGGGTGCGGTTCGCGAGCGCGGCGGTGAGGTCCTCCCGTGCGTACGACGAGCCGAGGCGGCTCCAGGCGACCAGGTCGGCGTTGGGTGCGACCGCGGCCGTGGGGTCGATCTGGAGCAGGGTCAACCGGCGTACGACGGCGTGGAGTTCGGTGGGGCGGTGGGCGTCGAGGAGTTGCGCCTGGACGGCGATACGGCGGGCTTCGGTACGGGTCAGTTCATGCATGGCGCTGATGTGCTCCCGGGGTGTGTCCGAAGGTGCGGCGGAAGACGTCGACGAAGGCACTCGCGGACGACCAGCCGCACTGATGGGCGACAGCCGTGACCGGGGTGTCCTCGGCCAACAGCACCAGAGCGTGGTACAGGCGGAGTTGGGTGCGCCACTGCGGGAAGGTCATACCGAGGTCGGACTTGAAGAGCCGGGAGAGCGTACGGTCGCTCACGCCGACCTGTCTGCCGAGGGCGGCCAGGGTGCGGTCGTCGGCCGGGTGGGCGCCGAGGATCTCGCAGACTGCCGTCAGGAGAGGGGCAGTTGGGGTGGGCAGGTGAAGGGGCTGCTGGGGTGAGGCCTTCAACTGGTCGAGCAGCACGGCGCGGAGGCGCGCGCGTTCGGGACTGCCGTCGTCCGGAGAGTGGGTGTACGCGAGGATCAACTCCCGTAGCAGCGGCCCGACTTCGAGGACCGTCGGTTGGTCCAGCCCCAGCGGGTTGTCGCTCGCGGGCAGGCCGAGCAGCCGTAGTTCGAGTTCGCCGTGGGCCTGGTGGGCGTGCACGGTGCCGGCCGGTACCCAGATGGCGCGGGTGCCCGGCGCGATCCACGACCCCGCGCCGGTCGTCACGGCCAGCACGCCCCGCCCCGCGTAGACGATCTGGTGGTCGTCGTGGCGGTGGGCGTCGATGGCGGCGCCGGGGGCCAGCCACTGGGTGCGGGTCGGTGCCACCGACTCATGGCGGATTTCTGTCATTGCCTGGCAGTTTATCGGAAGCGCGACAGCCTGCCAGGCAATGAACATGGCGATATGTCAAGGAACAAAGCGATCACGCTGCTCGCTGTCGGCCATGCCTGTGTGGACATCTACCAGGGCGCGGTCGCCGCGCTCATCCCGTTCTTCGTCGCCGAGCGCGCCTACAGCTATGCCGCGGTCTCGGGCATCGTGCTCGCCGCGTCCCTGCTCTCCTCGGTGGCACAGCCGGTGTTCGGTCTCCTCACCGACCGCTGGGCGATGACGTGGATCCTGCCGCTGAGCACGGTCCTCGGCGGGCTCGGCATCGCGCTGAGCGGCCTGACCGGCTCCTACGCGCTCACCCTGCTGTCCGTGGCCGTGTCCGGTGTCGGGGTCGCCGCCTACCACCCCGAGTCCGCCCGTGTCGCCCGGCTCGTCAGCGGGGGCAGCCACAGCGCGATGGGCTGGTTCTCGGTCGGCGGGAACCTCGGTTTCGCCGCCGCGCCGCTCATGGTCGGCGGTGTCGTCGCCACGGGCGGCCTGCGTCTGTCACCGCTGCTCGTGCTCCCCGCCCTCGCCGGCAGCGTGCTGTGCCTGCCGGTGCTGCGGGCGCCGGGACGGCCGGCGAGTGGTGCCGTCGACGGCACGGTCGCGGTGGGCGCCGACGACAAGGCGTCGTTCGTGCGGCTCTCGCTGTCCGTGGTACTGCGGTCCGTGGAGTTCATCGGTCTGAGCACGTTCGTCTCGCTCTACGCCCAGCAGCGCATGGGCGGCGGTACGGCGGCCGGGACCGTGGCGCTGTTCGTCCTCTACGCCGGTGGCGCCCTGGGCTCCGTGGTGGGCGGCAGTCTCGCGGGCCGCTGGGACCGGGTGACGGTCGCCCGCCGGTCGTACGTGCTGACGGTCCCGGCCGTCGCGGGCACGGTGTTCGTCCCCGGCCCGGCGTTCTACGTCTTCGTGGCACTGGCCTCGCTCGCCCTCTGCGTCCCCTTCTCCCTGCATGTCACCCTCGGCCAGGACTACTTGCCCACCCGCGTCGGCACGGCCGGCGGGATCACGCTCGGGCTGACCGTGAGCATCGGCGGCATGGTCACTCCGCTGATCGGCACCATCGCCGACGCGACGTCCCTGCGGACGGCGCTGACCCCGCTGATCGTGCTGCCGGTGTTGAGCTGGCTGCTGTTCCGGGGGCTGCCCGAACCGACGCCCCCGCGACGGGTGTTGACGAACTCGGAGACGACCGGCGCGACTGCGTGAGCCCACCGCCGCCGCGTCGTCGGGTCAGACCCGTTCCCGCGCCCACGGCTGGCGCACCCGGCTGCCGGCGTCGGCGCGGACCTTGCGCGCGTCACGGCCGACGTGCCCGTTCATCGCCGACCGCAGCCGGTGGTGAAACGTGAACCCGGGAGCCGGTCCCGCCTTCGCCGGCCGCTCCCGCACATCGGCCTTCGTGCACAGCAGGTTCCACACCCGGTCCGGGCACTCCCCGTGCCGCCAGAGGAAGTCGCAGTACGGGATGTGCGCGATCTCCAGGTTCAGCCAGCCGTCCTTCTTCAGCACGCCCTCCCACTCGGACAGGCGGAGCTTCAGATATCCGCGCTTCCGGTCGGACTTGTCGACGCTGGTGACACCGAGCACGCGGACGAAGCCCGGGGTGTGCTCCAGCACGAGCACCGGACGCTCCTTGTAGTTGTTGTCGTCGTGGGTGAGTTCGGCCGTCCAGACATCGCCCACGGCCGGGGGCCAGGACTTCACTCCGGGAGGTGCGGGATCGGCCGGCGGTCCGGTCCTCAGCCAGGGGACCAGGCGGACGGCCGCGGCCACCGCGCACCCGGCGGACACTCCCACCGTCGACCACCACAGGACGGCGAGCAGCAGTGCTCCGGCGGTGGCGTGGTCCGGGTCGGGGGCGAGGGTGGAGCCGGTGTGGTCGATCCAGTACCCGGTCACGACGGCCAGGAGCGCCTTCTGCAGTGCCGACCACAACATGACCAGCGGGAAGTAGCCGTGGTCCACCGTGCGCAGCAGACCCAGTACGGCGGCGGTCGTCGCGTAGACCACGGCCAGCCCGGCCATGGCCTGATTGCCGATCCCCGTGGCCAGGAACGCCATGACGCCCGTCACGACAGAGCAGAGGCCCACCGCGCGCGCCGCGACCAGCAGGCGGCTCCCCTTGAGCCGCGCGGGCGCCACCATCCGGACCATCGGACGGGCCACCAGCACGCACAGCGCGAGCAGCCCCACGCAGATCCAGGTGTTCCTGGTGCCGGTGAAGCCGACCCGGAGCGCCGTGAACATCAGCACCCACATCACCCACGAGCCGAACCCCACCGCGAACGGCGCCCCGCCCAGGAACTCGGGAAACAGCCGCTTGGACCTCAGCCGCGGCATCTGCACGCCACTGATCAGTGTCGCGCTCAGCCCCACCAGAAGTACGGCCCCCGCCAGAAACGCCTGCACCTTTCCTCCCCCGCTCTCGACGCTGGGAGCAGCATGGGCACGCGACCGGCGTGCCCGGCGTCGTTTCGTTCTTCCGCGCCCGCACGCCTTCCGGTCTGGTAGAAGCACGGGCTACGGACGTGCGGCGTCAGACCACGGCGAGCCGGTCCACCAGTAGCCGGGTCCTTCGTTCGGCGTCGGCCGGGGGCAGGCGGCCCGCTCGGGTCAGGGTGGCCAGGCCGTGCAGGGACGCCCAGAACACCTCGGTGAACAGGCCCGGTTGGACTCCCTCTCCGGCGACCGCGTCGAGGTTTTCCAGCAGGGCGGCGAACGCCTCCTTCATCGGCTCCGGGGTGTCCTCCCGCGCGAACGCCAGGCCGCCGTCGAGCTGGAACATGGCGTCGTACACCGCCGGGTTGCGCTCGGCGAAGTCGAGGTAGGCGCGGGCGAGGGCGGTGGCCCGGGCGTGCGGGCCGTCCGCGGCGGAGGCCGCGGTCCGCAGCTCTACGGCCAACTCGGCGGCGCCCTGGAGGGCTACGGCGCCGATGATCTCGCGCTTGCCGCGGAAGTGACTGTAGAGGACGGGCTGGCTGTACTCGATGCGCTCCGCGAGCCGGCGGGTGGTGACCGCGTCCCACCCCTGCTGTTCGGCGAGTTCGCGGGCCGTCGCCAAGATGAGGCGCTCACGGCCCGCCCGTTCGCGCTCCTTGCGTTCCTGTACCGACATGATTCGATCCTAGCACCGCTAGACATTCGAGCGGCAGTAGGACTAGCGTTGCCGCATTGTCTAGCAATGCTAGAAAACAGAGAGGGTCATGATGCTCACCGCACTTGAGGTCTTCACCACCGTGGTCGTCGGCGTGATGGTGGGGGTGGAGTTCTCCGTCGCCTTCGTCATGAACCGGATCTTCAACGCCCTTCCCGAGGACAGCGGCCAGCTCGGCCGCGCCCACGGGGGCCGGATGCTCGGCGCGGTGATGCCGTTCTGGTACATCGGCTCGCTCGTCCTGAGCGCGGTCTGGGCCGTGGCCGGATGGCACCACGACGGCGCCGGCCTCGTCGTCACCGCCGCCGGGCTGCTGATCGTGAGCGTGATCATGTCGATCCTGCTGCTCGTCCCGATCAACAACCGGGGCAAGACGTGGACCCCCGAGAACCGGCCCGACGACTGGAAGGAGCAGCTGAACCGCTGGGACCGTTACCACTACGTCCGCGTCGCCGTGATCATCGCCGCGTTCGCTCTGCTGGCCGCGGCCCTCACCTGAGCGCGAACTCGCACCACACCACTGTGCCCGGCGACCGTTCCCCCACCCCCCACTTGTCCGAAAGTGCGGCGACCAGCATCAGGCCCCGCCCCTCCTCCGCGTCCAGTTGCCGGTACGGCGTACGGACCTTGCGGAGTTCGGTGGTGCCGCTGTCGTGGACCTCGACACGGAGGACTCCGTCGGCGTGCAGCAACAGATGGACGGCGAAGCCCCGGCCCGGCGGTACGCCGTGCAGGATCGCGTTGGTCGCCAACTCGCTTACGCAGAGCAGCGCGTCGTCCATCCGGTCCGTGACCGACCAGGACGTGAGCGCATCCCGGGTGAAGTCGCGGGCCAGGGCGACCGATCTGCGGTCCCGGCGGTAGAACGCCTCGCGGGTGTGGCCTTGTTGGAGTTGTTCATTCACGGGACCACTGTCACAGGGAGTCACTATCGTGGGTCAGTGAGTGAGGTCGTAGTTCTCATTGCTACGACCTCACTACGACGTCTTCGGGTGTGCGCGGGGGAAAGGGACACGCATGCAATCGGCGAAGAGGCCCAAGAAGGTCGGCACTTGGGAAGCGGTGGGGGGGCTCGTCGCCCATTTCCGGAGGAAGGCGGGGCTCACTCAGGAGCGGTTCGCCGAGATCGCGAACCTGCACGTCGACACGATCAGGTCGATCGAGCAGGGGCGGCTGGCCTTGCAGGACTATCGGGCGGTGGAGTTCGATGAACTGCTCGGTACGGGTGAGGCGTTGTTCGCGCTGGTGGACAAGTTGCCGGTGCGGGAGCGGATGCCGCAGTTCGCGCAGGGGCTAGTCGACAACGAGCAGGAGGCGCTCAGCATCCTGTCGTACGAGAGCCTGGTGATTCCGGGTCTCCTTCAGACCAGGGACTACTGCCGCGCCGTCTTCGAGTACCGGTATCCGGCGCTCGGGGACGAGACCGCCGAGCAGTGGGTGGACAACCGGATGCACCGGCAGTTGATCTGGCAGCGCGAACGGCCGCCGGTCGGGCACTTCATCATCGAGGAGAGCGTCCTGCGGAGGCAGGTCGGCAGCGCGGAGGTCATGCGGACGCAGATTCAGCAACTGCTGGACTTCACCGAGCCGGTGAACATGAGCTTGCAGATCATGCCGATGGATCGGACTCCGCACGCCTGTCTCGACGGTCCCATGGTGCTGCTGGAAACGCCTGAGCACGATCGCCTGGTCTGGCTGGAGGTACAGCGAGCCAGCTTCCTCGTCGATGATCCCGACGAGGTCAGCGACTATCACCACAAGTATGGAATGCTGCGGTCTCAGGCTCTCACTCCCGCCGAGAGTGCGCGCCTTTTGAACGGACTGCTAGGAGACTGATGAACACCGCAGCACGGCAGCAGAACCGACCGGACGAGCTGGCGTGGTTCAAGTCCAGCTACAGCGGCAGCGAAGGCGGCAACTGCCTTGAAGTCGCCGCGCGCCCCTCCGCCATTCACGTTCGTGACTCCAAGGTGCCCGCCGGTCCCATCCTCACCGTCTCTCCCAGGACTTGGACCAGCTTCCTCGACAAGGTCACGCGTCCCGGAGCCTGAACCACACTCCCCCGATCCCCAACAGGCCCACCGCGTAGGCCGCCAGTACCCCAAGGCCCGGCCACGGAGCGATCGCCAACCTGTCCAGGTTCGTTGTCGCCTGGATGGACAGCCCCGCCGGCATCGGGGCCCAGCGCTGGAAACGGTGTTGCCAGGTCGGGGAGCTGACGAGGTGGGACAGGAGCGGGACGACGTAGAGGACGCCCAGGCCCAGTGTGATCGCGCCTCCCGTGTCGCGGAGCAGGGTCGCCAGGGACAGGCCCAGGATCGTCACCAGGACGAGGATGAGGATCGAGCCGGCCGCCGCCCGGAGCGTCGCGGTGTTCGTCGGGGGCGGGAGGATCAGGTGGGCCAGGCCCAGGGCGGCCAGGACCGCCAGGGCTCCCGCCGACGCCGTCAGCAGTGACAGTGCCGCCGCCTTCGACGCCAGGACCCGCCATCTCCCCGGCATCGCCGTGAGCGTCGTGCGGATCGTGCCTGTGGCGTACTCCGCGCCTATCGACAGCGCGCCGAGGACCAGGCAGACCGACTGGCTCAACTGGACTCCGGTGAGGGCCAGTTTGACCGTGTCCTCGTGGCAGGCGGCCGGTGTCGGGCACACCCGGGTGGTGAGCGACGAGACCGCCGCCGCCCCGACCGCCGCCGTGAGGGCGACCGTTGCCGCCAGGAGCCACCAAGTGCTGGGCAGTGTGCGGAGTTTGGTCCATTCGGCGTGCAGTGACCTCACGCGTCCCGCCTCCGTAGCGTCCAGACCGCCAGCAGGAACGCCGCAGCCGCGTAGGCCGCGAGGACTGCCAGGCCGTGGTAGGGGGTGAGGGGGTAACAGCCGCTCTCCGGGAGGCAGTTGTGCTGGACCTGGGGGTAGTAGGTGAGGCCCTGCTGGATGGCGAAGGCCGCCGCCGGTGTCGCCCGCAGCAGCCACTGTGCGACGGGGAGCGGGAGGGCGAAGGACAGGATCTGCGGGAGGATCACGAGGACCACCACCGTGGCGATCGTGCCGGCGCTGCTGCGCAGGACCACTCCCAGGGACAGGGCCAGGACCGCCACCAGGGAGAGCAGTACCGCGCTGCCCACGACCGCCCTCGACGCCGGGTTCTCCAGCAGGGAGAGGTCGGGGAACTCGGGTGGCTTGAAGCCGTTCGAGCGCAGGGTCTTCTGGGCCACGGTGAACCCGATGGCCGTGGACAGCAGGCCCGTCGAGAAGGTGATCAGCCCGATCACCGTCGCCTTCGCCGCGAGCACCTTCGTTCGGGACGGCGTCGCCGTGAACGTCGTACGGATCAGGCCCCGTTTGTATTCGGTCGTCACGAAGAGCGTGCCCAGGGCGACCATGAAGATGAGTCCGACGAAAACTCCCTGGAAGCTCATCTGGACCATGTCGGGGCTGTTCTCGTCGGGGGCGATGTCTCCCTGGCCGGTGAGGGTGTAGGTGCCGGTCGGGGACACCGTCGAAGCGCCCGGCAGGCTGTTCCCGAGCGGGGCGTCGGGGTCGGGGGCGCCGACGTCCGTGGCCGACCAGCCGCTGTCCGTCGAACTGCCCCGGAGGGTCAGGTGGTCGAAGGTGCCGGTGGCCTGGCCGCTGCCGGCCACCTCGCTCGTGCCGCCGAAGGAGCGGTGGACGACTTCGTTGACGGGGGCCGCCAGGAACAGCCCCACCTGGACAGTCCGGGGCAACCCGTCGAGTCGTACCGCCCCGAGCCGGGTCCATTTCCGGCCGTCCACCGACGCATAGCCGGTCAGTTTCCCGCCCAGCCTTTGCAGGCGGAGCCACTGCGGGGCCTCGGCCGGGTCGCTGCTCGGGCCCGCCTTGTCGTGCGTGAAGTTCCACTGCATGCGGACGCCGTGGCCGGGGGTCGCCATCACCGCCGCGTACGGCGAGCCCGGCTTCAGGCTCGACTTTACGATGATCCCGGCCTTCGCCCAGGGTCCGAGCCCCTTGCCGGAGGCGTCCTTCAGGCCGGTGACCCGCGCCGTGACCGTGCCGTCGCCGGTCAGTGCGCGGTGGGTGAAGCGGAAGGAGTCGTTGACGACCTCGCCGCCCGGGCCGAGGACGATCGGCGGCCCACCGCTGACGCTGGAACCGCTCGCGCCCAACTGGCAGACCACGACCGTGACCACCGCGCCGATCGCCAGCACCAGCAGCCAGGCCCTGACCGTCCAGAACTTCGTCCACTCCGCGCGCAGCAGGCGGCCGAAGCCGGCGCGGGCCGGGTGCAGGGCCGAGCGGTACGGGGGGACCGTCCTCGTGGGTGTCGTCGTCATCGGGACGTCACCTCGTCCCCGTCCGTGGCCGTCGACGTGAACTCGACCGCCTCCCTGGTCAGTTCCATGTACGCCTCCTCCAACGTCGCGCGATGCGCGCCCACTTCGGCGAAGGGGACCCGGGAGGCGGCGAGCAGTTCCACGATCCGTTCGGCGGGGAGGCCGGTGACCGTGATCGTGTCGCGGTCGGTGACGGCCACCGTGCCGCCCTCCCTGGCGAGGAGCTCCATCGCCTCCGCACGGCTGCTCGTGCGCAGGCGCACCCGGTCGCCGGAGGCCGCCGCGAGGAGATCGGCCACCGCGGTGTCGGCGATCAGACGGCCCCGGCCGATGACCACCAAGTGGTCGGCGGTGTCCTCGAGTTCGCTCATCAGGTGGCTGGAGACCAGGATCGCCCGGCCCTCCGTGGCCAGGTGACGGAGCAGGGTGCGGATCCACTGGATGCCCTCGGGGTCCAGGCCGTTGACCGGTTCGTCGAGGAGGAGGACCGGGGGGTCGCCGAGCAACGCGGCGGCTATGCCGAGGCGTTGGCGCATACCGAGGGAGTAGCCGCCCGCCCTTCTCCGGGACGCCTGCTCCATGCCGACCTGTTCGAGGACCTCGTCCACCCGCCGCATCGGCAGGCCGTGGGAGTGGGCCAGCCAGCGGAGATGGTCGCGGCCCCGCCGGCTGGGGTGCAGGGCGGCGGCGTCCAGGAGCGCGCCGACCTCCAACAGCGGGGTGCGCAGGGCGTGGTAGGGGCGGCCGCCGATCAGTGCCTGGCCCTCGTCGGGGGTGTCCAGGCCGAGGAGGGAACGCATGGTGGTGGACTTGCCCGCGCCGTTGGGACCGACGAAGCCGGTCACCGTGCCGGGCTCGACCGTGAAGGAGAGGCCGTCGACCGCGAGGGTCCGGCCGAACCGCTTCCGTAAGTCGCGGACTTCGATGGTTGCGTCGCTCATGGTGAGGGAGGCTAGGGGCGGGGAGCACCACACGTCGTCACGCCGGGGAGGTCCCTCACGAGGGGGACGCCGACGGGGAGGGGAGGTCGGCACAATGACCGGGTGGGTGAGAAGAGTGGGGGCGTACGGGCGGTGCTGTTCCGCTGGCGGACCGCCGACTCCGGTACACGCGCCGTGATCGTGGCGGTCGTCCTCGCCGCGCTCGCCGTCTCCGAAGTCCTCGTCCGCAGCACCGGCCCGGCCGGTGGTTTCGCCACGCTGCTGCTGCTCACCCTCTCCTCCACCCTCCCTCTCGCCTTCGTCCTCGGCACCGGACGGCTCGCCCGGAGCTGCGCCGCCGTCGCGATCAGCGCCTCCTGTGTGCTGTCGCTCGTGCCCTTCGGGCAGCTCACCGTCGGCGGGGTCGTGGCCCAACTGGTGTGCGTGTACGTACTGGGGCGATCCGGCGCCACCCGGCTCGGCGGGCTGTTCGTCCTGCCGTACGTCGTGATCGCCCTCGGCAGCCGGGAGGAACTGACCAGGGTCGTCGCCGTCCTCGTCGCGACCCTCGCCTCCGCCGCCGCGGCCACCGGCATCGCCCACCACGTACGCAGCACGGCCCTGGCCCACAGCGTGACCGAACAGGCCTTCGCGGACACGCTCCTCGAACACGCTGCCCGTGGTGAACGGGCGCGCATCGCACGGGAGTTGCACGATGTCGTCGCGCATCACATCTCGATGATCGCCGTCCAGGCTGAGACCGCCCGCCTCACCACCCCGGGCCTCCCGGCCGAGGGCGCCACCCGGCTGCTCGCCATCGGTGACACCGCGCGCACCGCGCTGACCGAGATGCGGCGGCTGCTGGGCGTGCTGCGGGAAGACGCGGACACGGGGGTCCAGCGGCGGCCCCAGCCCGGTCTCCGCCAGCTCATGGAACTCGTCGACGAGTCACGGGACGCGGCCGGCTCCCGCACCCGGCTCATCGTCAGCGGGCCCGTCTCCTCCCTCGACCCCGGCATCGAGGTCACCGCGTACCGGATCGTGCAGGAGGCCCTGACCAACGCCCGCCGACACGCACCGGGTGCCGCCGTGGACGTGGAACTCCGTTATGGGGACGAGGACTTGGCGGTGCGCGTGCGCGACAACGGGCCCGGGCCGGCGGCCGATGTCTCCGGCCACGGTCTGCTGGGCATGCGCGAGCGTGCCGCGACGGTGGGGGGCACGCTGCGCACCGGGCACGCTCCCGGCGGCGGTTTCCTGGTCGAGGCGCGCCTGCCCGTCGAGCCGGAGGAGGCACCGGCATGACCATCCGCATCGTCGTCGCCGACGACCACGAGATCGTCCGGGTCGGGTACGCCGGACTCCTCGCCACCCAGGCCGACTTCACCGTCGTCGGCACGGCCCCCGACGGCGCCGAGGCGGTACGCGTCTGCCGGGAGCACCTGCCCGACGTGGTCCTGATGGACGTACGGATGCCGGTCATGGACGGCATCGAGGCCACCGCACGGCTCCAGGGCCCGGACGCCCCACGCGTACTCGTACTCACGACCTTCGACCTCGACGAGCACGTCTACGACGCCCTGACGGCGGGGGCGAGCGGGTTCCTGCTCAAGGACGTGACGGCTGAGCGGCTCTTCGACGCGGTACGGGTCGTGGCGGCCGGCGAGGCACTGCTCGCGCCCGCGATCACCCGCCGGCTCATCTCCGAGTTCGCGCGCCAGCGCCCCCGAACCGCCCTCGTTCGGACCGCACTTGACGCCCTCACCCCACGCGAGACCGACGTTCTGCGACTGCTCGCGGAAGGCCTGTCCAACCCGGAGCTCGCCGTCCGCCTGCACGTCGGCGAGGAGACCGTGAAGACCCATGTCAGCCGCATCCTGTCCAAACTGGGGCTGCGGGACCGTACGCAAGCCGTCGTGATGGCCTACGAGACGGGGCTGGTCGTGCCGAGAACGGGCTGACGACGGGCGCGCGCCACCGGCAGCAGCCACCACGCGGACGCCACCGACAGCACCGCGCCGACCGCGATGCCTTCGAGCCGGGTGGGCAGCAGGTGCAGGGCGTCCTGGCCGAAGTAGCCGAGGAGGAGGGACAGGGCGCAGGTCATTCCGGCGGCCCAGAAGGCGTAGTTGAGGGGACGCAGCCACAACGCGACCGCGAGGACGGCGAACATCAGCGCCACGGAGGTGTCGCCGGTGACGCCGATCAGCGCGACGCCCGCCGCCAGCAGCGTGCCGACCGTGGCCCCTGCCAGCCGCTCGATTCCCTTGCGCAGTACGTCCGTTCGGCCGCGGTTGCCGCTCGCGGCGACGTACGCGGTGAGCACCACCCACGGCCAGTGGTTGTCGAAGAACAGCCGCCCCACGACGAAGGCGGCGGCGATACCGGCCGCCATCTGGAGGGCCATGCGGGTGCTGGGGCGGGGGTGGAGACGGGAGCGGCGCGGCGGTTGTCCGGGATCGGGTTCGGCGCGCCAGGGCCGTGGGCCGAACCGGTCCCCCAGCCCCTGCACCAGCCACACCCCGCCGCACACCAGCGCCCCGATCAGCGCGGACCAGCCCCAAGTGACCAGCCCGCTCTGCGCCTTGGGCGGCAGCGCCGGACCCGGTACGACGAGGAGCGCGACCAGTGGGAGGGCCAGCAGCGTGCCGGCCTTCGTGGCGGCGGGGCCGTAGCGGCGGATCCAGATGGCGAGTGCCATGCCCGCCGTGTAGACGGCGGCGCCGAGCGCGTAGTGGGAGGCGATCAGCCGGCCGAGGAAGATCGAGGCGCCGGCCGTGATCGGCAGCAGGACGAGCGCGGTGAGCCGGCGGCGGGTGTCGGCGGTGCGTTGGGTGGAGGACATGGTCAGGGACAGGGCGACCGCGAGGACCAGCACGTCGGTGTGCAGTCCCGCGACACCCTCCAGCCAGAGGGCGACGCCCCAGCAGAGCAGCGCGGCGGTCATCGTCAGAGCCGCTTCGTACGCATTGCGTATCAGTTTGGCGGTCACTGTCACTACAGTAGCTGGCCGTATGCACGGTGAATAGTAAGTTAGTGCGTACGATATGCGTCATGGATCATCTCTCCGAGGCCGCCCGGATCCGTCGTGGCGTCGTACGGCTGAACCGGCGGCTGCGACAGGAACGCGGCGACGGCGGGCTCACCCCGAACCAGCTGATCGTGCTCGGGCATCTGCACCGGAACGGTTCGGCGACGCCCGGCGAGGTCGCGGTGGCCGAGCGGCAGCGACCCCAGTCGCTCACGCGGACCTTCGCCGAACTGGAGGCGGAGGGGTTGATCGCGCGTGAGCCGAGCGCGGTGGATCGGCGGCGGTCCGTACTCACACTGACGGCGGCGGGGCGGCAGGCGCTCGATCGGGACATGGCCGAGCGGGATGTGTGGCTGGCGGGGGCGCTGGCCTCGTTGAGCGCGACGGAGCGAGGGGTGTTGGAGTTGGCGGGGGCGGTCATGGAGCGGCTGGCGGCCCTGGAGGCCTAGAAACCCCCGCCGAAGTCCCCGCCGCCTCCCCCGTCGCCGCCCCCTCCGAAGTCCCCTCCCCCGAAGCCGCCGCCGAAGTCACCGGGGTCGAAGTTCGCACCGGACACGTCGCCGCCGTCGTAGCCGCCGCTGCCGAAGTCGCCGTAACCGGTGCCGTAGTCGGAGGCATAGGACGGGGTGGCCATCATGCTGCCCAGCAGCGTGCCGACGAGCAGGCCGGGGAGGAGGCCGCCGCCGAAGTAGCCGCCCGCCCAGGGGCCGTAGGCCGGGCCCGCGTCCCAGTACGGGCGGCGGCCGTAGTCCGTGTCGACCTCGCGGATCATCGGGTCCTGGCCGTCGGCGAGCCGGGCCCGGTCGGCCGCGCAGACCGGGACCTCGCGGGGTGCGCCGCCGGACGGCGTCCAGGTGGCGTCGGCGACCGAGGGGCCGTGGCGCGGGTCGAAGAAGCAGGGGGCCCGGCGCTCGGGCAGCGGGCGGCCCTCACGGCGGGCGGCGAGCTGGGCGAGCGAGAAGCGGCCGTCCTCCAGGGCCTGGGTGACGGCCCGCACGTCCTCGGGTTTCGTGGCCGCCGCCATGTACGTCTTCGCCTGCTCGTAGGCGTCGAGGGCGCGCTCGTAGTCGGCGCGCATCGCGTCGTCGGCGCGCGGTTCGGCCGGGTGGAAGTCGAGGCGGTCCAGTTCCTCGCCGAACGCGGTGATGTCCTCGTCGACCACGACCCGCAGCTTGTCCAGCGCGGCCCGCTGCTCCTCCAGCCTGCGCCGGCGGGAGCGCCGGACGAGGGTGTACGCCCCCGCGCCACCGGCCACCAGGACGCCTCCCGCGACGATCAGCGCCGTACCGGAGACTCCGTTGTCGCTGGAGGAGCCGCCCCAGGACGCGGGTGCCGAGCCGCCCATGTTGGCGAGCGCCCGGTCGGTGAAGTCGTCGAGCTGGGTCTTCGCGTCCTCGCCCTGCACGCTGGCGACCAGGTTCTTCACAGCCGCGTTCGACAGGACCGAGGAGTCCGCGCGGGCGTCGAAGCGGTCGCCGAGGCGGATCGCGTAGAGGCCGGTGATGCCGGTGGCGGTGCGCAGGTTCGGGAAGAGGTTCGCCGTCGGGTAGTCGGCGGGGAGGACCACGACGAAGACCGGCTTGTCGGCCTTCTTGATCCGCTGCGCGAGCGCGTCCGCGTCGGCGGACGGCAAGGAGGACGTCCCCGGGTCGACGTAGACGGGCCCCTTGCGCAGAGCCTGGCCGATCGTCGAGACGCCGGTGTCCGCGGCGGCCGGGGACGCCATGGTCAGCGCGGCGAGCAGCAGGGCCACGAGCAGCCCCGGGAGGCTTCGGCTCCAAGCGACGACCTTCATGATTCGACGCTAGCGGACGCGCCCCGCAGGGGCGCGGGGAACTGCGCGCCCAGCCACGACCATGCCGCAGCCGGCCGACAGCCCCCGCCCCCTTCCAGCAGCGCGCTCACGCCACCTTGTACGCCTCCTCCAGCTTCTTCACGGCCGCCGCGTACTTCCCGGTCAGCAGCAGATGGTCCGCGTCCGCGAACGGCTTCGAGACCGCCGCCGTGATGTTCTGGCCGATCTTCTGCTGGACGAGCAGCCGCGCCTCGGTGACCAGTGCCCTGCCCTTCTCCGCCGACCGGGTCTTCGCCGCGGCGGCCTCCAGCGCCTTCAGAGTGGACGCGCCACCCGTGGGCGCCTTCGACACGGTCGTCAGACCCCAGCCGTACGGGAACTGCGGATCGTACGACGTGTCGCCGACGTTGATCGGCAGCTGGGCCTCCGACTTCGGCCAGGTGACCGGGAGTTGACCGGTGAAGGAGCGCTTGCCGTAGAGGACGTCGGCCACGCCGTCGCCCTCGGTGCCCGGCAGCCAGGAGGCGACCAGAGCGTCGATCTTCGGAAGCCGGTCGCCGATCAGCTGCGGGCGCCCGGAGACGATCAGCACCGCGCACTTCATCGCCGCGCACACCTTGTCCACGGCTGCCTGGTCGGCGGGGGTAAGCGTCAGGTCGTTGCCGTTGCCGACATCGCCCACGCCCTCGGCGTACGGGGTCTCGCCGACCACGACCACACCGACGTCGTAACCGCCGGTCGGGGCGGAGGCGTCCTTGGAGTACGTGACGTCACCGCCGGCGTTCTTCATGCCCTGGAGGATCGTCGTGCCGGTCGTGTTGGTGCCGGACGAGCCCTGCCAGGTGATGGTCCAGCCGCCGGTCTGGTTGCCGAGGTCGTCGGCGTTGGAACCGGCGACGTAGACCCTCTGCGACTTCTTCAGCGGGAGCACGCCACCCGCGTTCTTCAGCAGCACCTGCGACTCGGCCGCCGCCTGCCGTGCCACCGCACGGTGCGAAGTCGAGCCGATCTGCGCCGCGTTGCTCGTGTCGGCGTACGGCTTCTCGAAGAGGCCGAGCTTGAACTTCTGCGTGAGAATGCGGGACACGGCGTCGTCGATCCGCTTCTCGGTGACGTGGCCCGCCTTCACCTCGGCGATCAGCGTCGAGCTGAAGTCCCTGTAGCTGTACGGGACCATCATCATGTCGACGCCCGCGTTGACCGCCGTGTCGACGTGCGCCGCGTAGTCGCCGGGGAGCTGGTCGATGGCGTTCCAGTCGCTGATGACGAAGCCGTCGAAGCCCATCCGGTTCTTGAGGACGCCGTTGATCATGTCGGCGCGGGCGTGCATCTTCACCGGGCCGAGGCCGTCGCCGACGATGTCGAGCGAGGAGTACGACGGCATGACCGTGCCGATGCCCCGGTCGACGGCCGTCTGGTACGGCGCCAGGTGGATGGCCTCCAGCTGCTGCCGGGTGACGGTGGTGACGCCCTGGTCGATGGTGTAGGTGCCGGTGGTGGAGGAGCCGTAGGCCGTACCGCCGTCGCCGACGAAGTGCTTGGCGGTGGCGAGGACCTTGTCGTCGTCCTTCAACTGCCTGCCGTTCGCGGCGCCTTGGAGTCCCTGGATCATCGTCTCCATGGACTGGACGAGCGCCGGGTCCTCGCCGAAGGACTCGTAGGAACGGCCCCAGCGTTCGTCACGGGTGACGCAGAGGCAGGGCGCGAAGTCCCACGGGACACCGGTCGAGCGGACCTCACTGGCCGTCACCGCGCCGGTCTTCTGGGCGAGTTGGGGGTCGCGGGTGGCGCCGATGCCGATGTTGTGCGGCATGATCGTGGCGCCGGCCAGGTTGTTGTGGCCGTGGACGGCGTCCACGCCGTAGATCAGCGGGATCTGGAACCGCGTTGCCTGCGCCCGGAGTTGGAACGAGTCGATCATCTTCGCCCAGGCGGCCGCCGTGTTGGGCGTCGGGGTCGAGCCGCCGCCGGAGAGCAGTGAGCCGAGGTCGTAGGTGGCGATGTCGGCGCCGGTCCCGATGCCGCCGCGCTCGGCCTGGGTCATCTGCCCGGCCTTCTCCTCCGGCGACATGCGCTTCACCAGGTCGGCGACGCGCTTCTTGATCGGCAACTTGCTGTCCAGGTACGGCAGTCCGTGCGCGTCGATGACCACCTGGGGCGTCTCGGCCGGGGCCTTGGCGCCGGTGACCGTGAGCTTCAGCGGGATCGTCTCGGCGTTCTCGGCGGACCTGTCCTTCAGCGTGCGGACCTTGACGGTCTGGGTGGTGCCGGACGCGGTGCCCGCAGGGAAGGTGAGGGTGCCGGAGACCGGGGTGTAGTCCTTGCCGGAGGTGGCGGTGCCGCCGTCGGACGTGTAGGCGACGGTCACCGGGTCGTCGACCGGCGCGGAGCCGGTGGTGGCGACGGTGACCTCGACCGTGGCCGTACCGCCCTCCTCGACCGGGTAGACGGCCGAGTCGGTGGTGACGTTCGTGCGCAGCGACTGGTCGGCCTTGCCGTACAACTCGACGTCGTCCATGGCGAATTGGCCCTTGATGCCGACGGGGAGCGTGACCGCGTAGCCCCACATCTGCGTCAGTCCGAGGACATGGTCGATGCCGCCGACGGGCTGGTAGTCCGTGCGGTACACGAAGTTCGTGAACGGGATCTCGATCTGCTTCCAGCCGGTGAAGTCGTCCGTGAAGGACGTCGTCCACAGCTCGGAGGCCTCGCCGTTGGCGCCGCCGTCCTTGATCTCGAAGTTGGTCGACTTGCCCGTGTTCTGGCCGTCCCACCAGAAACGGATGCCCTGGTGGGCGGACCAGTCGTGGGCGGGCTCGGTCGCGGCGAAGTCGTGGGTGAGGCCGCCGTAGCCGCTGATGTCGTACGTGCCGGTGAGTACCTTGTCGCCCTCGGGGGCGTCGGGTCTCGCGGTCAGGGCCAGCTGGGGCGGGTCGTCGCTGTCGCCGCCCCAGGTGAAGATGCCCTCGGCGGGCTGGCTCGCGAAGGGCACCTCGCCCTCGAAGCGGTCGACGGGGGTGGGGGCTGGGTCGGCGGCGACTGCCGCCTGGGACACGGCGGCCGGTGACAGCAGCGCGGCGCACAGGGCGGTGGAAACGAGCAGGGCGGTTCTTGGCATGGACCTTCCCTCGGCTCTGGGGCTCTGGTTCACTCTGGTTCGCACAGTTCACTCATGACTTAGATCACGTCGTGAGTTAACTAACGGCCCGAGGACCCGTCAAGACGTCTCGTCAGGAAGGGCTAACGCATCCATGTCCAGGAGAACCCCCCGCACGGCCCGGCTACTGCTCGCCGGACTGCTCTCCGTGGCCGGCTTCAGCGCGGCCGTACCCCCCGCACACGCGGCCGGTGAACAGGTCACGGCCTGGCTCACCACCACCGACGACGCCGCCGGACGCCATGTGACCCGCGGCCTCCAGGCCCAGACTCCGTTCGCCTTCTCCTCCGGGACGGGCGGCAGCGGCGAGAACATCACCGTCGACGAGAACACCCGCTACCAGACCTTCACCGGCGGCGGCGCGTCCTTCACGGACACCGCGGCCTGGCTGATGAACAGCAGCGGCGCGCTGTCGGCGGCGACCCGGAACACGACGATGACCAAGTTGTTCTCGCCGACGGACGGCATCGGCCTGTCGTTCCTGCGCAATCCGATGGGCGCCTCGGACCTGGCGCGGTACGGGTACACGTACGACGACGTGGCCTCCGGCCAGACCGACCCGAACCTCACCTCCTTCTCGATCGCGCACGACCTGGCGGACGTGGTGCCGCTGACCAAGCAGGCGCTCTCACTGAACCCCTCTCTGACTGTCATGGCCTCGCCATGGACGGCGCCCGCGTGGATGAAGGACAGCGGCTCGCTCAACGGCGGCTGGCTGAAGTCCGAGGACTACGGGGCCTACGCCAACTACTTCGTCAAGTACCTCCAGGCGTACAAGGACCAGGGCGTTCCGGTGTCGTACGTGACCGTCCAGAACGAGCCGACGTGCTGTTCCGGCTACCCTTCGATGAGCTGGAACGCGTCCGGGCTCGCCTACTTCACGAAGAGCGAGCTGCTGCCCAAGCTCAACGCGTCCGGCCTGACGACGAAGGTCCTGGCGCACGACTGGAACTGGGACGTGTACGACTCGTACGCGGCGGCGACGGTCGACGACGCGGCCGTCCGCTCCAACCCCAACTTCGGCGGCATCGCCTGGCACGGCTACAGCGACATCAGCGGCGTCACCAAGCAGACCACCGTCCACAACCAGTACCCGACGCTGGACGCCTTCGGCACCGAGCACTCCGGCGGCACCTGGATCGCCAACCAGCAGCGCGAGGACATGAACAACATCATCGACTACACCCGCAACTGGGCGAAGTCGGTGACCAAGTGGTCCCTGGCGGTGGACCAGAACATGGGCCCGCACAACGGCGGTTGCGGCACCTGCACGGGCCTCATCACCGTGCACAACGGGGACGGCGCGAGCGGAACCGTCGACTACACCGTCGAGTACTACACGATGGGCCAGCTGACGAAGTTCGTACGGCCGGGAGCGCAGCGGATCGCTTCCACGGCGTCCACCAGCGTGCCGAACGTGGCGTGGCGCAACCCGGACGGTTCGAAGGCGCTGATCGCATACAACGACGCGTCCACCGCGAAGACCGTCACCATCAACTGGGGCGGCCAGCACGCGACTTACTCCCTCCCCGGCAAGACCTCCGCCACGTTCACCTGGACGGGGACGCAGTCCGGCGGCGGCAGCCGGACCGGGGCGTTCGTCGGACTCGCGAGCAAGTGCCTCGACGTGGCCGGGGGTTCGACCGCCAACGGCACGGCCGTCCAGCTCTACGACTGCAACGGCTCGACCGCCCAGCAGTGGACCGTGGGGACCGACGGCACGGTGCGCGCCCTCGGCAAGTGCCTCGACGTGACGTCGGCTTCCACCGCCGACGGGGCCAAGGTGCAGTTGTACGACTGCAACGGAACCGCCGCGCAACAGTGGTCGTACAACTCCTCCACCGGTGATGTCGTGAATACGGCGGCCAACAAGTGCCTCGACGTCACGGACAACTCGTCGGCGAACGGGGCGCGGGCGCAGATCTGGACGTGCTCGGGGGCCGCGAACCAGAAGTGGCATCTGCAGTAGGGGAGTCATGAGACGTACTCGGGGGACGGCGGCCGTGCTGGGCACGGCCGCCGGTGCGTTGTTGTTGGGCGGGTGCACGGCCGTCGATCTGCCGCTGGCCGGGGTGCGGCTCGGGGCGGACGGGGTGCCGCAGGCGCTGATCCGGCCGTGCGGGGACGACAGTTACCGGTCTCCGTCGCTCGACGGGTGGGCCAGGGGGATCGACGAGGGACCGGTCACCGCGGGGTGGGACGTGCGGAAGGAGAAGCTGAGCGGAGACGCCGAGTTCCCGCTGTTCTCGCCGCCGGCCGCCTGGAAGGCACGGCACCGGGGCGAGCAGCGGCTCCTGCCGAAGCACCACTACTCGCTGACCTTCGGGCACTACATCACGGGCGACTCGTACAACGGGGTCGTGGAGTTCTCCACCGAGCAGATCACCGCCCTGAAACCCGGCCGGGTCTGGGCCGACGACAAGGCCATGAGCCTCGGCGAGTTCGAGAAACTCGCCGAGGACTCCTGCTGAGGACGGCCTACTTGGCGGGCTCGACGCCCGCGCGGAGGAGGCCGTAGGTGTACGCGTCCTCCAGGGCCTGCCAGGACGCGGCGATGACGTTCTCCGCGACGCCCACCGTCGACCACTCGCCCGAGCCGTCGGACGTGGAGATCAGGACGCGGGTCGTGGAGGACGTGCCGTGGACGCCTTCCAGGATGCGGACCTTGTAGTCGACGAGGTCGAGCTTGGCGAGCTGGGGGTAGATCTTCTCCAGGGCCACGCGCAGGGCACGGTCCAGCGCGTTGACCGGGCCGTTGCCCTCGGCGGTGGCGACGATGCGCTCGCCCTTGGCGTACAGCTTGACCGTGGCCTCGTTGGCGTGGCTTCCGTCGGGGCGGTCCTCGACGATCGCGCGCCAGGACTCGACCTGGAAGTAGGAGCGGGCCTTGCCCTCCGTCTCGGCGCGCAGCAGGAGTTCGAAGGACGCGTCGGCCGCTTCGTAGGTGTAGCCCTTGAGTTCGCGCTCCTTGACGCGGTCCACGACCCGGCCGACCAGTTCGCGGTCACCGCTGATGTCGACGCCGAGTTCCTTGCCCTTGAGCTCGATGGAGGCGCGGCCGGCCATGTCGGAGACCAGCATCCGCATGGTGTTGCCGACCTGCTCGGGGTCGATGTGCTGGTACAGGTCGGGGTCGACCTTGATCGCGGAGGCGTGCAGGCCGGCCTTGTGCGCGAAGGCCGATACGCCGACGTAGGGCTGGTGCGTGGACGGCGTGAGGTTCACGACCTCGGCGATCGCGTGGGAGATGCGGGTCATCTCACGCAGCTTGCCGTCGGGCAGGACCTTCTTGCCGTACTTCAGCTCCAGCGCGGCGACCACCGGGAACAGGTTGGCGTTGCCGACGCGCTCGCCGTAGCCGTTCGCCGTGCACTGGACGTGGGTCGCGCCCGCGTCGACGGCGGCGAGGGTGTTGGCAACCGCGCAGCCGGTGTCGTCCTGGGTGTGGATGCCGAGCCTGGCGCCGGTGTCGGCGAGGACGGTGGCGACGACCGCCTGGACCTGCGCCGGGAGCATCCCGCCGTTGGTGTCGCAGAGGATCACGACGGACGCGCCGGCCTCGGACGCCGCACGGACGACGGCCTTCGCGTACTCGGGGTTGGCGCGGTAACCGTCGAAGAAGTGCTCGCAGTCGACGAAGACACGGCGGCCCTGCGCGACCAGGTGGGAGACGGTGTCGCGGACCATCTCCAGGTTCTCGTCGAGGGTGGTGCGCAGGGCCAGCTCGACATGCCGGTCGTGGGACTTGGCGACGAGGGTGATGACATCGGCGCCGGAGTCCAGGAGCGCCTTGACCTGCGGGTCCTCGGCCGCCTTGGCGCCGGCGCGGCGGGTGGCGCCGAACGCGACGAGCTGCGCGTGCTTGAAGTCGATCTCCTGCCGGGCACGGGCGAAGAACTCGGTGTCCCGCGGGTTGGCGCCCGGCCAGCCGCCCTCGATGAAGCCAACGCCGAAGTCGTCCAGGTGCCGGGCGATGGCCAGCTTGTCCGCGACGGTGAGGTTGATGCCCTCCCGCTGCGCGCCGTCACGCAGGGTCGTGTCGAAGACGTGGAACGCATCGTCGAGTGCGCTGGTTTCCGTCATGGTGTCTGGCTCCTGAGGATCTGAATCTCGGTCTGTACCGGAATGACCGGCTCCACCGTCCCTCAATGGTCCCTCGCACTGCTTTCCCGGCTGAAGGTGGGCCAGAAAAGCGAAAAACCCCTCGCGGGTGCGAGAGGTCTGCGCGCGGGTCGAGAGACGACGGTGATCGCCCGTACCTGGTCGTACGAGGCGGTCACTGCGGACCGGCGCGCCTGCTGCCAATAATCGTGGCGAACGAGAACACGGAGGCAGTCTGGCACAGCCCCCGTGCCTCGCTCATGTGCGTCTCAGGATGCGGTCGATCACTTGAGGTGACGTACGAACACGTCGAGGGTGCCGTTGGTGTCGTCGGGCACCAGGTCGTCGGCGTACGACGTGAAGGAGACCGCCAGTCCGTCGGGCTGGACGGACGGGCTCGTCGACGACCCGTCGCCCGGGGCGCCCTGCGCGTTCGCGCTGACCAGCTGTGCCGAGCCGTCCGTCAGGTCCGCGAGCCAGACCTGGCGCGGCGCCTCCGGATCGGCCAGGGTCCCGGACTCGTAGGCGACCCGGAGCCCGTCCGCGCTGAGCGAGGCCCCGTGAGTGAAGACGCCTCGGCCCGTCCCCTTGACCAGTCGCGTGCGGCCCTTGTCGAGGTCGCGGACGAATACGTTCGCACTGCCGTTGGTGTCCCCGTGCACGAGATTCGAGGCGTAGGAGTCGAAGGCCACCACTCGGCCGTCGGCGCTGATCGACGGTCCGGTGGACTCGCGGTTCGCCGGTCCTCCGGTGCGCGCCACGGACGCCTTCTCCAGGGCTCCGGTCTCCATGTCGCGGACGTAGATGTCGCTGTCGTTGGCGGGTCCTCCCGGGTGCGGGATCGCGTACTGGTAGGCGATGTGACGGCCGTCGGCGCTGATCGAGGGCCGGCCGGCGGCGCGCGAGCCGTCTTCGGACACCTGGCTGACCGGCGCGATCGAGCCGTCGTAGACGCGGTAGCGGTAGACGCGCGACTGCTCGACGTGCTCGGGTGTGGACGGCAGCGTCGCCACGAACGCCACCCACTGGCAGTCGAAGCTGATCGCCGGCTGCCCCATCGAGGTGAACGGCACGCCCTGGTAGCTGCGCGGGAGCACGCTGATCTTGCCGACGCTCCGGTTGCGCAGATGGATCAGCGGTTCGTGGTCCTCTCGCGGGGTCGTCGTCAGGTTGGCCGCCTGTGAGACGAAGGCGATGAACCGGCCGTTGGCACAGCCCGACGGCTCGTAGGAGGGGCCGTCGCCCATGAGGTCACCGGGCAGCGCGTCGTAACTGACCTCATGCGTCCCGGACGGGTCCCGGTAGTACACGTCGGACTGCCCGTTGGTGTCCCCGCTGTGCACGGCCGCGTTCGAGGTGAACACGACACCCCTGTCCGTCGCGGCAGCCCCGAACGACGCGTCGTTCAGCTGAACGTCGTCCGGAGCGACGCTGGCGCGCTCGGTGTACGGAACCTCGGCTGCGGCGCTCGCCGGCGTTCCCGCCAGGGTCACCGCGGCGGTGACAAGGGCGGTGGCCAGCGTGGCGCGTGTGCGGGTGCGTGTATTGCTGATGTGTACGATCTGTGCCCCCTGTGATGCCGGTCGGTCGGTCACTGGCGATGGACGAACACGTCCGAGACCCCGTTGGTGTCGTCCCGGACGAGGTCGTCGGCCGTGGAGGCGAAGACGACGGCACGGCCGTGGCGGGTGACGGAGCCCGGTACGACGGTGGAGCCGGGCGGGGCCACCGTGGTCCGCGCGCCCGTCCGGGAGTCGAGCAGGACCAGCCCGGTGTCCTCGGCGAGCACGACGTACCGGAGGGAGGCGTCGGCGGCCTCGGCGGTGGCGGCGCCGAGCGGCCGGACCTGTCCGGTGCGCAGGTCACGGACGCGGGCCTGCCAAGTCCCCCCGTCGGAAAGGGCGTTGAAGAGCACCCGGTGCCCGTCCGCGGAGAGCTGGACGAGTCCCGCCGGGGCACCCGTGTCGACGCGGGTCGTCGCGCCCGTGCGGCGGTCCTTGACGTAAAGGGCGCTGTCGGACCCGGCCTGGATTCCGTACGCCACGAACCGGCCGTCCGCGCTGAGTTGTCCCCCGGTGACATTGCCCGGGTGGTCCACCGGGTCGATCAACTCCTCGGTGCCGGTGGACAGATCGCGGACCAGGAGGTGTCGTACGCCATTGCTCCCGTTGCGGTTGCCGATGGTGTACGACACCTGGCGGCCGTCGGCACTGAATCCGACGAGGTCGCTGCGCTCGTACGACGTGTCCGTCGGCGGGTTCGCCGGCCAGAGCTGCTGGAGTCCGCCGGTCGCGCGGTCGTACACGTTCGCCTTGAAGAAGTGGTACGTGCCCGTCGTATAGCCGACGCGACGCCCGTCGGCACTGATCGTCATGCCCGACGTCTCCGTGCCGGTGCCCGGAATCTGCTGCCGGGCGCCGGAGCGCAGATCGGTGACGAAGACGCAGGTGGAGAAGTCGGCCGAGCAGCCGTCCGCGGGGCCGAGCGTTCCGTAGACCGCGTAGCGTCCGTCGGCGCTGACGGTCCCGCCGCGTGATGCCGTCGCCAGTTGGGCGCCGTGGGCGCCGGTGCTCACGCGCACGATCAGGCGTGGCGCTGCGTGCGCCGGGGTCACCGTCAGGGTGAGGGCGCCGACCAGGGCGGCACCGGGAAGCAGCCGCCTCATCACTTGGCCCCCAGGTGCCGTACGAAGATGTCGGCGACGCCGTTCGTGTCGCGCGGGACGAGATTCGTGGCCGTGGACGAGAACACGGCGGTCCGGCCGTGCGCGTCGAGGGCGACGGTGTCGGAGGCGCCGTCGGCGGCATCGGTCACCAGGCGGATCGCTCCGGTACGGAGGTCCTTGACGAAGATGTCGGCGACGCCGTTCGTGTCGCCCGGGACGAGATTCGTGGCCGCCGAACCGAACGCCGCGTAGCGGCCGTCCGCGCTCAGGCTCACGCCCTGGCTCGCGCCGTCGGCCTGGGTGCCGTCGGCCGCGGTGCTCAGCCTGACGGTCGTCCGCGCCTTCCGGTCGAACAGGAACACGTCGGTGGTCTTGTTCGTGTCGTCGGGGACGAGGTTGGCGACGTTGGAGGAGAAGGCGACCAAGCGGGCGTTCGCGCTCATCGACGGTCCCCATGAGCTGTTCTTGTAGACGAAGCGGGTGGGGATGCTGACCTGCTCGGTGGTGCCCTTGGCCCGGTCACGCACATACACGTTCGTGGCGTGGGTCCAGTCGTGCGCCGGATCCAGTTGGGCGGCCGTCACGAAGGCCACACAGCGGCCGTCGGCGCTCAACGAGGCCTGGAACGAGTCGCTGTCGCCCTGGGTACCGTCGGTGGTGAACTGGACCAGTTCGTTCCGGCCGGTCCTGCGGTCGTGGACGATCACGTCGTCCCGCCCGTTGGTGTCACCGGGCGCGGCGTCCGGAGACGCGGTGCTGTAGGCGACGTAGCGGCCGTTCCCGCTGATGGTGGGCAGGTAGTTGAGCTCGAACAGGGGCGGGCTCGCCGCGTGGCCGGTGCTGATGCGCTCGGTGCGGTGGGTCCTCAGATCACGGAGATAGATGTCGGCCGCATCGTTGTGGTCCCCCTTGGTGAGTGCGGCCTCGGTGGCGAAGACGACGTACCGGCCGTCCGCGCTCAGCGCGGGATCGCTCGCCGGGCCCTCGGCCACGCGCTGGGTACGCCCCGTACGCAGGTCGCGGACGAACAGGTCGGCGACGCCGTTCCGGTCGCCGGGGACGAGGTTGGTCGCGGCCGAAGTGAACGCCACATAGCGGCCGTTCGCGCTGATCGCAGGTGCGGCGGAGGCGCCGTCCGCCTCACGTCCACCGGTGCCGCCGCTGATCCGTGAGGTATGCGGTGACGACTGCGCGGCTGCCGGCAGCGCCGCACCCGTGAGCGCGGCCACCATGGCGGCGCCCAGGACCGTACGTCGTGCGATGTGCATGGAGATCCCCCTGAGTTTCCTGCAAGTCCCTTGCGAACAATTGATGTTGTGCATCGGCTCGGTCAGCGGCGCACGAAGACGTCCGCCACCGCGTTCGTGTCGTCGGGCACCAGGTCGGACGCGGCCGACGAGAAGACGACTCCCCTGTCACTCACCGCACCCGCTCCCGCGCTCGCGGCGGCCGTGGCGTCGGCGACGGTGTGGTCGGCTCCGGTGCGCAGGTCGCGCAGGTGCAGGGCCGACTGCCCGTCGGCGTACAGGAGTTGGCGCCCGTCGGGGCTGACCGCCCGGGCCTGGACGCCGGGGAGGTGTCGCACCCGGCCGGTGCGCAGGTCCCGCACATACGCGCCGTCCGCGGAATTCATCGCCAGCGTGCGGCCGTCGGCGCTGAGCTGGACGAGAGTGGAGCGGGTGCCGTCGTCGGCCTCGGTCTGCCCGCCGCTCCTGCGGTCGGCGACCCACACGTCACCGGTGCCGTCGTCCTGGTAGGCGACGAGCCGGCCGTCGCCGCTGATCGACGGGTGGGACATGTCCCGGCTCCCGTCGTCCTGCGGGCCGGCGCTGACGGTCTCGTGGGTGCCCGTGATCCGGTCGTAGACGTCGATGCGGGTCGGGAACTGCGGGTGGGTGACGTACTGGTAGGCCACATACCGGCCGTCCGCGCTGATCGTCGGGTCGTACGCGCTGTCCCTGAGCGCGGCGCCGTCGATCCGGGTACGCGTACCGGTCGTGCGGTCGGTCAGGAAGACATCGATGTCGTGTGTGCCCCAGTCGGTGGAGGCGGCCCAGCGGCCGTCGGTGCTGAGCACCGGGGTGCCGAGGGCCGCCACTCTGCCGACCGTGCCGGTGCGCAGGTCACGGACGTACGCCTGGCTGTCCGGGCCGTGGCCCGGATCGGGGACGAGGTCGGTCGCCGAGGAACGGAAGGCGACGAAGCGGCCATTCGGAGTGATCGACGCGCCGCCGGAGGCCCCGTCGGCCTGGGTGCCGTCGGCGGCGGTACTGATCCGTTGCAGGCGGGGCGCGTGCGGTGCCGCGGCGGCCGGGACGACGCCCACGGCGAACACGAGGAGCAGCCCGGCCCCCGAGGAGATGCTTGAGGTGCGTGTGGACATGAACATGGTTCCCCCCGAAACCTTGCTTTCCCCCGGTCCCGCACCGGGGACTCACAAGGATGCAAGCGCACCGGGCACCCCGGGTCAATGCGCTCGTCTGCGTACAACCCGGGCGCCCCCTCACGCGTCCGCGAGAAGCCCTTCCTCCACGAACTCCCTTACGTGGCCGAGAACTTGCGTGCGGTCCGTGCCGCGCAGGCCGATCGCGACGTGGATGGAGAAGCCGTCGAGGAGGGCGCGGAGGCGGGCGGCGAAGCGGTCGGGGTCCACGGGGCGGAACTCGCCGCGCGAGACGCCCTCCGCGATCAGGGCGACGAGGTCGCGGTGCCAGACGCCCTCGATGGCGGCCTGCCGGTCGCGAGCCTCGTCGTCGGCGTTCTGCGAGCGGTTCCAGACCTCCAGCCAGAGCGTCCAGTGCGGGTCGTGGTGGCCGTCGGGGACGTACAGGTCGACGTACGCGTCGAGGCGTTCCCGGACCGTTGCCGCCGTGCGGGTGAGCAGGCGTCCGCGTTCGGCGCCGAGTCTGCCCTCGCTCCACTCCAGGGTCTGGAGGAGCAGTTCGTCCTTGGAGTGGAAGTAGTAGAGGAGATGGCCGCTGCTCATGCCGACCTCGCGGCCGAGCGCCGCCATGGTGAGCTGCTCCAGACCGCGTTCGGCGATCATCTCCATGGCGGCGGCGAGCACGTCCTCGCGGGGCGGGGCCTGTCTGCGCCCACCGGCCATCTGATCCTCCGGCTCTGCTAGATCCTCGGCTGCTGTTGCGTGATGCAGTGGATGCCGCCACCGCCCGCGAAGATCGTACGGGCGTCCACCGGCGTGACCGTCCGCTCGGGGAAGAGGCCCCGGAAGATACCGGCCGCGATCTCGTCGTGCGGGTCGTCGAAGGCGCAGAGCACGACTCCGCCGTTGCAGAGGTAGTGGTTGATGTAGGAGTAGTCGACCCAGTGCCCGTCGGCCTCCAGCACGGTCGGTGCGGGGATCTCCACGACCTCCAGGGGGCGGCCCTTCGCATCGGTCTCGGCGCGCAGCAGAGCGAGGTACTCCTGGGAGCGGGCGTGGTCCGGGTGGGCCGGGTCGCGCTGGCTGTGGACCAGTACGGTGCCGGGCCGGGCGAAGGCCGCGACGATGTCGACGTGGCCCTGGGTGCCGTAGACGCCGTAGTCGCCGGTGAGGCCGTGCGGGAGCCAGATGGCCTTGGTGGTGCCGAGCCTGGCGTGGATCTCCGCCTCGACCTGCTCCCGGGTCCAGCCGGGGTTGCGGCCTTCGCCGAGCTGGACCGTCTCGGTGAGCAGGACCGTGCCCTCGCCGTCGACGTGGATCGCGCCGCCCTCGTTGACGAGGGTGCTGCTCAGGGCCGGCACCCCGGCGAGGTCCGCGACCTGGCGGGCGATCTTGGAGTCGTGCTCCCAGCGGGCCCAGTCCTGGGCGCCCCAGCCGTTGAACGTCCAGTCCACGGCGGCCAGTTCACGGCCGTCCGTGACGAAGGTGGGGCCGATGTCCCGCATCCAGGCGTCGTCGAGGTCGCGCTCGACCAGATCGACGTCCGGGCCGAGCAGTTCGCGCGCCGACCCGCCCTGGCCCGGCCCGTGCACCATCGTCACCGGTTCGAAGCGGCGCACGGCCCGGGCCACGGACGCCCAGGCGGCGCGGGCCTCCGTCAACTCCTCGTCGGTCGTGAAGGTGGGGTTGGGTCCTGGCCAGGCCATCCAGGTGCGCTCGTGCGGGGCCCACTCGGGCGGCATACGGAAGCTCATCAGAAGTCCCAGGTCCTAGTGTTCTAGAGGAAGTAGAGGCGGTTGAGGGAGACCGAGTCGGCGGGCTCCGAGCGGATCGGCTCGCCGTCGAGGGTGACCAGGCCGGTGCGCTGGTCGACGTCGACCGCTCCGGTACGGGAGTTGAGGCGCAGGTCGGCGGGGCCGATGCCGCGCGTGCCACGAACGGCCACCCGGCGACGGCGAGTTGGCATGGAGTCCCCGCCCTGGTCCAGGGCCGCCTGCGCGACGAAGGCCACGGAGATGTCGGCGGGCGTGCTGCCGTGCGCGCCGAACTGCGGTCCCAGGACCAGGGGTTCGCAGGTGTCGGTCGCCGCGTTCGGGTCGCCGACGACTCCGTACGCCGGGAATCCGGACTTCAGCACGAGCTGCGGTTTCGCACCGAAGTACTCGGGCCGCCACAGCACGAGGTCGGCGAGCTTGCCGACCTCGATGGAACCGACCTCGTGCGAAAGTCCGTGCGCGATCGCGGGGTTGATGGTCAGCTTGGCGATGTAGCGCAGGACGCGTTCGTTGTCGTGGTCCTCCGGGGCGCCGAGTTCGGCCTTCATCTTCCCGGCCATCGCGAACGTACGGCGGACCGTCTCACCCGCCCGCCCCATGCCCTGCGCGTCGGACGAGGTGATGCCGATCGCGCCCAGGTCGTGCAGCACGTCCTCGGCACCCATCGTCCCGGCGCGGATCCGGTCGCGGGCCATCGCGGCGTCGCCGGGCAGGTCGGTCTTCAGGTCGTGGACGGAGACGATCATGCCGTAGTGCTCGGCGACCGCGTCCCGGCCGAAGGGGAGGGTGGGGTTGGTGGAGGAGCCGATGACGTTCGGAACTCCCGCCATCTTCAACACGTTCGGGACGTGTCCGCCGCCGCAGCCCTCGATGTGGAAGGCGTGGATCGTCCGGCCCTCCAGCACGCGCAGGGTGTCCTCGACGGACAGGCACTCGTTCAACCCGTCGCTGTGCAGGGCGACTTGGACATCGTGCTCCTCGGCGACCCGCAACGCCGTGTCCAGCGCGCGGGTGTGGGCACCCATGTCCTCGTGCACCTTGAAGCCGCTGGCCCCGCCTTCGGCCAGCGCCTCGATCAGCGGGGCGTCCGAGGACGACGAACCCCGGCCCAGGAAGCCGATGTTGACCGGCCAGGCGTCGAAGGCGTTGAAGGCGTGGCGCAGCGCCCAGGGCGAGTTGACGCCGACGCCCCACACCGGGCCGAACTCCTGCCCGATGATCGTGGTGACCCCGGAGGCGAGGGAGGCCTCCATGATGCGCGGCGACAGCAGATGGACATGCGTGTCGACGGCACCGGCGGTGGCGATGAGCCCCTCGCCGGAGACGATCGAGGTACCGGTGCCGACGACGACGTCGACCCCGTCGAGGGTGTCGGGGTTCCCGGCCCGCCCGATGGAGCAGATGCGCCCTTCCCTGATCCCGATGGACACTTTCCGGACACCCTGCACCGCGTCGATCACGACGACATTGCTGACCACGACATCGCACGTCTCCCGCACCGCGGCGGCCTTGAGATGGAGTCCGTCGCGGGCCGTCTTGCCGAAGCCGGCGAGGAACTCGTCGCCGTAGCGCTGCGAGTCGGACTCCACGCGGACGGTCAGACCCGAGTCGCCGAGACGGACACGGTCGCCGGCGCGGGGGCCGTGGGTGGCGGCGTACTCGTACGGGTTCACAGCTCAACTCCCAGATAACCGCAGGCAGTTGCCCGGCGCAGCGCCTCTTCCCTCGCGCCCGGCGCGTCCAGCGGCCCGTCGACGAGACCGGCGAAGCCGATGGCGATCCGCGAGCCGCCGATCGGCAGCAGACCGACCTCGGCGCTCTCTCCCGGGCCGAAACGGACGGACGACCCTGCGGGTACGGCGAGCCGCATGCCGTAGGCCTCGGCGCGCGGGAAGTCGAGGCGCGGGTTGGCCTCGAAGAAGTGGAAGTGGGAGGTCACGGAGACGGGGACGGTCGCGGTGTTGGTGACGGTGAGCCGGACGACGGCCTCGGGATCGGCGTGCGCGGGTCCGGGGAGGAGCGCGCCCGGGGCCTCGCCGCCGAGTCCGCCGCCGATGGGGTCGGAGACGACCGCCAGCCGGGAACCGTCGTCGAAGACGGCCTCGACATGGACCTCGGTGACGACGTCCGCGACACCCGGCAGGACGTCGTCGGGCCCCAATACGGACCGGGCACGCTCGATCGCGAGAGCGAGCCCGAGACCGTCCCGGGCGGCCTCGCACACGGTGTCCGCGATCAGCGCGGTCGCCTCCGGCACATTGAGCCGCAGGCCGCGCGCCTTGCGGGCGCGGGCCAGCTCGGCGGCACCGAAGAGCAGCAGGCGGTCGCGTTCGGTGGGAGTGAGCCGCATAGGGGTCGTCCCTTCGTTTAGAGCAGCACTCTAAACGCGGGTCGCGAAAAAGGGAAACAAGTCCGTTTGAAGTGGTTCGATGTCAGCTTGTGCGGTGCTCTAGATGCCCCAGCCCCGGCAGGGGTTCGCTCGCGCCGACATCCGGTTCCAAGAAGGCCAAGGCCAGAGAAGGACCGGCCACCGCGGCCGACGGTCGTGAGGATGCGGCGCCCGTTCACCCCACCTCCAGCCCCGGCAGGAACTCACTCGCCCCGAACGCCGGCTTCAGGTCCGTGAACCATGTCGCGGTCTCGTCGTAGGCCGCGAAGAACGGGCGGTCGACCAGGGACGGGTCGCGGGCCTGGATCAGGTGGAGGACGAAGACCTTCTCCCCGGCGACCTCCGCGACGCCGTCGACGCCGACCTTGCCCGGCATCGCGGACATGACCGGGCCGCGGACCGTGCGGGCGAGGCCGGAGACACGGGCGTAGGCGTCGCGGAAGATCTGGTGGCCGCGGGCCAGCGGGACGCCGAAGTAGCCCTGGGGGCCGGTGTCGCGCTCGACGAACTGGTAGTACGGCACCGCGCCGAGCGTGGTCGTCTCGTCCCACAGTTCGGCCCAGGCCTCGGCGTTGTCGTTGATGCCGGCCACCAGCGGGCCCTGGCAGCGGATCACGGCGCCCGTGCCCCGCACCCGGCGCATCGCCTCCCGTACGACCGGCGGGCGCAGTTCCTGGGGGTGGGTGAAGTGGGCCATCAGGGCGAGGTGACGGCCGCTTGCCACCACCTTCTCGAAGAGGCGCAGCAGGTCGTCGGCGTCGCGCTCGGTCGTGAAGCGGTACGGCCAGAACGCGAGGGACTTGGTGCCGATGCGGATCGAGCGGATCGTGTCGATCTCGAGGAGGGGGTCGACGTAGCGGCGAAGGACCTCCGTGCTCATGACCAGGGGGTCGCCGCCGGTGATCAGCGTGCTGGTGACCTCGGGGTGGGCGCGGAGGTAGGCGGACGTGGTCGCGATGTCGTCGGTGGCGATGCGGAGTTCGGACTCGCCGACGAACTGGGGCCAGCGGAAGCAGTACGTGCAGTAGGCGTGGCAGGTCTGACCCTGGCGCGGGAAGACCAGCACGGTTTCGGGGTACTTGTGCTGGAGGCCTTCCAGGCGCTCGCCCTCGTGCACGGGCACGTTGGCGTCGAGCTGGCCCGAGGGGTGCGGGTTGAGCCGCATCCTGATCTCGTGGGCCGCGCGCAGGACTTCGGCCTTCGGTGCCTCCTGGGAGAGGAGGTCGGCCATCTGCTTGAGATCGGGTTCGGGCAACATCCCGGCCTGCGGGAACGTCAGCCGGAAGATCGGGTCGTCGGGCACCGCCGCCCAGTCGATCAGCTCGTCGACGACGTGGCTGTTCGTGCGGAAGGGCAGCACCGTGGAGACGGCCCGCAGGGCGAGCCGTTCGGCAGCCGTCAGGGACACGCGTTTCAGCAGTCCGTCCAGGTCACGGGGCGTGAAGGCGCGAAAGCGGGGGTGGTGCGCTGAGCTCATGTGTGCCGGGGCCCTCTATTCCGTGACCAGGACCGTAGGCGGCCGTAGTTCCACGAAGGCCGCCGCCTGCGCATCGTACTTCTCCGTGAAGTGGTGGATGAGCCGCCCGTGCAGCTCGCTGCGGTCGTCCACGACGATGACCTCGTGCGCCTCGCCCGGGCCCAGGGCCCCGCTGTGGGCGGAGAGTTGGTCGAGGCGGCGGCGCGCCAGGTAGGTGACGAGGTCGGGGGCCTCGACGTACAGGCGGTCGCCGACGTAGACGAAGCGGCAGCTGAACTCCCGCCGTCCGTCGGCCGCGTCGACCAGGGTGACCGGCAGATGGGTGAAACGGTCCATCGGTTTGCCCTGCTGCCACAGCTCGTCGAAGCGCTGCTCGACGAAGGTGCCGAGCGGGGAGCGGACGGCGACCTCCAACTGAACGCCCTCGCCCGAGAGTCGGCCGACGGTGAGGAAAGAGACGAGACAGCGCTCGTCCCAGCGGTAGAGGGTCACTCCGGGGGAGGTCGAGCACAGCCGTACCTCCAGCAGACTCCGGGAGTGCTCGTCGAGCCGCTCGGCGAACCGGTCCAGGGTGCGCAGGTTGCGCATGATGTCGCGGCGGATGTCGGCGCTCTGCTCGCCGAGTTCACGCCCGCGCAGGATCACGGCGAGGGAGTCGGGGTCCAGGAGCAGGATCTGCACCCGGGCGCCGTGCGCGGTGGCCGAGCGGACACCGCGGTAGAGGCGCTCGGAGAACTGCGGGCCGAAGAGGTTGGAGAAGGTGTCGAGGACCTTCACGTTGGACGTGGAGCCGTACACCTGCGCGGCGAACCACTCGTAGTCGAGCCGGGTGTGTTCGCGGACCCGGCCCTCCTGAGCCCGGGAGATCAGCGGGCCGATCACGAAGACGGTGATGACCACGCCGACCAGGTCGGTGCCCAGGTTGAGGGCGAGGTTCTCGCTGTAGTTGGCCATCGTGTCGGCCCGCCAGAGCAGCAGCCCGGCGGAAGCGGCGAGCAGCACCAGCACGGTGAGGCTCTGCGGGCGGCGCGGAGTGCGTAACGCGCGCAGCAGCCAGCGCAGTCGCGGTATCGGCCCACCACTCACCGCGTCCCCTCCCCCGTGTTCCCGTCTCCTGCGGAATCAGTGGATACCCGCACGGGGGAGGCGATACGCGTCGAACCGGCTTCCGGCCGTCGACCGGGAGCCCGGCTCAGCCCAGGGGGTGCATCCAGCCGTGCTTGTCCACGGTGTCGCCGCGCTGGATGTCCAGGAGGGCGCCGCGCAGCCGCAGAGTCACCTCGCCGGGCTCGCCGCCGGACTGCCGCCACTCGGCGCCGGTGCGCTTGACCGTGCCGACCGGGGTGATGACCGCGGCCGTGCCGCAGGCGAAGACCTCGGTCAGCGTGCCGTTCTCCGAGTCGCGCTGCCACTGGTCGATGGAGATACGGCCCTCTTCGGGCTCGTAGCCGAGGTCGCGGGCGAGGGTGAGGAGGGAGTCGCGGGTGACGCCCTCCAGAATGGAGCCGGTCAGGGTGGGGGTGACGATCCTGTTGCCGTACACGAAGTACAGGTTCATGCCGCCGAGTTCCTCGACCCACTTGCGCTCGACCGCGTCGAGGTAGCAGACCTGGGCGCAGCCCTGCTCGGCGGCCTCGGCCTGGGCGAGGAGGGACGCGGCGTAGTTGCCGCCGGTCTTGGCGTCGCCCATGCCGCCGGGGACGGCGCGGACGTGGTCCTCGGAGACCCAGATGGAGACGGGCTTCACGCCGCCGGGGAAGTAGGCGCCGGCCGGGGAGGCGATGACCAGGAAGAGGTACTCGTTGGCGGGCTTCACGCCCAGGCCGACCTCGGTCGCGATCATGAACGGGCGCAGGTAAAGGGACTCCTCGCCGCCGTGCGCCGGGACCCAGTCGCGGTCCTGCTGGACCAGCACGTCACAGGCCTCGATGAACGTCTCGGCCGGCAGCTCGGGCATGCCGAGGCGGCGGGCGGAGGTCTGGAAACGGCGGGCGTTCTTCTCGGGGCGGAAGGTGGCCACCGAGCCGTCGGCCTGGCGGTAGGCCTTGAGGCCCTCGAAGATCTCCTGCGCGTAGTGCAGGGTCATGTTCGCGGGGTCGAGGGAGAGCGGGCCGTACGGCACGAGCTCGCCGTCGTGCCAGCCGCGGCCCTCGGTCCACTTGATCGTCACCATGTGGTCGGTGAAGTGGCGGCCGAACCCGGGGTTCGCCAGAATCGCGTCGCGCTCGGCGGCGGAAAGTGGCGAGGCCGAGGGCTTGAGCTCGATCGTGGGCGTCGTCATGAGTGGTTGTCCTTCACCGGTTGTGTGTGACGGGCCGCGCTCACGCCCTCGACTGCCAGTGGCCAGTGTTAGGACGTCCGAGCATTGCCTCACTCCGCGGCTCCGCGTTCGATTATCGCGCGTGGTGGACCGTGGACGAAAACGGCGTGAATGCGACCCAGGGATGATGGTGGCACCCGGCGGGGACGTAAGAAAAGCCGCCGGGTGCGGTCGCGACCCGGCGGCTTCGAAATACTGCGAGAGATTTCGAGTGAGGCGGCGGGTCAGCCGGCTACTCGTACGGCGAGCGCGTCGCCGATCTCGGTGGTGCTGCGGGCGGGCTTGCCGGTGCGGTCCGCGAGGTCGGCGGAGACGGCGTCCTCGATGCGGACGGCCTCGGACTCGTAGCCGAGGTGGCGCAGCAGGAGGGCGACGGACAGGACCGTGGCGGTGGGGTCGGCCTTGCCCTGGCCCGCGATGTCCGGGGCCGAGCCGTGCACGGGCTCGAACATCGAGGGGAACTCGCCGGACGGGTTGATGTTCCCGCTCGCGGCGACGCCGATGCCGCCGGAGACGGCCGCGGCGAGGTCGGTGATGATGTCACCGAAGAGGTTGTCGGTGACGATCACGTCGAAGCGGGCCGGGTCGGTGACGAGGTAGATCGTCGCCGCGTCGACGTGGATGTAGTCGGTGGTGACCTCGGGGAACTCGGCCGCGACCTTGTTGAAGACGTTCGTCCACAGGTGGCCCGCGAAGGTCAGCACGTTGTTCTTGTGGACCAGCGTGAGCTTCTTGCGCGGACGGGCCTGGGCGCGGGCGAAGGCGTCCCGGACCACGCGCTCGACACCGAAGGCCGTGTTGACGGAGACCTCGGTGGCGACCTCGTGCTCGGTGCCCTTGCGGATGGTGCCGCCGTTGCCGGTGTACGGGCCCTCGGTGCCCTCACGGACCACGACGAAGTCGATCTCCGGCTCACCGGCGAGCGGGGTCGCCACTCCCGGGAGCAGCTTGCTCGGCCGCAGGTTGACGTGGTGGTCGAAGGCGAAGCGGAGCTTCAGCAGGAAGCCGCGCTCAAGGACCCCGGACGGAACGCTCGGGTCACCGATCGCACCCAGCAGGATCGCGTCGTGCGGCTTCAGCGCGGCCAGGTCGGCGTCGGTGAGGGTCTCACCGGTCGCGTGGTAGCGGCGGGCGCCGAAGTCGAACTCCTTGGTCTCCAGCTTCACGTCCTGCGGAAGGACGGCGGAGAGGACCTTGAGACCTTCGGCCACGACTTCCTGACCGATGCCGTCACCGGGGATCACTGCGAGATCGATGCTGCGAGACATGCCCGACACCGTACTCCGCGTCCCATGGGATGACACCGGGTGTCCATGATGCGGACGCGCCTCGGCCGCCGGCGTCGGCCGTTCGATGTACGTTCATCCTTACGCATGGCGCCCGTCGGACTCCTGGGGGAGCTTCATCGACATGGAGACACCTGACGTCGGCATCCCGGAGCACCTCGCGGCCCGGATGAGCATGGCCGAGCAGTACGAGTACCTGCGCACCAAGCTGTCCCGGCGCCGCACGCTGGTGACGGCGGGCGCGGTGGCGGGCGGGCTGCTGACGGGGTGCGCGGGAAGGAGCGCCACCGACAGCAAGTCGGCGACACCCACCCCCGCCACGTCGAAGGTGCCTGGCGCCGTCGTCACCCCCTTCGGCCGCCATCTCGCCTTCGGCACCGACCCGAAGACGGAGATGCGGATCTCCTGGCAGGTGCCCTTCGCGGTCAGGAAGCCGTACGTACGGGTGGGTTCCAGGCCCGACGACCTCACCCACCGGATCACCGCCGAGATGCGCGCCCTGCACACCCCCGGCCTGACCGGCGTCCGCCCCGCCGTCGAGCAGTACTACGTCCACGCGGCCCTGGACGACCTCCGCCCCGGCACGACGTACTACTACGGCGTCGGCCACGAGGGCTTCGACCCGGCCGCCCAGGCCCACCGCTCGACGATCGGCTCGTTCCGTACCGCGCCGGCGAGCCCGGAGAAGTTCGTGTTCACAGCCTTCGGCGACCAGGGCGTGAGCAACGCGGCAGCCGCCAACGACCAGGTGGTCCTGCGCGAGAACCCCGCGTTCCACCTGCACGCCGGTGACATCTGCTACGCCGACACCAACGGCCAGGGCAGGACGAGCGACGGCTACGACCCGACGTACTGGGACCTGTTCCTCAAGCAGAACGAGGGCGTCTCCCGGTCCGTCCCGTGGATGGTGACGACCGGCAACCACGACATGGAAGCCTGGTACTCCCCCGACGGCTACGGCGGCCAGCTCGCCCGCTGGTCCCTCCCGGACAACGGCTTCGACCCGCCGCACGCGCCGGGCGTGTACTCCTTCGTCTACGGCAACGTCGGCGTCGTGGCGCTCGACGCGAACGACGTGTCGTACGAGATCACCGCCAACCTCGGCTACACAGGCGGAAAGCAGACGAAGTGGCTGGACCGCAGACTGCGCGAACTGCGCGCGGCCAAGGGGATCGACTTCGTCGTGGTCTTCTTCCACCACTGCGCCTACTCGACCTCCACGCACGCCTCGGACGGCGGGGTACGGGCGGAGTGGCTGCCGCTGTTCGCGAAGCACCAGGTGGACCTGGTGATCAACGGGCACAACCACGTGTACGAGCGGACCGACGCCATCAGGAAGGGCGCGGTCGGCAGGGCGGTTCCGATCGGCGCGTCCACCGATCCGACGAAGGACGGGATCGTCTACGTCACGGCGGGCGGCGGCGGCCGGGATCTGTACGGGTTCCCGGCGGGCGTCAAGGAGAGCTACGAGGGGCACGTCACCCGGCACGGGACGGTCGACACGATGCAGTGGGTGAAGGGCCGGCACACGAAGGCGGAGACGGTGGAGTGGTCGCGGGTGCGCTACCGGGGCTTCTCCCTCCTCTCGGTGGAGGCGGAGAGCGGCAGCACGCCGAGGCTCAGGGTGTCGGCGCTGGACCAGAACGGCAGGCGCATCGACCACTTCGAGGTGCGGCGCGGTCGGTGAGACCGCGCCGCACCCCGTGCGGGCGCGGCTCCCGGCAATTGGTGACTGTCGACGGTCAGGTGGCTCAGTGGCCGGTCTCGCCGCCGTTGTCCCTGCGGTCGAGGGCGCGCTGGAGAGCGGCGGCGGCGTTCTTGCGCTCGGACTCGCTGGTGCGGGTCACGTGGCGGACGCGGCGGCGGACGGTCGTCTCGGCCATGGGGAACCGACTCCTTCGATGATTCCTGGAGTACTGAAGGGGGTTACGAGACGCCGGAAGAGGCGGGGAGCCACGGACCACAGGGGTTGCCTGCATGCTGTCCGGCTCACGGCCGCCATTCGCTTGGTCTAGCGAGACGTTCGGCTCCTACAAAGCTAGGACAGGACCGCGCATCTGTCTCCACAATTACTCGGACTTCCTACTATCTGAGACGGTGAAACGAGTCACGTGGTGCTGACCTGCGGTTTCACAAAACGCGGCGAGGCGTCAGAGCACGTCCCCGTCACGCCAGTCAAAGAGGAGATCGGCCTCCAGGTCGAGGGGTCCGGCGAGCGCGGGGCGGACGTAGGTGCTGTCCTCCTCCTCGGGCAGATGGACGATGCCGTCCGGGCCGAGGGCGGAGATCTTGCCGCCCCACAGCCGCCAGCCGCGCGCGGTGTAGAGGCGGGCGCCGTCGTCGCTGGCGCCGAGCAGGCCGACGTCGTAGGCGTGGTCGACGATCCGCTCCAGCTCGGCCATGATCCGGCCGCCGTGCCCCCGGCGCCGGGCGTCGGGCCGTACGCCGACCCCCTCGACGTATCCGACCCGCAGCCAGCGTCCCTGATACCGCACCCGGCGCATCACGACCGAACCGTGCGCGACGAGCCCCTCCTCGTCGGCGAGCAGGGCGTGGAGGCCGCCGAGGCCGTGCTCGAAGTCCTGGTCGGTGAGGTCACCGGCGAAGGCGGCGTCCAGCAGGGCGCGGGCGGCGCGGAGGTCGGCCGGCGTGAGGTCGGCCGTGTGAGCGATGCGCATACGGATGGTCACGGGGTCAGTATCGGAGACACGGGCTCGTGGCGTGCCGTCATCGGCGCATCGCTGTCATGACCACGTTGACGCCATGGCTGTCATGACGACGCCATGGCTGTCATGACCGCATCGCCGCCAGCACTGCTGCGCGGAACCCGTCCGGGTCCTCGACCCACGGCAGGTGCCCGGCGCCCGCCAAGGTCACCCGACGCACCCGGGGCAGCGCCCGCTCCAGCGAGTCGACGGCCGACCGGGGGCGGATGTCCCGCTCCCCGTCGACGATGAGCACGGGGAGGTCGAGGGCCTCGCAGGCGGCGTAGCGGGCGGGGGTGCCGGCGGTCTGTCTCTCCTCGGCGTTCAGGGCCTTGTTGCAGGGGAAGTTGATGGGGAACCAGGGGTCGGCCATCCGCGCCGCGTGCTCGACGGCCCGCTCCCGGTCCTCGAACTCGGCGGACCACTGGAGCACGGCCCGTTCGCGGCTGCCGTCGGGCAACTCCCGCCAGCGGGCGAGCCGCCCGGGGTCCTCGCCGAGCCGGGCGAGGATGTTCTCCTCGAAGGCGCCGTGCCAGTCGGCGTCCGGTCCGATGCCGGTGCCGCTCACGTAGATGAGGGCGGCGACCCGGTCCGGGTGGGCGAGGGCATGGCTCAGGGCGAGTGAGGCGCCCCAGGAGTGGCCGAGCAGCACCGGCCGTTCCAGCGCGAAGTGCCGTCGTACGGCGTCGAGATCGGCCACGAACCGTTCGGTGGTCCACGGGCCCGCGCACGGCTCGGACCGGCCGCAGCCGCGCTGGTCCCAACGGACCACCGCGGTACGGGAGTCGAACATCCCGGCCACGTCCTCGGACATGTCCCACAGTCCGGGTCCGCCGTGGCACAGCACCAGGGGTGGGGTGCCGGGGGTGCCACGGCCGGACCGGGAGGCCCACAGCCGCACTCCGTCGTCCGCCGTAACCACCGTGTCCTGCATACGGGTTGGGGTCATGACGGGGAGTCTGCCCGCTGCGGGCACTCTGTGCGGCGGTCAGCCCATGTGTGGGTAGGTGTAGTCGGTCGGCGCGACCAGGGTCTCCTTGATGGCGCGGGTCAGGGTCCAGCGCATCAGGTTCTGCGGGGCGCCGGCCTTGTCGTTGGTGCCGGAGGAGCGGCCGCCGCCGAAGGGCTGCTGGCCGACGACGGCGCCGGTGGACTTGTCGTTGATGTAGAAGTTGCCGGCCGCGTAGCGCAGCTTCTCCATCGTGTGGGCCGCCGCCGCACGGTCGTTGGAGATGACCGAGCCGGTGAGGGCGTAGTCGGACACCGACTCCATCTGGGTCAGCATCTCGTCGTAGTTCTCGTCCTCGTAGACGTGCACGGCGAGGAACGGGCCGAAGTACTCGGTGGTGAACACCTCGTTGGCCGGGTCGGTGCACTCGACGACGGTCGGGCGGACGAACCAGCCGACCGAGTCGTCGTACGAACCGCCCGCGACGATCGTGCAGTTGGGGTCCGCCTTGGCGCGGTCGATGGCCGCCTTGTTCTTGGCGAAGGCGCGCTCGTCGATGACCGCGCCGATGAAGTTCGACAGGTCGGTGACGTCACCCATCGTCAAGTAGTCGACCTCGGCGGCGAATTCCTCCTTGAAACCGGAGTTCCAGATCGACGCCGGGATGTACGCCCGGGAGGTCGCGGAGCACTTCTGGCCCTGGTACTCGAAGGCACCGCGGGTCAGCGCGGTCTTCAACACCGCGCGGTCGGCGCTCGGGTGGGCGACGACGAAGTCCTTGCCGCCGGTCTCGCCGACCAGGCGCGGGTAGGAGCGGTACTTCTCGATGTTGGTGCCGACCGTCTTCCACAGGTACTGGAAGGTCTTGGTGGACCCGGTGAAGTGGATGGCCGCGAGGTCGCGGTGCTCAAGGGCCACCTTGGACACCTCGATGCCGTCACCGGTGACAAGGTTGATGACGCCCTTGGGGAGCCCCGCCTCCTCCAGCAACTGCATGAGGAGCACGGCGGAGTGGGTCTGAGTCGGCGACGGCTTCCAGACCACGACGTTGCCCATCAGCGCGGGCGCCGTCGGCAGGTTGCCCGCGATCGCGGTGAAGTTGAAGGGCGTGATCGCGTAGACGAAGCCTTCGAGCGGGCGGTGGTCGAGGCGGTTCCAGACGCCCGGGGAGTTGGCCGGGGGCTGCTCGGCGAGCAGGTCGCGGGCGTACTTGACGTTGAAGCGCCAGAAGTCGACCAGTTCGCAGGGACAGTCGATCTCGGCCTGCTGGGCGGTCTTGGACTGGCCGAGCATGGTGGAGGCCGCGAGGGTCTCGCGCCAGGGGCCGGAGAGCAGTTCGGCGGCGCGCAGGATGATCGCGGCACGGTCGTCGAAGGACATCGCGCGCCAGGCGGGCGCGGCGGCGAGGGCCGCGTCGATCGCGTCCTGGGCGTCGCCCTGGGTCGCGTTGGCGTAAGTGCCCAGCCGCGCCTTGTGGTTGTGCGGCTGGACGACGTCGACGCGCTCGCCGCCGCCCATCCGCTTCTCGCCGCCGATGGTCATCGGCAGGTCGATCGGGTTCTCGGCCAGCTCCTTGAGCTTGACCTCCAGACGGGCGCGCTCGGGAGAGCCGGGCGCGTAGCCGTGCACCGGCTCGTTGACGGGGGTGGGGACCTGGGTCACAGCGTCCATGAGATCCGTAACTCCTTGTACGTGAGCGGGTGTTCGGTCAGCCCTTGGTGAGGGTGGATCGGGCGAAGAAGAGGAGGTTGGCCGGCTTCTCCGCCAGGCGGCGCATGAAGTACCCGTACCAGTCGGTGCCGTAGGCGGTGTAGACGCGCATGCGGTGGCCCTCGGCGGCGAGGCGCAGGTGCTCGTCGCTCCTGATGCCGTACAGCATCTGGAACTCGTACTCGTCGGGCTTGCGCCCGGCGCGCCGGGCCAGTTCCTGCGCGATGGAGATGAGGCGCGGGTCGTGGGACCCGATCATCGGGTAGCCGGAACCTTCCATCAGGATCCGCAGAATCCGGACGTACGCCTTGTCGATCTCGTGTTTCTGCTGGTGGGCGACCTCGGCGGGCTCCTTGTAGGCGCCCTTCACGAGCCGGACGCGGCTGCCGGCCCCGGCGAGGCGGCGGGCGTCGGACTCGGTGCGGAAGAGGTAGGCCTGGATGACGCAGCCGGTCTGCGGGAAGTCCTTCCGCAGCTCCTCGTGGATCGCGAACATCGAGTCGAGGGTGGTGTGGTCCTCGGCGTCGAGCGTGACGGTGGTTCCGATGGCGGCGGCGGCCTCGACGACGGGCCGGACGTTGGCGAGGGCCAGTTCGTGACCGCCGTCCAGCGCCTGCCCGAACATGGAGAGCTTGATCGACATCTCGGCCCGGGTACCCAGTTCCAGTTCCTCGAGCCGGTCGACGAGCAGGAGGTAGGCGTCGCGGGCGGCGGCGGCCTGCTCGGGGGTGGTGATGTCCTCGCCGACGACGTCCATGGTCAGCTCCAGGCCCCTGGCGGTCAGGTCCTGGATGATCGGCACGATCTCGTCGACGGTCTCGCCGGGGATGAAGCGGTCCACGACCTGCTTGGTCACCGGGGCCGCCGAGATCAGCCGACGCATCTGTTCGCTGCGCGAGGCGGCGAGAATCACGGGACCCAGCACGGGGTACCTCCAAGCGGTCGGACATACGGGGAACCACCGTGAAACCTAGGGTTGTCTCCGATCGTCGACCATCGACAGCTGTCACGCATCCGTGCCGCAGATCTCAGACAGATGTATGAAGCCGACGGGGGAATGCGCGAGAATGCCCGGGTGACATCCGATTCCAGAGGCGACTACCAGGAGCTCGTCGACGAGATCTCCGAGTTGCTCGGCGCCCCGGCGACCCTGGAGAACCGCGACTTCGAGCTGATCGCCTTCGGGGCCTACGACGGTGAGGGCGACCTGGACCCGACCGCCCTGGACCCCGTCCGCACCCGCTCGATCCTGACCCGGCGCTCCACGGCGGCGATCCGCACCTGGTTCGAGGGCTTCGGCATCACCCGGGCGACCGGCCCGGTCCGCATCCCGCCGACTCCGGAGGCCGGGGTCTACCGGGGCCGCATCTGCCTCCCGGTACGCCATCGGGGCGTCGTCCTCGGCTACGTCTGGCTCCTGGCCGACGATCCCGGGCCCACCGCCCCGCAGCTGGACGCGGCCATGGAGGTGACGTCCCGGATCGGCGCGCTGCTCGCGGACGAGGCGCAGCACGGGGCGGATCTCAGCCGGGAGCTGCGGGCGGTGCTGACCGCCGGGCGCGGCTGGCAGGGCGACATGGCGGTGGCGGCCCTGCGCACGGCCCTCGGCCCGCGCGGCGACGGGCCGTACACGCTGGTGTGCGTCGCCCCCTGGCCGTCAGCCGACCCGGACGACGCCCCCTCGGCCCGTACGGTGCCGCACGCGACGGCGCTGTGCACGGTTCCGTGGGGGTCGGCGGAGCAGCAGTGCCTGGCGGTGCTGGTACGGCTGCGGTCGACGGACGCGGGAAGTTCGGCGGAGGCGGCGGCGACCCGTCTGCTGAAGGACGGCCCGCCCGGCGCCCGCCGTGCGGCGGGCGTCGCCCGGCCCCGCGTCGGCCTCACCGACCTCGCCACCGCCTGGCAGGAGGCAGCGGCAGCGGCCCGCACCGCCCTCGCGGAACCCCGTTTCGCCCCCGTCGCCGACTGGTCCCGCATCGGCCCGTACCGCCTCCTGACCAGCCTCCCCCCGGACTCCGCCCACGACCCGGCGGTCGGCCCCCTCCTCTCCCCCGCCCACCACGAACTGGCCCGCACCGCCGAGGTGTACCTCGACCGAGCGGGCCAAGCGGGGCGCACGGCAGCCGAGTTGGGCATCCACCGCCAGACGCTCTACTACCGCCTGTCACGGGTGGAACAGCTGACGGGTCTTGACCTGGACGACGGGGAGGACCGGCTGTTGCTGCACATGGTGCTGAAAGGGGCGCGGCTGTAAGGCCGTTGGGGGGCGCTACTGGGCGACGCGCCGTGACGCGTCAGCAGGTCCGTCCGACGTAGTAGGCGCCCTGGATCTTCCGGGCGGAGCCCAGCCAGGTCGTGCCGGGCCGGACGCACAGCTCGTGGTCGCGGGCCAGGGCGACCTTCACCTTGATGACGACATGCGAGCCGTCCCTGGTGCAGTGGCGGTAGTAGGCGTCGGTACTGGTCTTGAAGAAGCCGCAGATGGTGGCGGACGCGGGGGTGGCGGACGCGGGGGCGGCGGCCACGGTGCCGAGAGAGGTGAGCACGAGGGCTGCGGCACCGAGGGCGCTGGTCATGACACGACGAACTCGCAAAGGAAACTCCTTGGTCGGCGACCGGTTGGGCGTTCGGACGGTCTGGTACCGGCCCCACGATCGCCGCGTCGGCCGGTGCGGTTGATCGAAGGCGGGGCCGTTCACCCGGGGAATCGATTTGTCGCTGCACCGATCGAGTGACACCCACCCGAGGAGCGGTGCCGTCTCCACGACGAGCGGATACGGCACGACCGCCGCGCAGATCGCCGACGGCACCCGTGTCGCCGCGCGGCCCCGAGCGACCGGGGCCGGTCCAGTGGCCCGGAATTGGACCTGCCCCGCGCCCCGGCCGGATCCTAGTGTCGAAGCCATGACGACCGGCCAGACCTCCGGCTCCCCGACCCCCGCAACGCCCGACTGCCCTTCCTCCGAGGTCACTTCGGGCAGTCGCCCCCCGCTCATGACCCGCCCCCTGGTCCTCCGCTTCGTCAGCGTGGTCGGCGCCAGCCTCAGTTTCTTCCTGCTGCTCTCGGTCGTACCGGCGTATGCCGCCGAGCGCGGCGGCGGGGGCGCGGCAGGGCTCGCGACCGGTTCGTTGATGCTCGCGACGGTGCTCGGCGAACTGGTCACGCCCCGGCTCGTGAACCGTTTCGGATACCGACTCACCCTGATGGCAGGGCTGTTGCTGCTCGGTGCCCCGGCCCTGGTGCTGACCGTCTCGGGCAACACCGCCTGGGTCGTCGCGGTCTGCTTCGTCCGCGGACTCGGCTTCGCGCTGACGATCGTCGCGGGCGGCGCCCTGACCGCGTCGCTGATCCCGGACCAACGCCGGGGCGAGGGGCTCGCGTTGGTGGGCCTGGTGTCCGGTGTACCGTCGCTGGTCGCGCTGCCGCTGGGCCTGTGGCTGGCCGGACACCTGGGATTCGGGCCGGTCGCCGCCGCCGGGGGCCTCGCGGCACTGGCCGCGATCCCCTTCGTCACCGGCCTGCCGGACCGGGCGAGCAAGGCGGACCCCGATGAGCCGATGGGTGTCGTAGGAGGGCTGCGAACCGGCGCTCTGCTACGACCGGTTCTGGTGTTCGCGGCCACCGCCACCGCCGCCGGGATCGTCGTCACGTTCCTGCCGCTGGCCGTGCCCTCCGCGTCCGCCGGAGTCGTCGCGGCGGCCCTGTTCGTGCAGACCGCGGTCTCCACCGTGACCCGCTGGCTGGCGGGCCGCCACGGCGACCGGGGCGGCAACGGCCGGCTCGTGCTGCCCGGGCTGCTCCTGTCGGCGGCGGGCGTCCTGGTCATCGCCCCGACCGCGAACCCGGTCGCCGTCATCGCGGGGACCGCCCTGTTCGGCGCGGGCTTCGGCATCACCCAGAACGCCACGCTGACCCTGATGTACGCCCGCGCTTCCGCCGTCTCGTACGGCACGGTCAGCGCGCTGTGGAACCTGGCCTACGACGGCGGCATGGGCGTCGGCGCGGCCGGCTTCGGCATCACGGCCGGCCTGACCGGCTATCCGTGGGCCTTCGCACTGACCGCGCTGCTGATGCTGACGGCGCTGGCACCGGCGGTGCGGGACCTGCGGGTCACGGCGTCTGCCGCGCACCCTCCAGCAACTGACGGAGCCCCTCGGTGAGCCGGTCCGCGTCCGGCGCGGTCTTCGGGTCGAAGGTCCACTGCATGATGAGCCCGGACATCAGGACCAGGTAGAACGAGCCGAGCGTGTCGGCGGTCTCGTCAGACACCTCCCCCTCCGGCACCCCCATGAGCATCGAGACCAGCCCCCGGCCGCCCTCGCGCTGCGCGAGCGCCAACTGGTCGCGGGCCTCCGGCAGTTGGTCGCCCATCGCCATGATCTCCCCGCTGAGCCGCCACATCGAGCCGGGCTGGCGGAGGGAGGCGACGACGTTCGACCACACTTCCCTGAACCGCTCCAGCGAGCCCGGCGCCCCTTCGAGCCCATCCCCCCACTCGAAGGACATGTCGTCCACCAGTGAGACGTACGCCTGCGCGAGCAGCGCGTCCTTCGAGCCGTAGTGGTAGCCGATGGACGCGAGGTTCGTCCCCGACTCCTTCACGATGTCGCGCGCCGTGGTGCGCGCGAACCCCTTCGCCAGCAGACAGCGCTTCGCGCCTTCGAGCAGATCCTCACGGTGTCCCATACCCACCACCCTAGCGCCGATCCATACGGTCGTCCCATACACGCGACTTACACAAACGTTCTAGACAAGCGTTTAATACGCGCGTACATTCACCCTCATGACGAACTCGACGAGCTCGACGAACCCCGCGAGCACCCCCAACTCCCGTGCCGGGCGCCGCGAATGGACCGCCCTCGGCGTCCTGATGCTCCCGCTGCTCCTCGTCTCGATGGACGTCTCCGTCCTCTACTTCGCCATCCCGGCGATCAGTGCGGACCTGGAGCCCAGCGGCACCCAGCAGCTGTGGATCTTCGACATCTACGCCTTCGTTCTGGCCGGCCTGCTGATGACGATGGGCTCGATCGGCGACCGCATCGGCCGCCGCCGGCTCCTCCTGATCGGCGCGGCGGCCTTCGGCACCGCCTCCCTCATCGCCGCCTACGCGAACAGCGCGGAGACCCTGATCGCCGCCCGCGCGGTCCTCGGCATCGGCGGCGCCACCCTGATGCCCTCGACCATGGCGCTGCTGCGCACGATGTTCACCGACCCCGGACAGCGCGCGAAGGCGATCGGTCTGTGGTCCGGCGTGATGACCGCCGGTATCGCGCTCGGCTCGGTGCTGAGCGGGGTGCTGGTCCAGTACTTCTGGTGGGGCTCGGTCTTCCTGATCAACCTCCCCGCGATGGCCCTGCTCCTGCTCATCGGCCCGTTCCTGCTCCCCGAGTCGAGGAACCCGTCCCCCGGCCGCTTCGACTGGCCGAGCGTCCCGCTGTCCCTGGCCGCCGTACTGCCCGTGATCTACGGCCTCAAGGAGATCCCGTCCGAGGGCTGGCACGTCGAGTACGTCGTCTCGGTCACCGTGGGCCTGCTCTTCGCGACCCTGTTCGTCCACCGCCAGCGCACGGCGGCGTCCCCGATGATCGACCCCGCACTCTTCCGGGGCCGCGGCTTCGCCCCCTCCGTCGTCCTCAACCTGGTCTCCGCGTTCGGCATGATGGGCTCGGCCTTCTTCACCACGCAGTACCTGCAGTCGGTGCTCGGCAAGAGCGCGATGGAGGCGGCCCTGTGGGCACTGCTCCCCTCGGTACCGATCGGTGCGGCGGCGCCGCTGGCAACAGCCCTTGTGCAGAAGGGAGTCGACCGCGCCTACGTCGTCGCCTCCGGGTTCGCGATCGCCGCCTGCGGCTACGGCATGCTGGCCCTCACCGGCACCGACTCCCGCTGGTTCGCCCTGGCCGCCGCCGGTGTCCTCGCCTCCGGGATCGTCATGGTGATGTCCCAGATCATGGACCTCGCGATGGGCAGCGCCCCGGTGGAGAAGGCGGGCGTCGCGTCCTCGCTGATGGAGACGGGCGCGGAGTTCGGCGGCGCGCTGGGCATGGCGGTCCTCGGCTCCATCGGTACGGCCGTCTACCGCCACGGCATCCCGGCCTCGGCCCCCGCCCCGGCCCACGAGACCCTCGGCGGCGCCCTCGCCGTCGCCCGCCGACTGCCGGGGCACACGGGAGATGCCCTGACGGCGACCGCACGGCAGGCCTTCACCGACGGCATGCACGGCGCGGCGATCGCGGGTGCGGTACTGCTGCTGGGCGCGGCGGTCGCGGCGGCGCGGACCCTGCGGGGGCTGCGGGTGCAGGCGCCTGAGCGGGTGGCGGCGGAGCCGCAGGAAGCGCAGGCGTGAGGACCCGACACACAGGAACGCCGGGCGGGTTGAGGATTCCCTCCTCAACCCGCCCGGCGTTCACATACAAACGCGACCGGCACGACTCAGTCCGTCCGGCGCCTTCTCAACAGGGCGCCAACATCCAGCCCACCTGGCGCTTTTCAACCCAGGCCGCCAGATCCCAGCCCGCCTGGCGCCTTCAACGCCGGCCGCCGAATCCCAGCCCGTCCGGCGTTTGAGGACGAGGCCCCTTCAGGGCCGGTCGGGGGTCTGGGGGCGGAGCCCCCAGCACCACCTCAGCCTCCGACCAGGATCAGACGAGGTTCACCGAACGAGCCGACGTCGCGCCGATCTCCTCCGCCACCTCGGCCAGCACATTCACCGCCACCGTGTCGTCGACGGTCAGCACGGCCAGCGCCTCGCCGCCCGCGACCGACCGCGAGACCTGCATACCGGCGATGTTGATCCCGGACTCACCGAAGATACGACCGACCGTGCCGACGACACCGGGACGGTCCTCGTACCGCAGCACCACCATGTGGTCGGCGAGCGCGAGGTCGACGTCGTAGTCGCCGACCGCGACGATCTTCTGGAGGTTCTTGGGGCCGGCCAGCGTGCCGGAGACCGCGACCTCCTCGCCGCTGCTCAGCGTGCCGCGCACGGTGACGACGTTGCGGTGGTCGGCGGACTCGGAGCTGGTCGTCAGGCGGACCTCGACGCCGCGCTCCTGCGCGAACAGCGGGGCGTTGACGTACGACACGGTCTCGTCGACGACGTCCTCGAACACGCCCTTGAGCGCGGAGAGTTCGAGCACCTTGACGTCGTGCTGGGTGATCTCGCCGTAGACCTCGACGTCGAGGCGGACCGCGACCTCGCCCGCCAGCGCGGTGAAGATGCGGCCGAGCTTCTCGGCGAGCGGGAGGCCGGGCTTGACGTCCTCGGCGATGACTCCGCCCTGGACGTTGACCGCGTCGGGGACGAGTTCGCCGGCGAGCGCGAGGCGCACCGACTTGGCGACCGAGACACCGGCCTTCTCCTGCGCCTCGTCCGTGGAGGCGCCGAGGTGCGGGGTGGAGACGACCTGGTCGAACTCGAAGAGCGGGGAGTCCGTGCAGGGCTCCTTCGCGTACACGTCGAGGCCGGCGCCGGCGACGCGGCCCTCCTTGAGCGCCGAGTACAGCGCCGCCTCGTCGACGATCCCGCCGCGCGCGGCGTTGACGATGCGGACGGTCGGCTTGACCTTGCGCAGCGCCTCGTCGCCGATCAGACCGACCGTCTCCGGGGTCTTGGGCAGGTGCACGGTGATGAAGTCGGAGACTTCGAGCAGCTCGTCGAGCGACAGGATCTTGACGCCCATCTGGGCGGCCCGCGCGGGCTGGATGTAGGGGTCGTAGGCGACGACCTTCATCCCGAACGCGGACATGCGCTGCGCCACGAGGGCGCCGATACGTCCCAGGCCCACGACGCCCAGGGTCTTCTCGGCCAGCTCGACGCCCGTGTACTTGCTGCGCTTCCACTCGCCGTTCTTCAGCGCGGCGTTGGCCTGCGGGATGTGGCGTGCGGTCGCCAGCAGCAGACCGCAGGCCAGTTCGGCGGCGGTGACGATGTTCGAGGTGGGGGCGTTGACGACCATCACGCCGGCCTTGGTGGCGGCGGAGACGTCCACGTTGTCCAGGCCGACGCCGGCTCGTGCGACGACCTTCAGCTTCCGTGCGGCGGCGACCGCCTCGGCGTCGACCTTGGTGGCCGAGCGGATCAGGATCGCGTCCACGTCGGCGATCGCGGGGAGCAACTCGCCCCGGTCGGCGCCGTTGCAGTGGCGGATCTCGAAGTCCGGGCCGAGGGCGTCCACCGTCGCGGGCGACAGCTCTTCAGCGATGAGTACGACAGGTTTCGAGCTCACGTGAGTCCTCACAAGTCCATTGCGTGCGGACGGCCGTCCCGACGGCCGCAGGCGGTGGAGGGGAAGCGGCGCCGGGGTGTGCCTGACATTCCTCGGTGTCGCTTTGCCGCGGAGACGCACGACGCTGTGGGCCTGACGCGTATGTAGTACGGCAGTGTAGTGGCGCGCCGACACTCGTCTTACGCCTCTGCGGAAGGATCACCCGTCCGAGGCTGGACGGGTTGGACAAAGGGGCCGGAGTGCTCACTCCGGCCCCTCGGCCTCAGGACTTACGCCTCTTCGTCGACCCAGCTCATCAGCTTGCGGAGCTGCTTGCCGGTGGTCTCCAGCAGGGACTCGGCGTCCTTCTGCTTGTACTCGTTGTACTTCTTCAGGCCGCCGTGGTACTCGGCCATCCACTCACGCGCGAAGGTGCCGTCCTGGATCTCGGCGAGGACCTGCTTCATCGTGGCCTTGGTCTCGTCCGTGATGATCCGCGGGCCGGTGACGTAGTCGCCCCACTCGGCGGTCTCGGAGATCGACCAGCGCATCTTCTCCAGGCCGCCCTCGTACATGAGGTCGACGATGAGCTTCAGCTCGTGCAGGCACTCGAAGTACGCGATCTCGGGCTGGTAGCCGGCCTCGGTCAGCGTCTCGAAACCGGCCTTGACCAGCGCGGCCGTACCACCGCAGAGGACGGCCTGCTCACCGAACAGGTCGGTCTCGGTCTCCTCGGTGAAGGTCGTCTTGATGACGCCGGCGCGGGTGCCGCCGATGCCCTTCGCGTACGACAGGGCGAGCGCGAAGGCGTTGCCGCTGGCGTCCTGCTCGACGGCCGCGATACACGGAACGCCGCGGCCCTCCTCGTACTGGCGGCGGACCAGGTGCCCCGGGCCCTTGGGGGCGACCATGCAGACGTCGACGTTGGCCGGCGGCTTGATGAAGTCGAAGCGGATGTTGAGGCCGTGGCCGAAGAACAGCGCGTCGCCGTCCTTGAGGTTGTCCTTGATGGACTCCTCGTAGACCTGGGCCTGGATCGGGTCGGGCACGAGGATCATGATGACGTCGGCCTCGGCGGCTGCCTCGGACGGCGTCACCACGCGCAGGCCCTGCTCCTCGGCCTTCGCCTTGGACTTGGAGCCCTCGTGCAGACCGACGCGCACGTCGACGCCGGAGTCACGGAGCGACAGCGCGTGGGCGTGGCCCTGGCTGCCGTAGCCGATGACCGCGACCTTGCGGCCCTGGATGATGGACAGGTCGGCGTCGGCGTCGTAGAACAGCTCGGCCACTTTGGGTTCTCTCCTTGGTGTGCAGGTGTTGCGTCCCACCGTATGACGGCGGCGGGAATCGAAGTTCGGGGGTCTCGGAATGCGGGCGGCCGGGGCCGCCCGCACACGGGGCTACGCGGAGCGGTCGAGCGCGCGCAGCGAGCGGTCGGTGATGGAGCGGGCGCCGCGGCCGATGGCGATCGTGCCGGACTGGACCAGCTCCTTGATGCCGTACGGCTCCAGCATCTTGAGCATGGCGGTCAGCTTGTCGCTGGAGCCGGTGGCCTCGACGGTGACGGCCTCCGGGGAGACGTCGACGGTCTTGGCGCGGAAGAGCTGGACGATCTCGACGATCTGGGAGCGCGTCTCGTTGTCGGCGCGCACCTTCACCAGAACGAGTTCGCGCTGAACGGCGGAACCCGGCTCCAGTTCGACGATCTTCAGCACGTTGACGAGCTTGTTGAGCTGTTTGGTGACCTGTTCGAGCGGGAGTGCCTCGATCACGTTCACCACGATCGTGATGCGCGAGATGTCGGGGTGCTCGGTGACGCCGACGGCGAGGGAGTCGATGTTGAAGCCGCGCCGGGAGAACAGGGCGGTGATCCGGGCGAGGACACCAGGCTTGTTCTCGACCAGGACGGAGAGCGTGTGCTTGGACATTTCTCTGTTGTCTCTCTCGCTCAGTCGTCTTCGTTGTCGCCGAAGTCGGGGCGGACGTCCCGGGCGAACATGACCTCGTCGTTGGAGGTGCCGGCGGCGACCATCGGCCACACCATGGCGTCCTCGTGGACGATGAAGTCGATCACGACGGGGCGGTCGTTGATCGAGTTCGCCTCCTCGATGACCTTGTCGAGGTCGTCGGGGGACTCGCAGCGGATCGCGTAACAGCCCATCGCCTCCGACAGCTTGACGAAGTCGGGGATGCGGGTGCCCGCGCTCGGCTGCTTGCCGTCCGCCTCCGGGCCGCTGTGCAGCACGGTGTTGGAGTAGCGCTGGTTGTAGAACAGGGTCTGCCACTGGCGGACCATGCCGAGGGCGCCGTTGTTGATGATGGCGACCTTGATCGGGATGTTGTTCAGGGCGCAGGTGGTGAGTTCCTGGTTGGTCATCTGGAAGCAGCCGTCGCCGTCGATCGCCCAGACCGTCTGCTCGGGAGCCCCGGCCTTGGCGCCCATCGCGGCCGGGACCGCGTAGCCCATCGTCCCGGCGCCGCCGGAGTTGAGCCAGGTCGCGGGCTTCTCGTACTTGATGAACTGCGAGGCCCACATCTGGTGCTGGCCGACGCCCGCGGCGAAGATCGTGTTCTCCGGGGCGAGCCGGCCGATCCGCTCGATGACCTGTTGCGGGGAGAGCGAGCCGTCCTCGGGCTGGTCGTAGCCGAGGGGGTAGGTCTCGCGCCAGCGGTTGAGGTCCTTCCACCAGGCGGTGTAGTCGCCGGTGTGACCCTCGCTGTGCTCCTTCTGGACGGCCTGGACCAGGTCGGCGATGACCTCGCGGGCGTCCCCGACGATCGGCACGTCGGCGGCGCGGTTCTTGCCGATCTCCGCGGGGTCGATGTCGGCGTGGACGATCTTGGCGTACGGCGCGAAGCTGTCCAGCTTGCCGGTGACGCGGTCGTCGAAGCGGGCTCCGAGGGCGACGATCAGGTCGCTCTTCTGCAGCGCGGTGACGGCGGTGACCGAACCGTGCATGCCCGGCATTCCCACGTGCAGCTCGTGACTGTCGGGGAATGCGCCGCGCGCCATCAGGGTGGTGACGACGGGCGCTCCGGTGAGTTCCGCGAGGACCTTCAGCTCGGCGGTGGCGTGCGCCTTGATGACGCCGCCGCCGACGTAGAGGACGGGCCGCTTCGCGGCGGTGATCAGCTTGGCGGCCTCGCGGATCTGCTTGGCGTGCGGCTTGGTCACCGGGCGGTAGCCGGGGAGGTCCATGACCGGCGGCCAGGAGAAGGTGGTCTTCGCCTGGAGGGCGTCCTTCGCGATGTCGACCAGCACCGGGCCGGGGCGGCCGGTGGAGGCGATGTGGAAGGCCTGCGCGATGACGCGCGGGATGTCCTCGGCCTTGGTGACCAGGAAGTTGTGCTTGGTGACCGGCATCGTGATGCCGACGATGTCCGCCTCCTGGAAGGCGTCCGTACCGATCGCCTTGGACGCGACCTGCCCGGTGATCGCCACGAGCGGCACCGAGTCCATGTGCGCGTCGGCGATCGGGGTCACCAGGTTGGTGGCGCCGGGGCCCGAGGTCGCCATGCAGACGCCGACCTTGCCGGTGGCCTGCGCGTAGCCGGTGGCCGCGTGGCCCGCGCCCTGCTCGTGCCGGACCAGGACGTGACGCACCCGCGTCGAGTCCATCAGCGGGTCGTACGCCGGAAGGATCGCACCGCCGGGAATGCCGAATACCGTGTCGGCCCCGACCTCCTCAAGAGAGCGGATGAGGGACTGCGCACCCGTGACGTGCTCGGGGGCGGACGGCTGTCCTCCGGATCGGGGCCGCGGCTGCGGATGGGCCCCGGTGGCCTGCTCGGTCATCGTCATTCTCTTCTCGATGCTGAGGGTTTTTGCGAGGTTTGTGCGGGGTTCTGCTGCTGCACGACTGGATCCTGTGCAACAAAAAACCCCTCGTGCCGTGAGGCAAGCGAGGGGAGCGCGCCGGGTGCGGTCGCTGGGAGTTCCGGGTCCGTCCGGACGTCACCAGCTTCAGCCGACGCGCTTTCCAAGTACGAGAATTCGGGTGCGCATGGGACTGACCCTCCCCCCGGCACGCACCGACTGTCAAGTGGGTGGGACGGGAGTCTCATTATGTGAGCGGACGCCTGTTCCGCCACCGAAAACCACGGGCACACCACTGGTGTACACCCCCGAGCCGCCACCCGCGAACGCGGGCTCGGCGGGCCCGTGCGGCACCGGATAGCGGCCGCAGGACAGGGCCCGGCGCAGCCGGTACTCGTCCAGCGGTCCGGAGAAGGCCATGCCCTGCCCGTGCGTACAGCCCATCGCGCGCAGGGCGACCACCTGTTCCGGCAGGTCGACCCCGTCGGCCACGGACTGCAGCCCGAGGTCCCCGGCGATCCGCAGCAGCCCGCTGGTGATCTTGTGCAGCCGCGCGGACTCGACGACGCCCTCGACCAGACTGCGGTCCAGTTTCAGCACGTCGACGGGGAGCCGCCGCAGCATCGTGATGGTGGCGTAGCCGCTGCCGAAGCCGTCGAGGGCGATCCGGACGCCCAGCCGCCGCAGGGCGGTCAGCCGGCGCTCCAGCTCGTCCAGGGAGACCCTCGGGTCGGTGTCGGACAGCTCGATGACCAGGGAGCCCGAGGGCAGTCCGTGCCGGGTCAGCAGGGCCTCGATCGAGCCGAGCGGCATCGACTTGTCCAGCAGCCGCCGGGCGCTCATCCGCACGGCCACGGACACGGCGGGCCCGGCCGCGAGGCGCTCGGCGGCCTGCTCCACGGCCTCCTCCAGCATCCAGCGCCCCAGCTCGGCGGTCCTGTCGCTGTCCTCGGCCACCCGCAGGAACTCGGCCGGCGTGAACAGCACGCCCTGCGACGACCGCCAGCGCGCCTGGGTGGAGACCGACGTGATCCGGCCGTCCGTGAGCGACACCACGGGCTGGTGCAGCAGCGCGAACTCGCCGTCGTGCAGCGCGGCCCGCAGCCGGGTGGCCAGCTCCGCCTTCCGTACGACGTCCTGCTGCATCTGTGGGGCGTACAGCTCGACCCGGCCCTTGCCCGCGCCCTTGGCGCGGTACATCGCGAGGTCGGCGTTGCGCAGCAACTCCCCCGCGCCCAGGCCCGGTTCGGCGAAGGCGACGCCGATGGAGGCGGCGACACGGACATCGTTGCCGTCGATGAGGTACGGCTGGGACAGGGTGATTCTCAGGCGGTCGGCGAGTTCCATGATGTGCCGTTCACGGGCGGCCCGGTCGCGGGTGCCGTCGCCGACGATCAGGGCCGCGAACTCGTCGCCGCCGAGCCGGGAGGCGGTGTCCCCGTGCCGGACCGCGCCGTCGAGCCGGCGGGCGGCCTGGATGAGGAGTTCGTCCCCGGCCTGGTGGCCGATGGTGTCGTTGACGGCCTTGAAGCCGTCGAGGTCGATGAAGAGGACAGCGGTGCCGCGGTCGGTGGAACGGCGGCCGGACAGGGCCTGCTGGACGCGCTTGGTGAACAGGGCGCGGTTGGGCAGGTCGGTGAGCGGGTCGTGCTCGGCGTTGTGCTGCAACTGCGCCTGGAGGCGCACTCTTTCGGTCACGTCCCGGCTGTTGAAGATCAGGCCGCCGTGATGGCGGTTGACTGTCGACTCGACGTTGAGCCAGCCGCCGTCGCCGGACCGGAAGCGGCACTCGATACGGGTGTTGGACTCCTCGTAGGGGCTGGCGGCGAGGAAGCGGCGCACCTCGTGCACCACACAGCCCAGGTCCTCGGGGTGGATGAGCGAGGCGAGTTCGTTCCCGACGAGTTCCTCCGCGGCCTTGCCGTAGACGCCGGCGGCGGCCGGGGAGACGTAGCGGAGGATGCCGTTCGGGGCGGCGATCATGATGACGTCGCTGGAGCCCTGGACCAGGGAGCGGAAGTGGTTCTCCTTCTGGGCCAGTTCCTGGGTGAGAGTGATGTTGTCGAGCAGCATGATGCCCTGGCGGACCACGAGGGCGAGCACCACGCAGCCCGCGGTGATGAGCACCACGCGGTCGGGGCTGCGGCCGTCGAGGACGTTGTAGAGGATCCCCAACGTGCAGACGGCGGCGGCGAGATACGGGGTGAGCGCGGCCAGTGAACCGGCGATGGGCCGGGTGGCCGGATAGCGCCCCTGGTCGGCGCCCGGCGCGGCTGCCGGGTGCTGGACGCCGGTGCGCTGTCCGGGCCGGTGTTCGTGCACCACGCGCGTGTGCCCGTCGTCCTCGGGCTGGGCGTGCCGGGGCGCGGCCCAGGGGGCGTAGGCGAGGAGCAGCGAGCCGGCGAACCAGCCCGCGTCGAGCAACTGGCCGGAGTGGTAGTTGTTGTGGAGCAGCGGCGAGGTGAACAGGGCGTCGCACATCACGGTCAGGGCCAGGGCGCCGATCGCGGTGTTCACGGCGGTGCGGTTGACCGAGGAGCGCCGGAAGTGCAGCGCGAGCACCATGCTGACCAGCGCGATGTCGAGCAGCGGGTACGCCAGGGAGAGCGCGGTGTGGGCCACGCTCGGCCCGTCGAACTTGGCCGCCTGGGCCAGCGCGAGGCTCCAGGACAGGGTGAGCAACGAGCCGCCGATCAGCCAGGCGTCCAGCGCCAGACAGACCCAACCCGCCTTGGTGACAGGCCGTTTGGCCAGCACCAGGAGGCCGACGATGGCGGGCGGCGCGAAGCACAGGAAGAACAGATCGGCAAAGCTGGGGCTGGGCACGGGGCGCTCCAGAACGACCTCGTACCACCCCCAGACTCCGTTGCCCAGTGCCGCCATCGCCGAGGAGAGCGAGAACAGCAGCCAGGCGGGTCGAAAGCGGATACGGCGGCTTCGCGCGTAGAGGAAGCAGGAGACGGCGGCGGTACCGGCTGCCGCACTGAGCCCGAAGTCGCCCATGATCAGGGCGACTTGGGCGGAACCCCAGTCGAGCGCGGAACCGACGGCGTATCCCGCGCACACCAGGGCCAGGACGAGTTGCTGGACCAGGCCCCAGCCGCCGGAGGCCGGCGGTCGTGGCTGCCGCGCTCCCGGCGAAGTCCGGTCCCGGAGCGCCCCGTTGAGGGTGGTCGTCGCAGACGGTGGCGAACTCACCGGGCCCTCCCGGTCCGTGTCGCTCCCCGGTCCCGCGGGCCCCGGTGCGCTGAATGGGCGTGCCTGCGACGGCTGTTGTGCCTGCGGTGGTGGCTGGGGTGGCTGTGCCGGCCACCGTGACCGCTGTGGCTGCCGTGACCGCTGTGATAGCCGTGGTGGCCGCGTCTGCGCGCGGCGGTGCGCCAGGGTCGCCGTCGGCGGCCCCGCCGCGTCGGATCGCTCGTCCATAGGCCGTGCATCGCCCGTCGCCCCCCTCACAGTCTGAAATGTCCGTCCCCGGCGCCGAACGGTGCGCGGCGCAGCCCCTGCCGGGACGATACACCAGTCTCGTCACTCAGGGACATAGTTCCTCTACGCTCCGTGACGACCAGCGGAGATGCGTGCACGCCCCGCTTCCGGAAAGTTGCGGAGGGTACCGGAAGCGGACTGCACGCCTGCTGCGACTACTCCGTCGGTCCTGTCGTAAGGATCACGTTGCGCAGCGGCTCCCGGTTCACGAACCGTCCCAACTGGTCCACAACCAGACGCTTCGCACGCGGCAGGAACGCCGACGTGGGCCCGCCGACGTGCGGACTGATCAGCACGCCGGGCGCCTGCCACAACGGGTGCCCCTGGGGCAGCGGTTCGGGGTCGGTGACGTCCAACGCGGCGGTGATACGGCCGCTTTCCAGCTCCGCGAGCAGCGCCTTGGTGTCCACTACGGGACCGCGGGCCACGTTGACCAGCAGCGCCCCGTCCTTCATCCGGGCCAGGAACTCGGCGTCGACCAGGTGACGGGTGGTCTCGGTGAGCGGCGTGGACAGGATGACGACGTCCGCCTCCGGGAGCAGGGCGGGCAGTTCGGTGAACGGATGCACCGGTCCGCGCTCCGTGGTGCGCCCGGAGCGCGCCACGCGCGCCACCCGCGCGAGCTCGAAGGGAGTGAGCCGGTCCTCGATCGCGGCTCCGATGGCGCCGTAGCCGACGATGAGGACGGACCTGTCTGCGAGCGCCGGGTGGAAGTCGCCCTGCCAGCGCTCCTGTTGCTGCGCCCGCACGAACTGCGGGATGCCGCGCAACGAGGCGAGCGTCAGGGTCAGCGCGAGTTCGGCGGTGCTCGCCTCGTGCACTCCGCGGGCGTTGCACAGCCGCACCCCCGGGACGATGGAGGAGAGGCTCGCGGTCATGTCGTCGACGCCGGCCGTCAGCGTCTGGATGACCTGGAGATTCCGCATGTGCTCCAGCGGCCGGGTCTTCACGGGGTGACGCTTCATGTACGGCACTACGTATACGACACAGTCCGCCGGATCACCGGGGAACTCCTGATCGCCCTCCTCACCCCCGTCCCAGAACAGGTAGTTGGGCCCCTCGGGGAGCCCTTCGATCTCCTCCGGCGGGATGGGCAGCCATACGTCGACAGTCATGGTCAGGAGGCTATGGCAAGGCCACGCGCGCGCAGAGGTTAGGTTTGTGGGCCAGGAGAAGGAGGGTCACGAGCAGGTGGAGCGCAGGACGATCGGCGCGGGGGCGCTCTCGATGGGGGCCGTCGGGCTCGGCTGCATGCCGATGAACTGGGCGTACAGCGGGTCGCGGCAGCGGGGCGAGGAGTCGGTCAGGGCCGTGCACCGGGCGCTCGATCTGGGCATGACGCTGCTGGACACGGCCGACATGTACGGCCCGTTCACCAACGAACTGCTGTTGGGGCGGGTGTTGAAGGAACGGCGCCGGGACGCGTTCGTGTCGACCAAGGTCGGCCTGCTGGTCGGTGAACAGCACATCGTGGCCAACGGCCGCCCCGGCTATGTGAAACGCGCCTGCGACGCCTCGCTGCGCCGCCTCCAGACCGAGGTGATCGACCTCTACCAACTGCACCGCGCCGACCCCGAGGTCCCGGTCGAGGAGACCTGGGGCGCGATGGCGGATCTCGTACAGGCCGGAAAAGTAAGGGCGTTGGGGCTGTGCGCGGTCGGCGCCCGCTCCGCACGCCGGCCCGGGGCACGACTGCATGACGGAACGATCCGCCAACTCCAGCGCGTACAGCAGGTGTTCCCGGTCACTGCGGTGCAGGCCGAGCTGTCGGTGTGGTCGACGGAGGCGCTGGACGCGCTGCTGCCGTGGTGCGCTGCGCGCGGGGTCGGCTTGCTGGCCGCGATGCCGCTCGGCAACGGCTTCCTCACCGGCACCCTGACCCCGGGCGAGGGCTTCGAACCGGACGACGTGCGCGCCCGCCACCCCCGCTTCACCGCCGAGATGACCGCCGCGAACCAGCCGATCGTGGCCGGCCTGCGCCGGGTGGCCCGCCGCCACGGCCCGGAGGTCACCCCGGCACAGGTGGCCCTGGCGTGGGTGCTGGCGCAGGGCTCGCACGTGGTGCCGGTACCGGGCACCAAGCAGCAGCGCTGGGTGACGGAGAACGCGGGGGCGACGGAACTCCACCTCACACCGGAGGACCTCACGGAGGTGGCGGAACTCCCGGCGGCACTGGGCTCCTGGGACTGACGGTCGTACGCGGGACAGGGCTCGACAGTGCGTCGGTGGCCGACGATCGGGAACCCGTCCGGCGTGAGCGGTGTATGACAAGTAGAACCCGCCCGTCGAAGGGACCTGATCGTGCAACGTCGAGTCGTGTCGGCCGCTCTGGCCGTGACCGCACTCCTGCTGACGGCCGGCTGCTCCGGCGGCAATGACCCGCGCTACGGCACGACCACGCCGTCCGGCAGCGCCGGTACGACCACGGGGGCGTCGTCCTCCGGGCAGCCCGCCGCGCGGATCCCGCCCGCCAAGGGCACCGTGAAGGTGCTGCGCACGGTCACCGAGGGTCTGAACACCCCCTGGGGCCTGGCCCCGCTGCCCGACGGGGACCTCCTCGTCTCCTCCCGCGACAACGGCACGATCACCCGGATCACCGAGAGGACGGGCCGGAAGACCGAGCTGGGCACGGTCTCCGGGTTCTCCCCCGCGGGCGAGGGCGGACTCCTCGGCATAGCGCTCTCCCCGGACTACGCCTCGGACCACATGATCTACGCCTACTTCACCTCGGCCTCGGACAACCGCATCGTCCGCATGCTGTACGACCCGAAGAAGCCGGCCGGTGAGCAGCTGGGCGCCCCCGACACGATCTTCAAGGGCATCCCCAAGGGCTATATCCACAACGGCGGCCGGATCGCCTTCGGCCCGGACGGCATGCTGTACGCGGGCACGGGCGAGAGCGGTCAGCGGGGCCTGGCGCAGGACAAGAAGTCCCTGGGCGGCAAGATCCTGCGGCTGACCCCGGAGGGCGACCCGGCGCCGGGCAACCCGTTCCCGAACTCGCCGGTGTACACCTACGGCCACCGCAATGTGCAGGGTCTGGCCTGGGACTCCAAGCAGCGGCTGTTCGCCTCGGAGTTCGGCCAGGACACCTGGGACGAGCTGAACGCGATCACTCCGGGCGACGACTACGGCTGGCCGAACGCGGAGGGCAAGGGCAGCGACCCCGAGTACCACAACCCGATCACCCAGTGGCACACCGACGACGCCTCCCCCAGCGGTATCGCCTATGCCGAGGGCTCCATATGGATGGCGGGCCTGAAGGGCCAGCGCCTGTGGCGCATCCCGCTGGACGGGACGAAGGCCTCGGCGGCTCCGCAGGCCTTCCTCACCCGCGAGTACGGCCGCCTGCGCACGGTGGTGTCGGCCGGCGGCGACAAGCTGTGGCTGGTGACCAGCAACACGGACGGCCGGGGCACGCCTAAGTCTGCGGACGACCGGATTCTGGAGCTTCAGGTGTCGTAGCGGACGCGTCGGCGGAGGGGTCGGGGCCGGCTTCAGGTTCGGCTTCCGGCAGGCGTACGACGACCTTGCCGGACTCCAGGTCTATCGGCCCGCGTCCGGGGTCTCCGTCGGCGACGTCGACCCTGGTCATCTCCAGCCGGTTGCGCTCGTCCTCGGTGTGCTTGCGGCCCGGTGAGAACAGTTCCTCGAACATGTTGAACACGGCGCCTCCCCTGGCCCGGTCTCCTACAGCGTACGACTCATCCGGCCGAACGCACGGTGAGCGGGTCGGGCGGGAACAGCCCCAGCCGGTGGGCCACGGCCGCCGCCTCGCCCCGGCCGGAGACGCCGAGCTTGCCGAGGATGTTCGAGACGTGCACGCTCGCGGTCTTCGGGGAGATGAAGAGCTCCTCGGCGATCTGCCGGTTGGTGCGGCCTGCGGAGACCAGCCGCAGGACGTCGCGCTCCCGGCTGGTGAGGCCGAGCGCCTCGACGGGGTCGGCGGGGACGGCTCTCGGCGCCGGGACCCTGGCGAGCGTCAGCCGGGCCCGCTGGGCGAGCAGGGCGACGGAGTCGGCGAGCGGGCGGGCGCCCAGGTGCTCGGCGACGGCGCCGGAGAGCCGGAGGAGTTCGGTGGCGCGGTCGCGCCGGTCGTCACCGCTGCCGCCGGCGGAGCCGGTGTCGCCCCCGCCGGTGTCGGACAGGAGCGCTTCGGCCAGGCGGTGGCGGACGCGGGCGAGGTCGTAGGGGCGGTCGAGGCGTTCGAAGGCGGCGACCGCCTCGGACCAGTCGTCCGGGGTGCAACGGCCCTCGGCGCGCAGCAGTTCGGCGCGCAGCCAGCGTTCATGGGCCTGCCAGACGGGCGCATTGGTGGCGACCCGTTTGGCGGCCTCCCGGATGCGTTCGAGGATCTTGGGGCGGCCCGGGTCGGCGGCGGGCAGGCCGACGGCCTGGGCCTCGGCGACGGCGGCGGCCACCAGCAGGGGCCAGGTCTCGAAGTGGGTGCCGGGCCGGAAGCCGGAGTCCAGGACCTGTTCGAGGGTGGCGCGGGCGTCGAGGAGGCGGCCTTCGGCGGCGGCAACCTGGATGTCGATCCGCTCCAGGGGCTGGTGGTGCTGGGGTGCGACGTCGTGGGTGCCGTAGTGCTCGCGGGCGGCGGCCAGTTGGCGGCGGGCCTCGGCCACTTCGCCCCGGGCGAGCGCTAGTTCGGCCAGGAGGCGGGCGTGGAAGCCGCGGGGCTTGGAACTCTGGCCCACGCGCTCGGCCTTGGTCGCGGCCTCGGCGGCCTCGTCCCAGCGGCCCAGGGTGAAGAGGGATTCGGCGAGGTTTCCCCAGATCCAGGCCTCCTTGTCGAACTGGCCGAACTTCTTGGCGAAGGCGAGCCCGGTCTCCAGGATCGGCACGGCCTCACGGGAGCGGCCGACCGTTTCGAGGGAGGACGGAAGGTTCACATAACTGCGGCCCGCGACGGTGGAGATGCCCTCGGCGACCGTCCGCTCGTTGACCTCGACGAGTTCGGCGAGGCCTGCCTCGACATCGCCGGAGGCGACCATGAGGCCGGCCAGGGTGAGGCGGGCGTCCATCTCGATCTCGCGGGCGCCCACCATGCGCGCGTACTCGACCGCGCGCTCGGCGGCCACGTAGGCGTCCGGTCCCGGAACGTGCACCATCGACCAGCCGGCGACCTTGGCCAGTACCTCGGCGTGCACCTCGGAGGGCGGCAGGCCGCGCACCAGCTCCTGCGCGGAGGCGAGTTCCGACCAGCCGTCGCCGCGGCCCTGGTGCCGGATCAGGACGGACCGCTGCACCCAGAACCAGGCGGCCCGCAGCGGGTCGCCTTCCTCCTCCAGGAGGTGCAGCGCCCGCTTGGTGATCTTCAGGGCGCGCTCGCGCTCCCCGCTGAGCCGCCCGGCGACGGCGGCCTCCGCCATCAGGTCGAGGTAGCGCAGGGGTGTGGTCTCGGGGTCGCAGCCGCAGGCGGGATACACCTCGGCGTAGTCGACGGGCCGCAGGCCGGTGCGTACGGCGTCGGGGACGGTGTCCCACAGCTCCATCGCCCGCTCCAGGAGCCGCAGTTGCTCGGAGTGGGCGTGCCGGCCGCGGGCCGCGACGGAGGCGTCCAGGACGGCGGGGAGGGCCTTGGCGGGATCGTGGGCGTGGTACCAGTAGCTCGCCAGCCGCATCACGCGCTGGTCGGCGGGGACGAGTGTCGGGTCGGCCTCCAGGGCTTCGGCGTAGCGGCGGTTGAGGCGGGAGCGCTCGCCGGGCAGCAGGTCGTCGCCGACCGCCTCGCGGACCAGGGAGTGGCGGAAGCGGTAGCCGTCGCCGCCGGGCGCGGCCTGGAGGATGTTGGCGCCGACGGCCGCCCGCAGTGCCTCGATGAGGTCGTCCTCGGCGAGCCGGGCCACGGCGGCGAGCAGTCGGTACTCGACGGTGGAGCCGCCCTCGGCGACGATCCGGGCGACCCGCTGGGCGCTCTCGGGCAGTGACTCGACCCGGACGAGCAGCAGGTCGCGCAGGGAGTCGGTGAGGCCGGTGCGGCAGCCGTCGTGGTCGGCGACGGCGAGTTCCTCGACGAAGAACGCGTTGCCGTCGGAGCGCCGGAAGATCTCGTCGACCTGGGCGGGGTCGGGTTCGGCGGCGCGGATGCCGGCGATCTGGCGGGCCACTTCCTGCCGGTTGAAGCGGCCGAGCTCGATACGGCGGACCGTGCGGAGCCGGTCGAGTTCGGCGAGCAGGGGGCGCAGCGGGTGGCGGCGGTGGATGTCGTCCGCGCGGTAGGTGGCGAGGACGAGGAGGCGGCCGGTGCGCAGGGTGCGGAAGAGGTAGGCCAGGAGGTGACGGGTGGAGGCGTCGGCCCAGTGCAGGTCCTCCAGGGCGACGACGACCGTGCGCTCGGCGGCGACGCGTTCCAGGAGGCGCGCGGTGAGTTCGAAGAGGCGGGCCATGCCCTCCTCGTCGCCGCGGCGGGCCCGGTGCGCGGTGGGGGGCTCCGCCAACTCGGGGAGCAGCCGGGCGAGTTCCTCCTCCTGGCCGGCGGCGGCCGAGGAGAGTTCGGCGGGCAGTTCGCGACGCAGGGCGCGCAGGGCGGTGGAGAACGGGGCGAAGGGCAGTCCGTCCGCGCCGATCTCCACGCAGCCGCCGAGCGCGACGACGGCACCCCGGCGGCAGGCGGCCGTGGCGAACTCCTCGACGAGCCGGGTCTTGCCGACGCCGGCCTCACCGCCGAGCAGCAACGCCTGCGGCTCGCCCGCGGCAGCGCGGGCGAGCGCGTCGTTCAGCGTGTCCAGTTCGTCGGCGCGGCCGACGAAGACCGGACTGACGGACCTGGTCTCCACGCCTGCGAGCATGTCACGCGGGTCTGACAACGCGGCACTCGTTTTCGGGAGGGCGGTCGCGGGGAGGAGCGCCCCGCCGGCCTGCCGGGCGGGCGCCGTACGGCCGCCCTCCCGTGCCCGTCCGGTCACGACGCACGGGCGAACAGGTGCCTGCGCGGGCGTTCGGTATGCACCTCCCTCTCGGCGGCCTGCCGGGCCTGCTCGCGGCGGGCGGCGCGCCGGCCGCGGACGGCCTCACGGGCCAGCCGCTCGCCTGCGGCCTGCCGACGGAGTTCGGCGGAACGGAGCTGGTGCATCTCGTACTCGTACATCTCAAGTCCCTTGGTGGAGGCGGTTCTTCCGGCTTCGCTTCTTGCGATGCCTCAACCTTCGTCTCCAAGGGGGGTCCGCCGCATCGGGAGAGTTCCGCATCTTGCGCGGCCGGGCGGGCCTTAGACATGAGTAAGGGGTCTTAGGTCCTCCGTAAGGTGCTTACGGAGGACCTAAGACCCCTGGTGAACTGCGGTGACTCAGGTCGCGGACGGCAGGCTGAGCAGGACGTCGGTGTACTTGAGGACGGCGAGGAGCAGGCCTACGACGCCGAGCGCGACGCCCGCCCAGGAGACCGACTTGATCCAGGTGGCCTGCGGCTTGCCGGGGGCGCCGAAGGCGGGCCGGACGAGGGCGCCGACGCCGACGAGCAGGCCCAGCAGGGCGAAGATGCCGGCCCACAGCGCGGTGGTGTGCCAGGCGTCGCCGTAGACCTCCTTGATCTGCGTGGCCACGCTCGCCGTGGAGGCGGTGTGGAGCTGGCCGACGAGGGTCTCGCGGGCGGCGGCGACGGAGCCGACCCAGCCGCCGGAGAGGGAGATGAAGCCGAGCGCGGCGGAGACCACTGCGGCGGCACCCTGGCCGACGCCGGAGGGGCCCTCCGGCTCCTCCAGTCCGAGCTTCGCGAGCTCGGCCGCGTACTCCTCCTCGGTGAGGTCGTCCTCGTCCCCGGCGGCTGCGGCCTCGGTGTCCGCGGCTTCCTGCTCGGTCACTTCCTCGTCGGTCTTGGTGACATCGGTCTTCGTCACATCGGTCTTGGTGACGTCGACGGTTTCCGCGTCGCTCTTCACCTCGGGGGCCTCGTTCGCGGCCTCGTCAACAGTCTTGGTACCCATGGTGCGCACGGTAGGGGTGAAGTATGAGAAGTTCCTTAAAGATCGGCCTGCGGGACACGCGCGCGTGCCTCGCGCCACTCGGGTGCGAGCACGGACCACACCTCGACGTCGTGCCGCACGCCCCCGTGGGGGTGTGATGCGCGCAGGACCGCGTCCCTGGTCATGCCCATGCGGCGCGCAACATTCAGGCTCTTCTCATTGCCCGCCGCGGCATGCCATTCGACCCGGTGGACACCGCGCTGTTCGATCGCGAAATCGATGAGAATCCGGATCGCCCGGGTGATCAGCCCGCGCCCGGCGGCGGCGGGTTCCAGCCAGCAGCCGACCTCGCAGTTGCCCTGGTCGGCGTGGAAGTTGAGGAAGAGGACGCCGCCGACGAGCTTGCCGTCCAGCCAGATGCCGTGCAGGGACGCGCTGTCGGCGGCGCGCAGGTCGGCGTAGCGCTGGAGCATGGCCCGAGCGGACTCGACGTCCGTCTCCTTGGAGCCGAAGGAGATGTACTGGCCGATGAACTCCCGGCCGCGGTCCAGGTGGGCGAGGAACTCCTCGGCGTGCCACGGCTCCAGGGGACGCAGTTCGGCCCCGTCGTCACCCAGGGATATCGCGTACATCCTGCTCCCGCTCCTTCGCCAGTACGTCCGCCACCTCGGCGTCCGTCGCAGCGGCCAGCCTCTCATGGGCGGCGCGGCACTCCGGGGGCTCGATGCTGATGCGGGGCAGGACGCGGTCCAGGCTGCGGGGCAGCCACCAGTTGGCGCCGCCGAGCAGGTGCATGAGGGCGGGCACCAGCAGCGTACGGAGCACGAAGGCGTCCAGGGCGACGGCGGAGGCGAGCGCGATGCCGAACATGGCGATCACGCGGTCGCCGCTGAGCACGAAGGCGAGGAAGACCGAGATCATGATGACGGCGGCCGAGTTGATGACCCGGCTGGTCTCGGCGAGGCCGACGCGGACGGCCCGGCGGTTGTCGCCGGTTTCCAGCCATTCTTCGTACATCCGGCTGACCAGGAAGACCTGGTAGTCCATGGAGAGCCCGAAGAGGACCGACACCATGATCACGGGCAGGAAGGGTTCGATCGGTCCGGCCCGGCCGAGGCCGAGGAACTCGCTCCCCCAGCCCCACTGGAAGATCGCGACGACGACCCCGAAGGCGGCGGCCACGGCGGCGACGTTCATCGCGGCGGCCTTCAGCGGGATGCCGACGGACCGGAAGGCGAGCAGGAGCAGCACACAGCCGAGCGAGATGACGACCCCTATGAACAGCGGGAGTTTGCCGATGATCACGTCGGCGAAGTCGTCGTAGCTGGCCGTCACGCCACCCACGTGGATGTCGAGCGAGGTGTCCGTCTCGGCCCGGGGCAGCACCTCGGTGCGCAGCCGGTCGACGAGGTCGCTGGTCCTCTGGGACTGCGGTGCCGAGTCCGGTACGACGGTGAAGTACCCGGTGGCGCCGCCGGCGTCGTAGGTCACCGGGGTCACGGAGCCGACGCCCTCGGTGGTGCGGAGGGTGGCGTCGAGGTTGTCGAGGGCGAGCTTGTCCTCGGCGCCGTCGATCTTCGTGACGAGGGTGAGAGGGCCGTTGACGCCGGGCCCGAAGCCGTCCGCGAGGAGGTCGTAGGCCTGACGGGTGGTCGACGACTTCGGGTCGTTGCCCTGGTCGGAGGTGCCCAGGTGGAGCGAGAGCGTGGGCAGGGCGAGGACGGTGATGACGGCCAGGGCGAGGCCGCCGAGGAGTTTGGGGTGGCGCTCGACGAACGCGGACCAGCGGGCGGCGAGGCCGGTGGGCAGCTCCGGCCGGGGCCCGTGCTCGGCCAGCCGGCGCCGTTCGCGGCGGCTGAGGGCCCGGGGGCCGATGAAGGACAGCAGGGCCGGGAGAAGGGTCACGGAGGCCGCGACGGTGAGCGCCACGGTCAGCGAGGCGGCGACGGCGACCCCGGTGAGGAAGCCGAGCCGCAGGATCAGCATCCCCAGGAGGGCGATGCACACCGTGGCGCCCGCGAAGACGACCGCGCGTCCGGTGGTGGCGACGGCGTTGGTGACGGCCTCGGCGACGGACAGCCCGCGTTTCAGCCCGCGCCGGTGCCGGGTCACGATGAACAGGGCGTAGTCGATGCCGACGCCGAGCCCGACCAGCATGCCGAGCATGGGGGCGAAGTCTGCGACGGTCATGGCGTGCCCGAGCAGCACGATCGCCGCGTAGGCGGTGCCGACGCCCACCAGGGCGGTGCCGATGGGCAGCAGCGAGGCGGCGAGCGAGCCGAAGGCGAGGAACAGCACGAGGGCGGCGACGGCCACCCCGACGATCTCGGCGGTGTGCCCGCTCGACGACTCGGTGAGCCCGACGGCGCTGCCGCCCAGCTCGACCTGGAGCCCGTCGGTCGCGGCGGCCTTCGCGGCGCGGACGACCGCTTGCGCCTCGGACCTGTCGATGTCCTCGGCCCGGTGCGCGAAGGTGACGGTGGCGTAGGCGGTCCGCCCGTCGGCGCTGATCCGGCCGGTGCCCTGACCGTCGTAAGGGCCGGCCACGGAGGCGACTCCGGGGAGGCTCGCGATCCGGTCCAGGGCGCCGGTCATGGTCTGTTCGACGTCGGCGGCGCGGACGGAGCCGGGCGAGGTGTGCCAGACCACGGTGTCGCTGTCGCCGCCGAGGCCCGGGAAGCTCGCCTTGAGGAGTTGGGCGGCGCGGCCCGACTCGGTGCCGGGGGCCTCGTAGTCGTTCGAGTACGCCGAGCCGGCGACGGCGGCGGCAGCGGTGACCCCGCCGAACGCGAGGAGCCACAACAGGACGGCGACGAGGCGGTGCCGAACACACCAGCGGGCAAGGGCTGCCACGAACGTGCTCCCGGGGATGGTGATGTGTGGATCTTTGACCGGGAAACGTCGTCCGAAGGATGAACAGCCCGCAAAGAACGCATGAGCAATACGCGGCCTACTCTTGCAGCCGAGAAGGATCGTTCATCACGTTCGTGCGCATATTCACAGGAGTGGGAGCCAGATCACAGGACAGTAACGGCGACTCTGTCACCCCGGCCCGCGCCTCAGTCGAACTGGTCCCCCAGCGCCATCACCATCGCGCCGACGACCAGCAGCCACAACGCCCGTCTGGTACGGCCACGGGAGCCGAGCACCGACGCGAGCGCGCACAGCGCGGCACCCACGGCATAGGCGGCCGGGACGAGCACCGGTTCGGAACCGGTGGCCCGGAGCGCTGCCGCGGCCACGCCGGCCAGGGCCAGCACGGCGCCGGTCAGGGCCGCGGTCCAGCGTGCCCGCCGCGCGTCCAGTGCAGGATCATCGAAGTCCGGTGTCTCGGAATCTCCGCGTCCATTCATGGCGGGCGAGCGTAGCGCGTCCTCCTGAGAGACCTCATGCACGGCCAACCGACGTCCTCCACAATCTCGTTGCTCTCCACAGGAGCTACGCAGAACCGGAGGGGCCCGTTCACCGAACGTCCCCGGGGGACGCATCTCAGCCTATGCGTCCCCCGGGGATGTTGATTTCCTACGGCGTCTCAGCCCTCGCTGACGCCCAGTTGCTCAAGGATCAGTTCCTTGACGCGGGCCGCGTCCGCCTGGCCACGGGTGGCCTTCATGACCGCGCCGACCAGGGCACCGGCCGCGGCCACCTTGCCGCCACGGATCTTGTCGGCGATGCCCGGGTTGCCGGCGATGGCCTCCTGGACGGCGGTGGTGAGGGCGCCGTCGTCGGAGACGACCTTCAGACCGCGCTTCTCGACGACCTCGTCCGGGGTGCCCTCTCCGGCGAGAACGCCCTCGATGACCTGGCGGGCCAGCTTGTCGTTCAGCTCACCTGCGGTCACCAGCGCGGTGACCCGGGCGACCTGCTCCGGCGTGATGGGGAGTTCGTCGAGCGCCTTGCCCGACTCGTTGGCGCTGCGCGCCAGTTCACCCATCCACCACTTTCGGGCGGAGGCCGCGTCGGCACCGGCGTCGATCGTCGCGACGATCGGGTCGATGGCACCGGCGTTGAGGATCGACTGCATGTCGAACGCGGTGATCCCCCACTCCTCGGTCAGCCGGTTGCGGCGGGCCAGCGGCTGCTCGGGCAGCCCGGCGCGGATCTCCTCGACCCACTCGCGCGAGGGGGCCACCGGCACCAGGTCCGGCTCCGGGAAGTACCGGTAGTCCTCCGCCTCCTCCTTCACGCGGCCCGAGGTCGTCGACCCGGTGTCCTCGTGGAAGTGGCGGGTCTCCTGGATGATCGTGCCGCCGGAGTTCAGCACCGCGGCGTGGCGCTGGATCTCGTAGCGGGCGGCACGCTCCACGGAGCGCAGCGAGTTGACGTTCTTCGTCTCGCTGCGGGTGCCGAACTTCTCGCGGCCGTGCGGGCGCAGCGACAGGTTCACGTCGCAGCGCATCTGCCCCTGCTCCATGCGCGCCTCGGAGACACCGAGGGCCCGGATCAGCTCGCGCAGTTCGGCCACGTAGGCCTTGGCGACCTCGGGAGCGCGCTCCCCCGCACCCTCGATCGGCTTGGTGACGATCTCGATGAGCGGGATGCCGGCGCGGTTGTAGTCGAGCAGCGAGTGCGAGGCGCCGTGGATACGGCCCGTCGCGCCGCCGACGTGCAGCGACTTGCCGGTGTCCTCCTCCATGTGGGCGCGCTCGATCTGCACCCGGAAGGTCTCGCCGTCCTCCAGCTGTACGTCCAGATAGCCGTTGAAGGCGATCGGCTCGTCGTACTGGGAGGTCTGGAAGTTCTTCGGCATGTCCGGATAGAAGTAGTTCTTCCGGGCGAAGCGGCACCATTCGGCGATCTCGCAGTTCAGCGCGAGGCCGATCCTGATGGCGGACTCGACGCCGATCGCGTTGACGACCGGGAGCGCGCCGGGCATGCCGAGGCAGGTCGGGCAGGTCTGCGAGTTGGGCTCGGCACCCAGTTCGGTCGAACAGCCGCAGAACATCTTGGTCTTGGTGCCGAGTTCGACATGGACCTCAAGGCCCATGACGGGGTCGTACGACGCCAGCGCGTCCTCGTACGACTCCAGGTCGGTCGTGGTGGTCACGGTGAACTTTCCCTCTCAGCCCAGCAGGACGTCGTCGTCGCCCAGCCGCTTCAGCTCGCGGTACAGGATGGCGAAGCCGGTGACGAGCGCGACGGCGGACACCGTGGCGTCGATCAGACGGAGCGTGTCGTGCTCGGTGCGCGCCTTCTTGATCTGCTTGGCGACACCCAGCGCGCCGAACGCGGTGGTGGCCATCGACACGTACGTGCCGGACTTGGACTTCTTGAAGCCCTTGGCCTTCGACAGTGCATTGCTCACAGCGACGGTGCCTCCTCAAGCAGCGGGTGGCCCCACTTTTCCACGAAGGCGGCCTCGACGGCGGCGCCGACCTTGTAAAGCCGGTCGTCCTTGAGCGCCGGGGCGATGATCTGCAGCCCGACCGGGAGGCCGTCCTCCGGTGCGAGACCGCAGGGCAGCGACATGGCCGAGTTGCCCGCCAGGTTGGTCGGGATGGTGCACAGGTCCGCGAGGTACATCGCCATCGGGTCGTCGGCACGCTCGCCGATCGGGAAGGCGGTGGTCGGCGTCGTCGGCGACACGATCACGTCGACGCTCTCGAACGCCTTCTCGAAGTCGCGGGTGATGAGCGTACGGACCTTCTGGGCGCTGCCGTAGTACGCGTCGTAGTAGCCGGAGCTCAGCGCGTACGTGCCGAGCATGATGCGGCGCTTCACCTCGGGGCCGAAGCCCGCCTCACGGGTGAGGGAGGTGACCTCCTCGGCCGAGTGGGTGCCGTCGTCGCCCGTACGGAGGCCGTAGCGCAGGCCGTCGAAGCGGGCGAGGTTCGACGAACACTCGGAGGGCGCGATCAAGTAGTACGCCGACAGGGCGAGGTCGAAGGACGGGCAGTCCAACTCGACGATCTCGGCGCCGAGTTCCTTCAGTACGGCGACGGCCTCGTCGAAGCGCTGGATGACACCGGCCTGGTAGCCCTCGCCGCGGAACTGCTTGACGACACCGACGCGCATGCCCTGCACGCTGCCGTTGCGGGCGGCCTCGACGACCGGCGGAACCGGGGCGTCGATCGAGGTCGAGTCGAGCGGGTCGTGCCCCGCGATGACCTCGTGCAGCAGCGCCGCGTCCAGGACCGTACGGGCGCAGGGCCCGCCCTGGTCCAGGGAGGACGAGAAGGCGACCATGCCGTAGCGGGAGACAGCGCCGTACGTCGGCTTGACGCCGACCGTGCCGGTGACGGCGGCCGGCTGGCGGATGGAGCCGCCGGTGTCGGTGCCGATCGCGAGCGGCGCCTGGAAGGAGGCGAGCGCGGCGGAGGAACCGCCGCCGGAGCCGCCGGGGATCTTGGTGAGGTCCCAGGGGTTGCCGGTGGGCCCGTAGGCGCTGTTCTCGGTGGAGGACCCCATGGCGAACTCGTCCATGTTGGTCTTGCCGAGGATGACCACGTCGGCGGCCTTCAGCCGCTTGGTGACCGTCGCGTCGTAGGGCGGGAGCCAGCCTTCGAGGATCTTCGAACCGACGGTCGTCGGAATGCCCTCGGTGGTGAAGATGTCCTTGAGCGCGAGCGGAACACCGGCGAGGGGACCCAACTCCTCGCCCCTGGCCCGCTTCTCGTCCACGGCCCGGGCCTGCGCGAGGGCACCCTCGCGGTCGACGTGCAGGAAGGCGTGCACCTTCGCGTCGACCTCCTCGATCCGGGCGAGGTGGGCCTCGGTGACCTCCACGGCCGTGAGCACACCGGACGCGATGTTCGCGGCGGTCTCGGCGGCGGTGAGCCGGATGATGCTGCTGTGGTCCGTCATGGTGGTTAGTCCTCCCCCAGGATCTGCGGCACCTTGAAACGCTGCTGCTCCTGGGCCGGGGCGCCGGAGAGCGCCTGCTCGGGGGTGAGCGAGGGACGGACCTCGTCCGCGCGCATGACGTTCGTCAGCGGCAGCGGGTGGGAGGTCGGCGGTACGTCTTGGTCGGCGACCTCGCTGACGCGGGCGACCGCGCCGATGATGTCGTCCAGCTGTCCCGCGAAGTGTTCGAGCTCTTCGGGCTTCAGCTCCAGACGCGCCAGCCGGGCGAGGTGGGCGACCTCCTCGCGCGTGATGCCAGGCATGCAGCGTTCCTCTGGGGTGAGAGTGTGTGGTTTGGGGCCAATCCTATGGGGCCAGGGCCCTCAGCCGTTAAACGGTTTCCGCCCGGCCTCCGCCGGGGGGCGACACGTCAGACGAGAAACAGCAGTACGGAGCTGACGAGCACGACGACAGCCGTAGCGAAGTGGATTCCGAACGCCACGGCCTTCGCGCCGCCGTTGCGCAGCACGATCAGGGTGTCGCCGAGCGGTATGACAGCCACGCAGAGCATGAACCAGGCCTCGGCATGGGCTCCGGCGAAGGCCAGCAGAGCCAGGCCGATCAGACCGAGCGTGCCGTCCCTGGAGCCCTTGATCGTGAGGTAGGCGCGGGCGTCGCCGGCCGGGTCGGCCGGCACGCCGTAGCCGGTGGCTGCGGGACCGGGCTGGAACAGGAACCGGTAGCCGAGGAACAGACAGAACAGGTCCAGCACGATCGCCAGGGTGTACGCGGTGATGGTCATGCCACTTCTCCTCTTGTCATCTTCTAGCATCGCTAGCGACTAGAGCGAAGCTAGCAGATCGACGACAGTAAGGCTAGCGATGCTAGAATTCCGGGCATGACGATCCAGCCGCGCCGGGAGCGCGAACGGGCGGAGCGGGAGCAGCTGATCGTCTCGGCCGCACGGGAACCGGCCGAGACGGAGGGCTGGGACGCGGTGACGACCCGGCGCCTGGCGGCCGAGATCGAGTACAGCCAGCCGGTGCTCTACAGCCACTTCAAGGACAAGGGCGCCATCATGGCGGCGGTCGCGGTGGAGGGCTGCGCGGAGATCACCGCCGAGATGCGCACGGCGCGCCTGGCGGCGAAGGACACGCTGGGGGCGCTGACCGCGGTGGGCGAGACGTACACGTCGTTCGGACGCCGCCGCCCCGCGCTCTACGACGCGATGTTCACCCACATGGTGAACCTGCCGTTCGCGACCCCGGAGGCACCGGCGCCCCTGCAAGCGGCCTTCGGCGAACTGTTCCAAGCGGTCGAGCCAATCGCGGCGGAGGGCGACGACCCCGGCCTCCTCACGGAGACGTACTGGGCGGGCCTGCACGGCTTGGTGACACTGATGCGCAGCGGCCGCCTACCGGAAGCGGCACACGAGCAGCGCCCGGCGCTGCTGGCCGGCCACTTCACATCAGGGACGAGCTGAGGGCACCCAAGCGGCGCGGGGCCGTATCGATTTGAGGCTCCGCCGCGTGGGCGCGCCCAGCCACAGCGGTCCAGCAGCCGCGATCAAACAGAAGCCCCCACTTCAAAGGGCTCAGAAGGTCAGCCGATCCGCCCCTGATCATCCGCGGCGGCAGCCGGAAGAGCGGCCCGCGGCCGCTGCCAACCCCGCGACCCCCTCGCCCGCAACCAAGCCGTCATGTCCTCGGGAGGCATCGCCGCAGCGACAAGCCACCCCTGCACCGCATCACACCCGAGATCCCGCAACCGCTCCCACGTCTCGTCGTCCTCAACCCCCTCCGCGACGACGAGCAACCCCAGGGAATGCGCCAGATCAACGGTGCAGCGCACAATCTCCGCGTCCTCGTTGTCCACCGCGAGCCGGGCCACGAACGACCGGTCGATCTTCAACTCGCTGACCGGCAGCCGCCGTAGATGCACGAGGGACGAGTAGCCCGTGCCGAAGTCGTCGAGGGACATCTTGACGCCGTGGCCGGTGAGGCCGTTGAGCGTGTCGGCGGCGCGCTGGGGGTCCTCCAGGAGGACGTGTTCGGTTATCTCCAGCTGGAGGGATCCCGCCGGGACGCCGTGGCGCGCGAGACGCGCGGCGACCGAGCCCGCGAATCCGGGGGTGTGCACATCGCGCGGGGAGACGTTCACCGCGACCGGTACGAACAGGCCCTGGGCCCGCCATCTGGCGACCTGGGCGAGGGCCGTGTCGAGCACGTACTCGGTGAGATGGGGCATCAGGCCGGACGACTCGGCGATCGCTATGAACTCGTCCGGCGGCACCTTCCCGCGCTCGGGATGGACCCACCGCACCAGTGCCTCAAGGCCGGCGACCTGTCCGTCGAAGCGGACCTTGGGCTGGTAGTGGACCTGCACCTCGTGCGCGTCGAGGGCGCGGCGCAGATCACCGAGGAGGCCGAGGCGGTCGGGGGTGTTGGAGTCCCGCTTGGACTCGTAGACCTCCACGCCCGTACGGTCCCGCTTCGCCTGGTACATCGCGACGTCGGCCCGGCGCAGCAGCCCCTCGGCGTCGAGGGCGTGGTCGGGGAAGACGGCGACGCCCGCACTGGCCTCCAGGACGAGGGTGAGCCCGTCGAGGTCGAGCGGGGAGCTGAGCGCGGCGACGAGGTTGCGGGCGACCCGGGTCGCGGACGTGGTGGAGTCGGCGACGGGCAGCAGTACGGCGAACTCGTCGCCGCCGAGCCGCGCGGCCTCCGCCCCGCGCGGCAGCGCCACCCGCAGCCGGTCGGCTATCTGCAACAGCAGCCGGTCACCGGCCAGATGACCGAGAGTGTCGTTGACCGATCGAAAGCGGTCGAGGTCGATCAGCATGAGCGCGGCCTTGGCGCCGATGCGTTCGGCGTCGTCCAGGGCGGTCCAGATGCGCTCCAGGAGCCACTGCCGGTTGGGCAGGCCGGTCAGTGGATCGCGCAGCTGCTCCTCGGCCCTGGCGCGGGCCATCCAGAGGGTGGAGTCGAGGGCTATGAGCGGGATCGAGAAGAGGGGCAGCAGGACCGGTTGGGCCACGGCGACCACACAGATCAGCGGGGCGATGCCGAGCAGGGCGACCGCGACCAGTCCCTGTCTGAGCAGGGCGGTGCGGGCGACGGTGGGCAGTCCGCCGTGGCGCGGGGCGTGCAGGTACCAGAGCAGGGTGCGGGTGACGGCGAGATAGGCGAGGGCGACCAGGACCACTTCGGGGGCGGTGTAGACCGTCCAGGTGTCGGGGTTCCACGGCTTCTCGACCGAGGGCACCCGGCCGAACGCGCCCAGCACGAGTGCTCCGGCGGCTATGCCGAGGATGTCCACCGCGCCGTGCAGCACGCCCTGGCGCCAGCGGTTGCGCCTGGCTATGCCGACCAGGACGACGACGGTGAGGCTGACCATGCCGGCGGCGACCCAGCCGTAGAGCAGCAGGACGCCGAGGGTGAGGGCGGCGCCCGAGCCGGTGCCGCCCCACCAGCGGGCACGGCCGAGGGCGACCAGGTGGCCGACGATGATGCCGGTGAGGACGGCCAGCGACCAGCCGACGGTGCCGGACGGGAAGAGCGCGTGGCCGCCGGTGAACGCCCGGAAGAAGCCGGCACCCAGGACGAAGCCGGCCGCGGCCACCGCCGCCGTGGGCAGCGCGGGCCAGTTCAGATGCCGTCCGGTTTCGCCGTCCGGCAGTGCGGAGGCGTGGTTGGCGGAGAGCGGTGCGTCGTGGCGCGCGTCCGGTGTGGAGTACTGTCCGGTGGCGCGTGGCTGGGTGCTGCCCGGACGCTCCACGGGGCGCGCTCCCCAACGACTCCCCCGCCAGGCGCCGGTGAGCCGGCGCATGAGTGAGTCCGGGGCGGCGCTCTCGGTCGGTTCCATTCCCGTCCCTCTCACAGCCGGCGGTGCCCACGCCACGCGGTCCGATGCCCGACTTCCGTCAACGGCACCGCGTTTGGAAAACCCTTCCCCCTGCTCACCAAGAGCAGGGGGTTGCCCCAACCGCAGCTGGGCACGGCAGGTGCACACCTCAACAGTAGGCCGCAGAAGGCTTCCACGGGCAGCGGTCGTAGACGGTTGCCCGAATGCGACCCGGCCACCCGTATGCATCTGGTATGCGCCGATCGGGTGGCCTTCAACCGCTGCTCCTCGCTACTCCTCGACCGGAAGCGCGACTTCGGCGGCTGCCTCGGGGCCCTGTTCCAGCAGAACGGTGAAGCCGTCCTCGTTCAGAACCGGCACCTTGACCTGCATCGCCTTGTCGTACTTGGAACCAGGATTGTCACCCACAACGACGAAAGACGTCTTCTTCGAAACAGAACCGGTCACTTTCGCTCCCCGGCTCTGCAGGGCGTCCTTGGCCCCGTCCCGCGTGAAGTGTTCGAGTGTGCCGGTCACGACGACGGTCAGCCCTTCGAGCGGACGCGGGCCCTCGTCCTCGCCGGACCCCTCCTCCTCCATCCGGACCCCGGCGGCCCGCCACTTGCGGAGGATCTCCTGGTGCCAGTCCTCGGCGAACCACTCCTTGAGCGAGGCGGCGATGATCGGGCCGACGCCGTCGGTGTTCGCCAACTCCACCTCGTCGGCCTGCTCGATACGCTCGATCGAGCGGAACTCGCGGGCCAGCGCCTCGGCCGCGACCGGCCCGACATGACGGATCGACAGGCCGGTGAGGATGCGGGCGAGCGGGCTCTCCTTGGCCGCCGCGATGGTCTCCAGCATCGCGAGCGCGTTCTTCTTGGGCTCGCCCTGCTGGTTGGCGAAGACCGTCGCGATCTTCTCCTCGCCGGTCTTCGGGTCTCGCTTCGGCAGCCCGCTGTCCTGGTCGAGGACGTACGCCTTGATGGGCAGCAACTGCTCGATGGTGAGGCCGAACAGGTCGCCCTCGTCCTTCAGCGGCGGCTCCGCCGGCTCCAGCGGCTTGGTGAGGGCGGCGGCCGACACATAGCCGAAGTGGTCGATGTCCAGCGCCTTGCGGCCCGCGAGGTAGAAGAGGCGCTCCCTCAACTGGGCAGGGCACGTACGGGCGTTGGGGCAGCGGAGGTCGATGTCGCCCTCCTTCATCGGCCGCAGCGGTGTCCCGCACTCGGGGCACTCGGCGGGCATCACGAACTCCCGCTCGCTGCCGTCGCGCAGATCGGCGACCGGGCCGAGGATCTCCGGGATCACGTCACCGGCCTTGCGCAGCACCACCGTGTCGCCGATGAGGACGCCCTTGGCCTTGACGACCTCCTGGTTGTGCAGCGTCGCGAACTCGACCTCCGAACCGGCCACCGTCACCGGCTCGACCTGGGCGTACGGCGTGACCCGGCCCGTACGGCCCACGCCCACACGGATGTTGACGAGTTTGGTGTTGACCTCCTCGGGCGCGTACTTCCACGCGATCGCCCAGCGCGGGGCGCGGGAGGTGGAGCCGAGCCGCCCCTGGAGCGGGATCTCGTCCAACTTGACGACCACGCCGTCGATCTCGTGTGCGACGGAGTGGCGGTTCTCGCCGTAGTACCGGATGAACTCCCGTACGCCGTCGAGGTCGTCGACCACCTTGTTGTGCGCAGAGGTCGGCAGGCCCCAGGTCTTGAGGAGGTCGTACGCCTCGGAGAGACGGGTGAGGGGGTCGAAGCCCTCCAGGGCGCCGATGCCGTGCACCACCATGTGCAGGGGGCGGCTCGCGGTGACGCGCGGGTCCTTCTGGCGCAGTGAACCCGCCGCCGCGTTACGGGGGTTGGCGAAGGGCTTGTCTCCCGCCTCGACCAGGCGGGCGTTGAGCTCCTCGAACTTCTCCATCGGGAAGTAGACCTCGCCGCGGATCTCCACGAGGCCGGGCACGCGGTCGCCGGTCAGCCGGTCCGGGATCTCCGCGATCGTCCGGACGTTGGGCGTGATGTCCTCGCCCGTACGGCCGTCACCACGGGTCGCCGCGCGCGTGAGGCGGCCCTGCTCATACGTCAGGTTGACGGCGAGACCGTCGACCTTCAGCTCGCACAGGAAGTGGTGGTCGGAGGCACCGACGTCCTTGTGGACGCGCTCGGCCCAGGCCGCCAGTTCGAGGTCCTCGAAGGCGTTGTCCAGGGAGAGCATGCGCGAGGGGTGGACTACGGACGTGAACTCCGTCTCGTACGCCCCCGCGACCTTCTGCGTCGGCGAGTCCGGCGTCCGCAGCTCCGGGTACTCCTCCTCCAACGCCTCAAGGGACCGCAGGAGTTTGTCGAACTCCGCGTCGCTGACGACCGGAGCGTCGTTCACGTAGTAGCGGAAGCGGTGCTCCTCGATCTGCTCAGCGAGCTGCGCGTGCTTCTCCCGTGCCTCTGCGGGCACCGCCGTCTCCGCTTGCCTGTCGCCGGCCACCGTGTTGTCCTTCCGTCACTCAGGGTTGTCCGCGAGGGATCTCGCCGCCCGGACGCAATGGGCGAGCGCATGGCGCGCGTACTCGGGGGTAGCCCCCGCGAGTCCGCACGCCGGGGTGATGGTGACCGCCTCCGCGAGCAGTCCCGGTCGCAGCCCCAGCCTGCGCCACAGCGTCCTGACACCCATGACGCTACCGGCAGGGTCTGACAATGCGGTGTCCGTGCCCGGCACGACACCGGCGAACAGCCGGGTGCCGGCCTCGACCGCCTCACCGATCACGTCGTCGTCACGCTCGGTGAGGAGGGAGAAGTCGAAGGAGACCCCGGCCGCACCCGCGCGGCGCAGCAGGGCGAAGGGGACGTCCGGTGCGCAGGAGTGGACGACGACCGGGCCGTTCGCGTGCACCCCGACCACCTCGCGGAGCGTGCTCTCGACGAGTTGGCGGTCGACGGCGCGATAGGTGCGGTAGCCGCTGGCGGACCTGACGTGTCCGCGCAGTACGCCGATCAGGGACGGCTCGTCGAGCTGCAGCACGATCTGGGCGCCCGGGACACGGCGCTGGACGTCGGCGAGGTGGTTGCGCAGGCCCTCGGCGAGCGAGCCCGCGAGGTCGCGGCAGGCGCCGGGGTCGGAGAGCACGGCCTCGCCGTTCCTCAACTCCAGGCCGGCGGCGAGGGTCCAGGGCCCCACGGCCTGCATCTTGATCGGCCCCTCGTACCCCTGCGTGAACTCCTCGAACGCGTCGAGGTCCTCCCCCAGCCACGCCCACGCCCGCTTGGTGTCCCGCCCCGGCCGGTCCCCGATCCGCCAACCGCTGGGCTCCACGCGCGCGTACACCTCGACGAGCAGCCCGGCGGTCCGCCCGATCATGTCCGCACCGGGTCCCCGCGCGGGCAGCTCGGGCAGGAACGGGAAGTCCTCGAAGGCCCCCGTCGCGGTCTTCGCGGCCTCCCGGGCGTCGGTGCCGGGGAGGGATCCGATGCCGGTGGCGGGACCGAAGCTGAACTGGCTGTTGTTGCTCACCCGGGCAGCCTACGGAACCCTCGGGCAGGGGTGACGCCCCTGGGGGCTACGCCCGCCAGACCCCGAGCCGTGTCAGAAACGCGACCAGCCGTTCCGGATCCGCCACCTCCAGGTTGTTCCGGAACCGATCGCACTCCCAGGAGACGTCCGTCCTGCCGTGCACGCTGCCGCTCCCGATGAACTCGCCCTCGGCGTCGAGCAGGGCGATGGTCACGCTGCCGTGGCAGCGGCAGATGTCGTCCGCGAAGGTCCCGGTGGTGACGAGAGCGCGCAGCTCCGTAAGCTCCTCGGCGTCGAACACCTCACCCATGAGCCCGCGTTCGGCGAGCGGTCCGCCGTTGTCTCCGCCTTCGAGGACGACCGCGGCCTCCGTGCGCCCCAGACCTCTTCGAGCCGGCGCAGGATCTCCGCGCCGCTCGCCCCGCCCCGCCGCTCCGGCCCGTTCACCGTCCCGGCCGCACCGTCAGGTCGTTGACCTCCGCGTCCGCAGGCAGGTCGATGGCCATGAGGATCGTCGTCGCGACCGACTCGGGGTCGATCCACTGGGCGGGGTCGTACTCCTTGCCCTCCTGCTGGTGGACCTTGGCCTGCATGGGGCTGGCGGTGCGGCCGGGGTAGACGGAGGTGACGCGGACGCCGTTGGGGTGTTCCTCGTGGCGCAGGGAGTCCGCCAGGGCCTTCAGGCCGTGTTTGGAGGCGGCGTACGCGGACCAGTCGGCGCTCGCCCGCAGGCCCGCGCCGGAGTTGACGAAGAGCACGTGGCCGCGGGCCGCGCGGAGTTGGGGCAGGAAGTGGCGGGTCAGTTCGGCGGGAGCGACGAGGTTGACGTTGAGCTGGTGGTGCCAGGTCTTCGGGGTCAGGTCGCCCACCGGGCCGAGGTCGACCACCCCGGCGATGTGCAGGAGCGTGTCCACCCGGTCGGGAAGGCTCTGGTGGGAGAACGCCCAGCTGAGCCGGTCCGGGTCCGCGAGGTCGCCCACCAGGGTGCTCGCCCCGGGGTACTCCGCCGCCAGTTCCTTCGCGCGGCCCGCGTCGCGCGCGTGGAGCACGAGGTCGTCCCCGCGCGCGTGCAGGCGGCGCGCGACGGCCGCGCCGATGCCGGAACCGGCCCCGGTGATCACATGTGTAGCCATGCCCGTCATGCTCGCATCAGCGGGTACCGAAAGACTCCTCCAGGTAGGCCAGCGCCCCCACCGGCTCCTCCGCGAAGAACACCAGGTCGGTGAGCGGGACAGGCAGGAACCCTTCGTCCTCCATGCGCTGGAACTGGGTCTTCAGGCCGTCGTAGAAGCCCGCCGTGTTGAGCAGCACCACCGGCTTGTCGGTGTGACCGTGCTTCTTCAGCTCCAGGATCTCGGTGGCCTCGTCCAGCGTCCCGGTGCCGCCCACCATGATCACCACTGCGCCGGCCTTCTCCAGGAGCAGCTTCTTGCGTTCGGCGAGGTCCGCCGCGATCACCATCTCGTCGGCACCCGCGCGGGTCTTCGCGGCCAGGAAGGTCACCGAGACGCCCACCATGCGCCCGCCGGCCTCCTGCACACCGTCGGCGACCACCTTCATGAGCCCGACGTCGGAACCGCCCCACACAAGCGTGTGACCGCCCTTGCCGAGCAGTTCCGCGAACTCCCGTGCGGGGCGCGTGTAGCGCTCGTCCAGGTCGGCGGCGGAGAGAAAGACACAGATCTTCATATCCGTCACCGTACGCGGGAAGAACCGGGGGCCCGCGAGTGCTTTTCCGGTATGGCTGACGGACACACGATCACGATCGAGCAGGGCGACCGGCGGGTACGCGTCGTCCACGGCGACCAGGTGCTGGCGGAGAGCGACCGGCCCCTCGTCCTGAAGGAGACCGGCTGTCCCGTGCGCTACTACCTCCCTCCGGAGGACGTACGCCTCGACCTCCTGACCCCCTCCGGGACCCACACCCACTGCCCCTTCAAGGGCGACGCGTCCTACTGGTCCCTGCCGGACGCGACCGACCTGGTGTGGGCGTACCCCGACCCCAAGCCCGACGTGGCGCAGATCAAGGACCACCTCTGCTTCTACGCAGTAGAGCTGTTGTGAGCAGAAGTGTTGTGACCGATTAGTCCGCGGCCCTGCGGCAGTCTCCAGGGCATGGACAAGAAGACTGTTTCGCGCGACGGCACCGCCATCGCGTACGAACGCATCGGTGCGGGTCCGCCCGTCGTGCTGGTCGGTGGCGCGATGACGACGGGCGACGGCCTGCTGCCGCTCGCCGCACAGCTCGCGCACCGGTTCGGGGCGGTCCCGTACGACCGCCGGGGCCGGGGCTCCAGCGGCGACACGGCGCCCTTCGCCGTGGCCCGGGAGGTCGAGGACCTCGCGGCACTGATCGACGCCGTGGGCGGCAGCGCGGCCCTCTACGGCCACTCGTCGGGCGGCGCGCTCGTCCTGCACGCGGCGGCGAGCGGCCTGCCCGTCACCCAAGTCGCCCTCTACGAGCCGCCGTTCGCCCTCGACCCGGCCGGTGCCAAGGAGCGCGCCGAGTACACCGGGCGGCTGACGGAACTGCTCGCGGAGGGCCGCCACGGCGACGCCGTCGAGCTGTTCATGGCCCTCACCGGCGCTCCCCCGGAGATGATCGCGGGCGCCCGCCGCTCCCCCATGTGGCCCGGCATGGAGGCCATCGCCCCGACCCTCGCCTACGACGACGCGGCCATGGGCGACGGTCTGGTCCCGGCGGAGCGGCTGGCGTCGCTGTCCGTCCCGGTGCTGACGATCGCGGGCGGCGCGAGCCCCGAGTGGATGCGGCAGGCCGCGCGGGCGGCGGCGGACGGGGCGCCGGACGGGACGTATCGCACCCTGGACGGTCAGACCCACATGGCGGACCCGACCGCCCTGGCGCCGCTGCTCACGGAGTTCTTCACGCGGTGACCTGGAGGGTCACGCCATCGCCGTCGCCGCGCGCGTGGTCGTCGCGATCGTCGCCGATCCCACCACGCGCGTGTCGTCGTACAGCACGATCGCCTGCCCGGGGGCCACACCGCGTACCGGCTCGGTGAACGTCACCTCCAGGGTGCCGTCGACGAGTTCGGCGGTGACCTCGGTCTCGCCGCCGTGGGCGCGGAGCTGGGCGGTGTAGGTGCCGGGGCCGGAGGGCGCCGTGCCGCACCAGCGCGGCTTGACGGCCGTGAGGCCGCTGACGTCGAGGGAGGCGGCCGGGCCGACCGTCACCGTGTTGTCGACCGGGGAGATGTCCAGGACGTAGCGCGGCTTGCCGTCGGCGGCCGGGGTGCCGATGCGCAGGCCCTTGCGCTGGCCGATGGTGAAGCCGTACGCGCCCTCGTGCGAGCCGACCACCGTGCCGGACTCGTCGACGATGTCGCCCTCGGCCTTGCCCAGGCGGCCTGCGAGGAAACCCTGGGTGTCGCCGTCGGCGATGAAGCAGATGTCGTGCGAGTCGGGCTTCTTGGCGACGGCGAGGCCGCGGCGCTCGGCCTCCGCGCGGATCTCGTCCTTCGTCGTGACGGTGTCGCCGAGCGGGAACAGGGCGTGCGCGAGCTGCCGCTCGTCCAGGACGCCGAGGACGTAGGACTGGTCCTTGGCCATGTCGGAGGCGCGGTGCAGTTCGCGGGTGCCGTCCTCGCCCACTATCACCTGGGCGTAGTGGCCGGTGCAGACGGCGTCGAAGCCGAGGGCGAGCGCCTTGTCGAGGAGCGCGGCGAACTTGATCTTCTCGTTGCAGCGCAGGCAGGGGTTCGGGGTGCGGCCGGCCTCGTACTCGGCGACGAAGTCCTCGACGACGTCCTCGCGGAAGCGGTCGGCGAGGTCCCAGACATAGAACGGGATGCCGATGACGTCGGCGGCGCGGCGGGCGTCCCGTGAGTCCTCGATGGTGCAACAGCCACGCGCGCCCGTGCGGAACGATTGCGGGTTCGCGGAGAGCGCGAGGTGGACGCCGGTCACGTCGTGGCCGGCTTCGGCGGCGCGGGCGGCGGCGACGGCGGAGTCCACGCCGCCGGACATGGCGGCGAGTACGCGAAGGGGGCGGGGGCGCTGCGAGGTCTCAGTCATAACCCTTCCAGGGTACGGGTCGCCGGGAACCGGGACCCGCGAGTATCCGTTGAAGATCGCATGGGGGAGACACAGGGCGGGGACAAGGAGACGCCGCGAGGGTCCACGGGCCGGCGGGCGCTGCTGATCGGCGGTGCCGCGGCCGCCGTGGGGACGGTGGCGCTGGCGCGGGACGAGCTGGCGCGGCTGTGGTGGCGGCTGCCCGGAGTGGAGAAGCCGCGGGTGGCGGGCGCGGTGGACTTCCGGGGCGCGCAGTGGGTGTCGGCGTCCTCGGCGAACTACCGGCGGGCGGACCGGCCGGACGACTACGCGATAGACCGGGTGGTCGTCCATGTCACCCAGGGCGGCTTCCGCAGCGCGGTGAAGGTCTTCCAGGACCCCGCGCACGGGGCGGCGGCGCACTACGTCGTGCGCAAGGACGGGCACATCACGCAGATGATCCGCGAGCTGGACGTGGCCTTCCACGCGGGCAACCGGGAGTACAACGAACACAGTGTCGGCATCGAGCACGAGGGCTTCGTGGAGCAGGCCTCGTCGTTCACCGACGCAATGTACGCGGCCTCCGCGCGGCTGACGGCAGGGATATGCGGGCGTTACGGAATCCCGGTCGACCGGGAACACGTCATCGGGCACGTGGAGGTGCCGGGGACCGATCACACGGACCCCGGGCGGTACTGGGACTGGGACCGGTACATGGCGCTCGTAAGGCGGGCACACCGGACACAGGTGTGACTCGGGTCACATGCGGCTTTGGCTATGAGTCGTTTCAGTTACGGCCGTGTCCGATGCGTCCCCTGCTCGGGATGTGACCTGGGGTACACCAACTCGCCTTCTGCTTCAGGGGAGTTGCGAAGGGAGCAAGCGCGCCCACCTTTCACAGATTGCTCTGCCCACTGCTAACTACCCCCCAGTTTTTACACAGCCCTTAGGTCAAATCTCTGGCGCCATGACACACACCAGCGAGCCCTCGTCCGAAGCGAACAGGGACGACAAGGGCAATCACCGCAAGTCCACGGCCGAGAAGCGCGAACACAGCAAGGGCAGTGCGGCCCGGGGCAAGGGTCTGCACCGGCGCAAGTTCCTCGGCGGGATGGCCGGGGCCGGCATCGCGGCGGTGGCCGCCGCGGGTGGTGCCTTCTCCCTGCTGAACGACGCGGCGAAGAACAAGGCGTCCGCGGCGGACAGCACCCTCACCATCCCCGACCTGCTGGAGGGCACCACCTCCGACAGCACCACCACCTTCACGCTGGAGGCCAAGACCGGCACCAGCGAGGTGCTCAGCGGTGTCACCAGCTCGACCATGGGCTACAACCAGTCGTTCCTCGGCCCCACCATGAAGTGGACCAACGGCGACACGGTCCTGCTGAACATCACCAACAGCCTCGGCGCGGACACCACCGTCCACTTCCACGGCGCACACGTCCCGGCCAAGATGGACGGCGGTCCCCAGGTCGCCTTCTCCGACGGCACGACCTGGTCCCCCACCTTCACGGTCAAGGACGACGCGAAGACCCTCTGGTACCACCCGCACGCGCTGGGCACCACGGCCGAGCAGGCGGTGCACGGGCTGGCCGGCATGATCATCGTCGAGGACGACTCGACCACCTCGTCCGACCTGCCCAGCGACTACGGCGTCGACGACATCCCGCTGATCTTCCAGTGCCTGGCCGTCGACAGCGCCGGCGACATCAAGTACGACCTGACCGGCTACCTGAGCAGCGGACTCAGCTACCCGGTCCTGCTGAACGGCACGAACGTCGACTCCACGACGCTCGGCTTCACCGCCACCAAGACCCGCACCCGGTTCCGGGCGCTCAACGCCTCACCGTCGGACATCATCACCATCCAGCGCAGCGACGGCGGCACGCTGACCCAGATCGCCACCGATCAGGGCTACCTCGCCGAGGCGGCCGACGTGACGTCCATCCGGCTGGTGGCGGGCGCCCGCGCCGAGTTCGTGATGGACCTGTCCGCGGACGCCACGCTCCAGGCCGTCGTCACCACCGGCTGGGTCCGCGGCGGCAGCGGCACCTACGACGTCCTCGCGATCACCGCCAGCGGCTCCGACACCCCGGACGACCTGCCGTCCACGCTCAACACCATCGAGCGGTACGACACCAGCGACTTCACCGCCCGCACCATCACGCTCGGCCAGAGCGGCACGACGATGCTGATCAACGGCTCGGCCGGCACCAGCATGTCGTCCATGGCGATGATCAGCACCACGCTGGGGTCCAAGGAGATCTGGACGATCAAGAACAGCACTCAGTTGGAACACTCGTTCCATCTGCACGATGTTCCGTATCAGCTCATAGCCATCAACGGTGACACCCCGACCGGTGTCGAACTGGGCTGGTACGACACATACGAAGTGGTCGGTGGTGGCTCGATCCAGATCGCCATGGAGTTCACCGACTTCAGCGACGACACGTACATGTACATGCTCCACTGCCATCTCCTCCAACACGAGGACGAAGGCATGATGGCCGGCCTCATGGTGACGGACAGTTAGACGGCGGCCGTCAGGGAGATTGGTTCCGGGGAGCACGATCCCCCGGTGCCCGGCGTCAGCCTCCCCCGTGGACGCCAGGCACTTCGGACCGGGGAGAGTCGGCGGACTCTCCCCGGTTCTCCGCGTGTCCGGTCAGATCGGTCCAGGTCAGGTCAGCCCGGCGGCCCGGGCCCGTTCCACCGCCGGAGCGATCGCCTTCGCGACGGCCTCCACGTCGGCCTCCGTGGAGGTGTGGCCGAGGGAGAAGCGCAGGGTGCCGCGGGCCAGGTCCGGGTCGGTGCCGGTGGCGAGCAGGACATGGCTGGGCTGGGCGACGCCCGCCGTGCAGGCCGAGCCGGTGGAGCACTCGATGCCCTGGGCGTCCAGCAGCAACAGCAGCGAGTCGCCCTCGCAGCCGGGGAACGTGAAGTGGGCGTTGGCCGGCAGCCGGTTCACCGGGTCCCCGCCGAGGATCGCGTCCGGGACCGCCGTACGGACGGAAGTGACGAGGTTGTCGCGGAGGGCGCCGATCTCGCGGGCGAACCACTCGCGCTGTTCGGCGGCGAGGCGGCCGGCGACCGCGAAGGAGGCGATCGCGGGGACGTCGAGGGTGCCGGAGCGGACATGGCGTTCCTGGCCGCCGCCGTGCAGCACCGGTACGGGGGTGTACTCGCGGCCCAGCAGTAGCGCGCCGATGCCGTAGGGGCCGCCGATCTTGTGGCCGGAGACCGTCATCGCGGCGAGGCCGGAGGCGGCGAAGTCGACCGGGACCTGACCGAAGGCCTGCACCGCGTCGGCGTGCAGCGGTACGCCGAACTCCTGGGCCACGTCCGCGAGTTCGCGGACCGGCAGGACCGTACCGATCTCGTTGTTGGCCCACATCACGGTGGCCAGGGCGACGTCGTCGGGGTTGCGGGCGATGGCCTCGCGCAGCACCTCGGGGTGGACACGGCCGTAGGAGTCGACCGGGAGGTACTCGACGGTGGCGCCCTCGTGCTCGCCCAGCCAGTGGACGGCGTCCAGGACGGCGTGGTGCTCGACGGGGCTGGCCAGTACCCGGGTGCGGGCCGGGTCGGCGTCGCGGCGGGACCAGTACAGGCCCTTCACCGCGAGGTTGTCGGCCTCGGTGCCGCCGGAGGTGATGACCACCTCGCTGGGGCGGGCGCCGAGCGCTTCGGCGAGGGTCTCCCGAGACTCTTCGACCGTACGGCGGGCCCGGCGGCCGGAAGCGTGGAGGGAGGAGGCGTTGCCCGTGATGCTCAGGTGGGCCGTCATCGCCTCGACTGCCTCGGGAAGCATCGGGGTGGTCGCGGCGTGGTCGAGGTATGCCATGGTGCCGCCGATTCTACGGTCCCCGGCGGGCACCCCGAAGGGGCGGGCAGGGCTAGAAGTTCCAGGAGACCGTGCTGTCGAGCTGCATGAAGGCGACGAGGACCAGCAGATCGGCGATGCCGAGTCCGAGGCCGAGGAGGGCCCGGCCGCGGCGGGCGGTGCCGCGCCACAGGGCCGCGCCGGCCAGGGCGATGGCGATCGGTCCGAGGAAGACGTTGAGGACGAGCAGGCCGACGAGGCCGAGGATGAAGGACGCGACGGCCATGCCGTCGGCGTCGCGGCGGCCGGTGGCCTTGAAGTCGGAGCTGCTGGTTGCCGGTGCGGTGAGTTGCATGGTGGTTCGGCTCCCGAGGATCGGGTGGGCGGATGGTCGGGCGGTCAGTTGGCGGACGTACGGCTCCGGCGGCCGTGCCGCTCGCGGAGCGCGAAGATGCCCAGCCATACGGCGATGACGGTGGCGGCGACGGCGGTGAAGGCGAACGACGCGTGGGCCACGGTGCCCATCACGACGCCGAACAGCAGGAGCGCTGCGACGAGGACCAGCATGGGATGAATCCCCCTCCGAGACGACTTGCGAAGACTCTCGTTACGTTTCGGTGAACGGTTGTAGTAACAGTTGTTCACTGACTTTGAGTCTAGCGTCTCCGACGGCTTTTCAATTCCGGAGAACAGTTGTTAACTGGATGACATGAGTCACACCCTCGGCATCCGGCAGGTTCAGAAGCAGAAGACCCGACAGGCGTTGCTGGACGCCGCGTTGGGGCTGCTGGAGGAGCAGAGCCTGAGCAGCCTGGGCCTGCGCGAGGTCACCCGCGCCGTGGGCGTCGCCCCGACCGCCTTCTACCGGCACTTCCGTTCCACGGCCGACCTCGGGGTGGCACTCGTCGAGGAGGCGCTCGGCAGTCTGCATCCGATGATCCGGCAGACGGTGGCGACGGCGGAGGACAGCGACCAACGCATCGTGCGCGCCGTCCAATTGATCGCCGACCATGTGGACACCTACCCGGCCCACGTCCGCTTCCTCGCGCGCGAACGCCACGGCGGGGTCCAGCCGGTGCGCGAGGCCATCCGGGAGCAACTCGCCCGGTTCGCCGAGGAGGTGAAGGCCGAACTCGCCAAGGACCCGGAGTCCAGCGGCTGGAACGACTCCGACCTGCTGATGCTGGCCCACCTCTACGTCGACCAGATGCTCATCACGGCCTCGCTCTTCATGGAGGCTCGGGAGACCTCGGACGAGGAGCGCGAGCGCGTGGCCCGACTCGCCACCCGCCAGATGCGGTTGATCAGCGTCGGCCGCCGGCACTGGCTCGGCTGAGCCGGTACCGGCCGCGGACATACGACAGGGGCGGCGCTCCCGGTGCACGGGTGCGCCGCCCCTGTCGTGCGGACCGCGGTCAGCCCTGCTGCGGGGCCCCGCTCATCTGGCCACCGCCCGGGCCGCCACCGCACCCGCCGCCGGGGCCACCGCCCTGGCCGCCGCCACCGGGACCGCCGGACGGCATCCCGGAGGCGTTGCCGGTCGGCATGCCCGTCGGCCGGCCGGAGGCCGCGGCGCCCGTGGGCGCGCCGGAGGGAGCGCCGCTGGGCCGCGCCGTGGCGTTGCCGGTCGGTGCCGAACAGGACTGTGTGGAGCCGGAGTTGCCGCTGCCGGAGGACGACGAGGAGTCGCTCGAGCCGCAGGCCGCCAGGGCCAGGGGCGAGAGCGCCAGCAGGGCCACTGCGGGGATGAGACGCGCACGCTTCATGAGAAACAGCTCCAAAAACGATGAGGATGCCTTGTCGCGGGAACTCAATCAACGCCGCTTAGGGCTTCCTTGTCGGCACCCTGTCCTCACCCTGTGCGCGAGGTAAAGGGCAGCTCAAGTAGACGCCCCGACCTGCGACTTCACGATCGGCCCTCGCCTACTCGCTGGTACAGCTCCGTGACAGAAGCAGCCGCCGCGGCCACTTCCGCGCGTGCCTCGGGGGGCGATACGACCTCCAACGCGTCGGCGAACTGGAGCAGTTGGCGCGCCTCGCGGACGAACCCGTAGGACAGCCGGACCGTCACCCACTCGTTCTCCCCCTCGTCGTCGGGGAGTTCGGCCAGCGAGGAGGCGTTGAGGCGCAGGAACATGTCGAGGCGGGAGCGGCGGACCCGGACGGTGACGTCGAGTCCGCCGGGGCGTTCCTCCACCTGGCGGCGCAACTCCTTCCAGGCGTCGGCGAGTTCGACGCCCGGGCGGCGCTTCACCGGGTCGGGCAGCAGGGTGGCCGAGTGCACGCGGTCGGCGCGGAAGAGGCGGGGTCGCGCACGGCGGTCGGCGACCAGGTACCAGACGCCCGCCTTGGAGACCAGGCCGTAGGGGTCGACGGTGTAGTTGCTCGGTTCCTTCGCGCCGCTGTGCCGGTAGCGCAGCCGCAGCCGCCGGTCGGCGAAGACCGCGTCCTGCAACACGTCCAGATCCACGGCGGGTTGGGGCCCGCCCTTCCAGCGGGTGGCGTCGACAAGGATGCGCCGGGAGGTCACCTCTGCGGCCGGGCGGTACGGCGCCGGCAGCGCGGCCATCACCTTGCGCAGCGCGGAACCGAGCGCGGCGTCGAGGCCGAGCGCCGCGTGGGCACCCTGCGCGGCCAGGATGAACAGGGCGCGTGACTCGTCGGCGGTCAGTCCCGTGACATCCGTACGGAACCCGGCGAGCAGCTCGATGCCGCCGTGCCGGCCGCGCTCCGCGTACACCGGCACCCCGGAGGCGGACAGCGCCTCGACGTCCCGGTAGATGGTGCGCACCGACACCTCCAGCCGGTCGGCGAGTTCGTGCGCGGGGACCCGGCCCCGGGTCTGCAGGAGCAACAGGATCGAGAGGAGTCGGTCGGCCTTCACTCCCCCAGGATCCGCTGCCCGGAAAGCCCGCGCAAATGTTGACGGAATCTGTCAGGTTATGGGTCCAGCATCGGCGCCATGAACACGAACACCACAGACCCGCGCCCCTTCTACACCCGCGCCACCGAACAGGCCGCCGCGCTGATCAGGACGGTACGACCGGAGCAGCTGGCAGGTCCGACCCCGTGCGCGGAGTTCGACGTACGGACCCTGCTGAGTCATCTCGTCGGCGGCACACTGCGGATCGCGACGGTCGGCGAGGGCGGCGACGGCATGGCCGTGCACCCCTTCGTGGACGGAGTTGCCGACGAGGGCTGGCCGGCCGCGTACGACGAGGCCCGCGTCCGCGTCCTCAACGCCTGGGCGGACGACGCCCGGCTGGACGCGCCGGTGCGCGTCCCGTGGGGCGAGGCACCGGGCCGCGCGGCCCTCTCCGGCTACCTCATGGAGAACGTCACCCACACCTGGGACCTCTCCGAGGCCCTGGGCCATCCTCTCCGACTCGACCCGGAACTGGCCGAGTTCGCACTGGCCGTCGCCCGCCGGGTCCTGCCGGACGAGCAGCGGGACGCGGACACCCCCTTCGAGTCGGCACAGCCGGTACCCGAAGAGGCGGACGCCTACGGGCAGTTGGCGGCCTGGCTGGGCCGAAAGCCGGTCGGCTGAGTCCGGCGCGGACGCGAGCCCCTCGGCTCAGCTCAGCCTCGCCCGCGCCAACTGCCGCGACTGGGCGACCAGTCGGTCAGCGCTGTCCCAGACCTCGGCGTCCTCCTCCAGGAAGCCGCCGGCCAGGTTGCGGGTGGTGATCGAGACGCGGAGGGGGCCCGGGGCCGGGCGGGAGCGGACGTGGACGGTGAGCTCGACCGTGGGGACCCAGCCCTTGAGGCCGATCTCGAAGGCGGTCGGGGGCAGCGCGTCCACCGCGAGGAGGAGGGAGAGGGGGTCCGCGTCGCGGCCGTCGGCGAGGCCGAACCAGGAGCGCATCTCACCCTTGCCGGAGGGGGCGCCCAGGGCCCAGCCGAGGGTGGACGGGTCCAGCTTGAGCATCAGGCGGTCGGTGATGGCCGAGCTGCCGTCGACGGGGGCCGGTCCGTCCTCGGGGCCGAAGCACTGGTCCATGGGCGGGAACGCGGGCGGCTTCGCCGTGGTGCGGACGTCGCCGGGGAGCGCGTCCAGGTCGCCGTAGGAGGCGAGGACGCGGATGCGTTCCACCTCGCGGCCCTGGTCGTCGTACTGGAAGAGGGAGGCCTGGCCGGTGGAGAGGGTGCGGCCGGTGCGGACCACGTCCGTGCGGACGACCGCCGGGCCCGGCTGGGACGCGGTCAGGTAGTGCGCGGAGATGGTGAACGGGTCGCTGTGCGGCAGGGCGTCCGCGAGGGCGCGGCCGAGGACGGCGAGGAGATAGCCGCCGTTGACGGCGTTGATGATGGTCCAGCCGGCCGAGAGGTCGATGTCGTAGACGCCCGGGGCGCGACGGGTGACCGCCGTGTCGCGGTCGAATTCGCTGTCACCGATCGTGGCCCGCGTGGCCGTCGGTGCGGATGCTGCTTCTCGCATGGATGAACCGTACAACAGTCGATTACTAAGCGGTAGCTTTGTTGTTGCGGGCATATGAAAACACCGGCCACTCGGGTGAGTGCCCGGCAATTTCTTGGTAAGTGTCCGCACTCGTCCGTGACCCACGGCCCGCGATCCCCCTCTTTGGGGACATGAGCCTCACCGGGACTCCGTTCCTCTACACCGCCGTCGCGCTGACGATCGTCGCCCTCATACTGCCGCTCGTGCTGTGGTCGCGGATCCGCGGCCCCAGGGCCGTACGCGTGGCGGGCCGGGCCCTGATGCTGCTGTTCGCGCAGGCCACGGCCGTCACCCTGGTCTTCGTCATGGTCAACAACCAGAACAACCTCTACGACAACTGGGCCGACCTCCTCGGCACCGGCAACCACGTCCAGCAGGCCGCCGACCTCGGCAAGAACGGCACCGGCAACATCTCGCTGAACCGGTTGCCCAAGGTCAAACAGGCCTTCTCCCCCGCCAACGGTCCCGGCATGCGTTCCGCCGGCCAGGTGGAGGTCACCCAGCTCAAGGGCCGGGTGTCGGGCGTGAACGCCGAGGTCTACGTCTGGACCCCGCCCCAGTACAAAGAAGCGGCCTACCGCCACAAGAAGTTCCCCGTCGTGGAACTGCTGCCGGGCTGGCCCGGCTCCGCCAAGGCCTGGTTCGGGTCGATGCACGTGACCCAGCAGCTGGAGCCGCTGATGAAGAGCGGACGGATCGCGCCCTTCATCCTGGTCGCGCCGCGCTACAACCTGCTGGCCGGTGTGGACACCGGGTGCGCCAACATCCCAGGCACGGTCAACGCCGACACCTGGCTCAGCGTCGACGTGCCGAAGATGGTCACGGACAACTTCCGCGCCCAGCCCGCGCCCAAGGGCTGGGGGGTCGCCGGTTACTCGGCCGGCGCGCACTGCGCGGTCAAGCTCGCCGTCGCCCACCCCGACCGCTATCAGGCCGCGGTGAGCATGTCCGGCTACAACGACCCGATCGGCGAACGCAACTCGCTGGCCGCGCAGAGCGTGGCCCTGCGGGAGGCGAACAACCCCTACCTGCTGCTCAGGAAGGCGGCCACGCCGCCGCCGATCGCGCTGTACCTGTCCGGCGAGTCCGGCGACGGCTACCAGGCGGGCGTGGCCCTCGAACAGATCGCGAAGGCGCCGACGAGCGTGCACGTGGTGTTCCTGCCGCGCAGCGACGGCGGGCACACCATGGCGCTGTGGCGGCCCCAGGTGAAGACGGTGTTCCGCTGGCTGACCCTGGAGCTGGGCCAGAACCACCCCAGGATCACGAAGGGGTCGGATCCTCTCGGGCATTCGACCGGCGGTTCCACGCACGCGGAGCTCGCCAGTGGAACCGCATCGCGAGCAGGCGCAACACGAAAGCGGTGACGATCGCGAGCCCACTGGTGAGCGGGCTCAGCGCGTCGTAGTGGATGCAGAGCACGGAGATGGTGGCGCCGACGATCGCCGGGACCGCGTACAGGTCGCGGTCCCAGCGGAGCAGGGACGGGGTCTCGTTGGCGAGGACGTCGCGCAGCACACCGCCGCCGACGGCGGTGGCGAGACCGAGGGCGGCGGAGGAGGTGAGGCTGAGCCCGTAGTCGTACGCCTTCACCGTGCCCGAGACGCAGAACAGGCCGAGTCCTGCCGCGTCGAAGACGTTGACGCCGGCCTGGATGCGCTCCACGTGCGGATGGAGGAAGAAGACGAGGAGCGCGGCGAAGAGCGGGGTGATGAAGTACCCCAGGTCCGTGAAGGCGGCCGGGGGCACCGCCCCGATCATGAGGTCCCGGAACAGCCCTCCGCCCAGCGCGGTGACCTCGGCGAGCACGGCGATGCCGAACACGTCGAAGTTCTTGCGGACGGCCAGCAGCGCGCCTGAGATGGCGAACACGAAGATGCCGACGAGGTCGAGCGTGTGCTGGACGGAGGGGCTGAACAGTTGCTGAAGCACCCCACATTGTTACTCGTGGGTCGTCACAGCGCGGGCTTGCCCGTCGTGTGGAGCCAGGTCTGGAACAGGTCGTCGAGGTTCTGCCCGGAGATCTTCTCGGCGAGCGCGATGAACTGCCCGGTGCTCGCGTTGCCGTAGCGGTGCAGCTTCGCCCAGGTCGGGAGGAGCTTGAAGAACGCGGTGTCGCCGATGCGTTCGCGGAGCATCTGGAGGGTCATCGCGCCGCGCTGGTAGACGGCGGAGGCAAACATCGTGTCGCGCTGCGGGTCCGCCACGACGGTCTGCCAGAAGGCGCTGTCCGCGGGGCGGGAGTTGTAGCCGGCCAGGAACGAGTCGTGGGCGGTGCGGGTGCCCCGGTGCTCGGCCCACAGCCACTGGGCGTAGGTCGCGAAGCCCTCGTTGAGCCAGATGTCCTTCCAGTGCGCGACCGACACGGAGTCGCCGAACCACTGGTGGGCCAGCTCGTGCACGATCGTCGACTCGCTGCGCACGGCCGAGTAGGCGGGCTTGGACTGCACCTCCAGCGAGAACCCCGCCTCCGGCATGTCGTCGACGATCGCGCCCGTCTCCTCGAAGGGGTACGGCCCGAAGACCTGCGACCAGTAGTCGGTCGCGGCGGCCGTCACGGCGTACACGTCGACGCTGTTGCTGTTGGCGAGGACCGGGTCGATGGCGACGTAGATCGGGGTGCCGCCGGGGGTCGTCCCCGTCTTCACGTCGAACTTCCCGATGGTGGCGGTGGCGAGGTAGGTCGCCATCGGCTTGCTCTCGCGCCAGTGGGTGTACGTCGAGCCGCCCTTGTCGTACGTCGAGACGAGGCGGCCGTTGGAGACTCCGGTGAGGCCCTTGGGGGCCTTGATACGGACGTCGTAGGTGGCCTTGTCGGACGGGTGGTCGCTGGACGGGAACCAGGTCGAGGCGGCGTTGGGTTCGCAGGCGACGAAGACTCCGTCGGCGGTCTTCATCCAGCCGTAGTCGGAGCCGAACACGATGGGACCGTTGAGGGGTTCGGGCACACCGCCGTAGGTGACGGCGACCGTGAAGTCCTTGCCCTTGCGGAGGAAGTCCCTCGGCGTGATGCGCAGTTCGTCGCCGGTGCGGGTGAACTCGGCCCGTCTGCCGTTCACTTCGACCTTGGTGACCTCCAACTTCTGCAGGTCCAGGTCCAAGGAGGAGAGGTTCTGGGTGGCACGGGCGGTGAGGGTCGTACGGCCGTCGAGGCGGTCGGTGTCGGGGTTGTAGGCCACGTCGAGGGCGTAGTGCCGGGCGTCGAAGCCGCCGTTGCCGAGTTGCGGGAAGTAGCTGTCACCGATGCCGTCGGCGCCCGGGGTGGGGGCGGAGGAGGCGGAGATGACGAGAAGAGAGGCCGCCGCGGTCGCGAGGGCTCCTAAACGTGCCGAACGGGAGAGTGCCATGAGCCGTCCCTTCGGGTGCGTTTCCGATCAGTCGGACACGCTCGACTCTGCCCCAGCCCTATACGTCATGTACATGGCTTTACCAACTCGTCATGCGCGACAGGGTGGTTGACCATCACGGCCGACGGCTTTTTTCGACATCTTTGCCAGAGATTTCACTGCACAAAACGGCAACCTCAATTCTTCCTCAACGCTCCCTTTATCGATTGACCTGCCTCCGTCAACTTCCCTAGGCTCAGCCGCGCTTGAGGTTTTCGGAAAAACTCACAGGGGGAATTCATGCGCACCGGAACAAAGCTCGCCACACTTGTTCTGGCCGGCACCCTGCCGGTCATCGCCGGCGCTGCGCCGGCCTCCGCGACCGTCACGCCGAAGAGGTCCTGCCCCATCACCTACGGGGTCCTCATCACCTCCCACTCGCACTACCGGCTGCCGGCGAAGGGCCAGTACTACCACGACGGGCCGGGCGGAACCATGTCGGTCCACGTCACCAAGGCCTCCACCATCTCCTACAGCCTCTCCACCTCCCTCGAGGTGAGCGCGAGTTACCTGTTCGCCTCGGCCAAGGCGACCGTGGGCGGGTCCGTGACCAAGTCCGTGGCGGTCACCACCGGGCACACGTACACGCACAACATCAGCGCCCACAAGTTCGGCAACATGCAGTACGGCTCCTACGGCTTCAAGGTCGGCTGGGAGTCGAACAAGACGAACCCGAACTGCAGCACCACGGTGCTGGCCACGGGGACCGCGAAGCTTCCGGTGAACTCCGTCGGCTGGTACTACTGGGAAACCAAGTCGTGAATTAGCGGAACGCGGTAAAACCCCGCCAGAACATGGAAATGCCCCGGCGACCTTTTCGGTCGCCGGGGCATTCCCCGTGCTCGAATTCCCTTTACTTCGCTCCGTCGGTCTCCGGATCGGCGGATTCCGCAGCGGGCTCGGCGGATTCCGCGACCGGTTCAGCAGCGTCCGACACCGGCTCCGCGGCGCCCGCGACAGACTCGGCGGCCACTTCCGAAAGCGTCGCCGCCACCGCCGCCGACGTCTCCGCCGACTCCTGCAGCGCCGTCTCGCCGAGCAGCTTCTCGGCCTCCTTCGCGACCGTCAGCAGGACCGTGTCCTGCGGAGCCTGGTCCGCGAAGTTCTCCGGGTGGTGGCAGGCCACCTGCTGGCCGGGCTTCAGCTGAAGGAGCGGCGGCTCGGTCGTCGTACAGATCTGCGTCGCCTTCCAGCACCGGGTGTGGAACCGGCAGCCGCTCGGCGGCGAGATCGGCGAGGGCACATCGCCCTGGAGCAGGATGCGGTCGCTCTTCGCGTTCTTCCGCCGCGGGTCCGGGATCGGCACCGCCGACATCAGCGCCTTGGTGTACGGGTGCATCGGCGCCTTGTACAGCAGCTCACGGTCGGCCAGCTCGACGATCTTGCCGAGGTACATGACCGCGATCCGGTCCGAGACGTGCCGGACCACCGAGAGGTCGTGCGCGATGATCACGTACGTGAGGCCGAGCTCCTGCTGAAGGTCGTCCAGCAGGTTCACCACCTGCGCCTGGATCGACACGTCGAGCGCGGAGACCGGCTCGTCCGCCACGACCAGCTTCGGGTTCAGGGCGAGCGCGCGGGCGATGCCGATGCGCTGGCGCTGACCGCCGGAGAACTCGTGCGGATAGCGGTTGTAGTGCTCGGGGTTGAGTCCGACCACCTCCAGCAGCCGCTGCACTTCCTTCTTGATCCCGCCCTCGGGCTCGACACCCTGGAGCTTGAAGGGAGCGCCGACGATCGTGCCGATGGTGTGACGCGGGTTCAGCGACGAGTACGGGTCCTGGAAGATCATCTGCACATTGCGGCGCAGCGGGCGCATGCCGCCCACCCCGAGGTGCGTGATGTCCCTGCCCTCGAACTCGATCTTTCCGCCGGTCGGCTCCAGCAGCCGGGTGATCAGCCGGCCCATCGTCGACTTGCCGCAGCCCGACTCGCCGACGACGCCCAGCGTCTCGCCGGACCTGACCTCGAAGTCGAGGCCGTCGACCGCGTGCACGGCGCCGACCTGCCGCTGCAGCAGACCCTTCTTGATCGGGAAGTGCTTCTGCAGCCCGGTCACCTTCAGCAGGACCTCGCCGGAGGCGGGCTTCTTGGTGAGGGTCCCGCCCTGCAACTGCGGCTCGTCGGCCTGCGCGGGAATCGTCACCGCTTTCTCGTCGTCACTCACAGCTTCGGCGCAATCTCTTCGGTCCAGATACGCTCCCGCTGTTCCTTGCCCAGGTGGCAGGCGGCCCAGTGCCGGGTGCCGACCTCGGCCAGCTCGGGGCGGACGGTGCGGGTGACGTTGTCCTTCGGGAGGTCCGCGTACGGGCAGCGCGGGTTGAAGGCGCAGCCGGACGGGATGTTGATCAGCGAGGGCGGGGAGCCCTTGACCGGGATCAGGCGGTCCTGCTGCTCACGGTCGAGCCGCGGCATCGAGCCGAGCAGGCCCCAGGTGTAGGGGTGTCGGGGCTCGTAGAACACGTCCTCGGCCGGTCCCCGCTCGACGCAGCGGCCGCCGTACATCACCAGGATGTCGTCGGCCAGTTCGGCGACGACGCCCAGGTCGTGGGTGATGACGATGACCGCGGAGCCGAACTCCTTCTGCAGGTCCCGGATGAGGTCGAGGATCTGCGCCTGGACGGTCACGTCCAGGGCGGTCGTCGGCTCGTCCGCGATCAGCAGCTCGGGGTTGTTGACCAGCGACATCGCGATCATCGCGCGCTGGCGCATACCGCCGGAGAACTCGTGCGGGTAGCTGTCCACCCGCTTGTCCGGCTGCGGGATGCCAACCCGGTCGAGCATCTCGACCGCGCGGCGCTTGGCGGTCTTCTTGTCGACGTCGTGGTGGATCCGGTACGCCTCCACGATCTGCGCGCCGATCGTGTAGTACGGGTGCAGCGCGGAGAGCGGGTCCTGGAAGATCATCGACATCTGCCGGCCCCGCAGCTTGCGCACGTGGTCGGGGTCGGCGGACAGCAGCTCGGTGCCGTCCAGCCAGATCTCGCCGGAGATCTGCGCCTTGCGCTTGCCGTACTGGCCGGCGGTGTGCAGGCCCATGATGCCGAGCGAGGTCACCGACTTGCCGGAGCCCGACTCGCCCACGATGCCGAGGGTCTTGCCCTTCTCCAGCTGGAAGGAGAGCCCGTCGACGGACTTGACCAGGCCGTCGTCGGTGGGGAAGTGCACCTTGAGGTCGCGTACTTCGAGGAAGGCCGTCGGAGCGGGCGATGCGCTCGTGGGCTCGCCCAAGGCCGCTCCGGTCTTGCTCAGTTCCGTCATGAGAGCCTCACTCGGGGGTCGATCACGGCGTACAGGATGTCCACCACGAGGTTGGCAAGCAGCACCGCGAGAGAAGTGATCAGGGTGACGCCCAGAATAATGGGCAGGTCCTGGTTCTTGATGGCGGTGAGCACGGCCTGGCCGAGGCCGGGCAGGCTGAACGTCGTCTCGGTCAGGATCGCGCCGCCGATGAGGGCACCGAGGTCCATGCCGAGCATGGTCAGGATCGGCGTCATCGTGGAGCGCATGGCGTGCTTGCCGATGACGACCTGTTCCTTGAGGCCCTTGGCGCGTGCCGTGCGGATGTAGTCCTCACCGAGGATCTCCAGCATGGTGGCGCGGGTGATGCGGGCGTACATGGCGGCGTAGAGGAAGGCGAGGGTGATCCAGGGCAGGATCATGCCGCCCAGCCAGCCGGAGAAGCTCTGGTCCAGTGGCACGTACTGGCCGTTGATCCAGTTCAGCCCGTAACTGAAGACCGCCAGCGAGAGCAGGCCCGTGAAGTAGATGGGGAGGGACACACCACCGAGTGCGACCACCATGGCGGTCCGGTCCCAGACGCTGCCCCGCTTGAGCGCGGAGAGCACACCCGCGGCGACACCGAAGACCAGCCACAGCACGGCGGCACCGAGCGCGAGACCCAGGGTCACCGGGAAGCGGTCGGTCAGCACCGGCCATACGGACTGCTCGCTACGGAAGGAGTAGCCGAAGCAGGGCGCGGCACAGTGGGTGACGTCGCCGCCGGCCGAGTAGGTGCGGCCGACGAAGATCCCCTTGAAGAAGTGCCAGACCTGCACGAAGATCGGGTCGCTCAGACCCAGCTTCTCCCGCACCGCCGCGACGGCGTGCGGGTCGGCCTGCTTGCCCACGAAACTCGTGGCGATGTCCACGCCCGCCCACTTGGGGACGAGGAAGAAGATGCTGAAGACCACCAGAATGATGACCACCAGCATCACTGCGGCGGCGAACAGCCGCCTGATGAGGTAAGCGAGCACAGCTAACGGCCCGCCGCGGGACCGCGGGCCACCGGAGGTCTTCCGGTGGCCCGCGGTCCCGCCGCGCCGGCCTTCACCTGCCTTTCGTGCCGTACGGCGGGTGTGCCGGGATTACTTCGTGGACTTCAGACCGATGTTGACGAAGTCGTAGTAGCCGCTGTACGCGTTCGTCGTGTACACGTTGGCGATACGCGAGGAGCGCCAGTTCAGGAGTCGCTCGAAGGTGAAGGGCAGGTAGTACGCGCCCTCGGTGACCTTGTGGTTGATCTCCGTGGCGATCTGCGTCTTCTTCGACTCGTCCAGCGCGGTGTTGTACTGGTCGAACAGCCCGTCGATCGTCTTGTCCTTGATCAGGGCGAAGTTGTTGTTACCGCTCTGCAGGATGTAGCTGCTGTCCCACAGCGGGGCACCGTAGCCCTGGACGGTCGGGAAGTCCGCACCCCAGCCCATGATGATGATGCCGAGCTTCTTCTTCGCGACGTTCGAGGGGGAGCCGATGATGCCGGAGCTCTGCGAACCGTCGTACTGGTAGATGTCGGCCTGGATGCCGACCTTCTTCAGGGCCGCCTGCAGGGACGTGGCCGTGGCCACCTCCTGCTGCTTGTTGTTGCGGACGGCGATGGTGGTCTTGAAGCCGTTCGGCTGGCCGCAGGCCTTCAGCGCCTTCTTGGCCAGGTCGTCGTTGCCGGTCTTGTTGGCACCGGAGATCCCGTACGGGTCGTACTTCTGGCCCTCGCCACCGGCGATGGCGGGCGGGAGCATGTTGGTTCCGATGTCACCACCGGCGATCGGGCCACCGCGCGCGGTCTGCAGCGACACGTGGTCGGCCGCGTAGATGACGGCCTTGCGGCACTCGATGTTGTCGAACGGCTTGACGCTCTGCGGGAAGGCCGCGTAGCGGATGAAGCCGGAGATCGGGTTGTCCAGGTTGGCCTTGTGCTGCTTCAGGGCGATGGTGCGGCCCTGCGGACCCAGACCCGTCTGGCCGGCGTCGATGTCGTAGTCGCCGTTGATCAGACGCTGGTCCATGTCGGACTGGTTCGAGGAGATGGTCAGCGAGATCTTGTCCGGGTACGCCTTGCGCACCGGGTCGGACGACGCCTTCCAGTTGGTGTTGCGCACCAGGACCAGCTTCTTGCCCGGGCTGTACGACTGGAACTTGTACGGGCCGGAGGAGAAGGGGTGCAGCGTGTACTTCGCCTTGGTGTCCTTGTCCTGGCGGACCGGGGACGCCGTGACCATGGCGAGGACCTGCTTGAAGTCCGAGTTCGCCGTGGGCAGGTGGAAGACGATCGTCTTGGCGTCGGGCGTGGAGATCGCCTTCAGGCCGAGCTTGTCCGCCGAGGTGTCCTTGTACGGACCCTTGTAGGTGTTCTTGGGGTCGAGCATCTGCTGGAGGTAGATCGGACCGCCGGACAGCACGTCCTGCGCCCAGACCCGCTCGATGCCGTACTTGATGTCCTGGGCGGTTATGGCCTTGCCGTCCTCCCACGTGATCCCGTCACGCAGGTGGAAGGTGTAGGTCTTGCCGTCGGCCGAGACCTGACCCATGTCGGTGGCCAGGTCGGGCGTGAGCTCGGCGCCCGCGGCACCCGGCTCGGTCTTGAAGGTGAGCAGCTGACGGCTGTAGTACCGCGAGAAGTCCCACATGAAGCCGTAGTAACCGCGCGTGGTGTCCCAGAAGTCGGCGTCCTGGGCGGAGACGAACTTCAGCTCGCCGCCCTTCTTGACCAGCGAGGCCTGGGCGACCTTGTTGTTCGCCGCGTCGAAGCCGGCGGCGCCGGTCTTCGAACCGCCGCCGTCGCTGCTGTTGCCGCCGCCGCACGCTGCCAAGGCCAGCATGCCGGCGACCGCGGCAGCAGCGGCAAACGCCTGCTTACGCCGCCCTGAGGTGCGTTGGGTAGTCACGATCTCGGATCCTCCGGATTTGATGAGAGACCCCGTGTAGATGGCACGGGAAGCTTGGGGTAAGGCGGTTCAGCGGGAAGCCTTCGGGTCCAGCGCGTCCCGCACGCCGTCGCCGAAGAGGTTGAATGCCAGAACGGTGATGAAGATCGCCACGCCGGGAATGACCATGTACATGGGGTCCGAGTCGTAGTAATCGATCGCGGTGGAGAGCATCTGTCCCCAGGAGGACGTGGGCGGCTTGACGCCCACGCCCAGGAAGCTGAGCGCCGCCTCGGTGAGGATGTTGGTGGGGATCATCATCGTCGTGTACACGATGATCGGAGCGACCAGGTTGGGCAGCAGTTCCTTGAACAGGATGTAGAAGCGTCCGGCGCCCAGCGAGCGGGCGGCCTCGACGTACTCGCGCTCACGCATCGAGAGGGTCTGTCCGCGCACCACGCGTCCGATGTACGGCCAGCCGAAGAAGCCGATCACCAGGATCATCACGAACACACGGACGCTGGAACCGCTCAGGCCCAGCATCTCGTTCGGCATCACGGAGACCAGCGCGATGATGAAGAGCAGCTGTGGGAAGGCCAGCAGACCGTCCATGACGCGGCTGATCACCGAGTCGACCCAGCCGCCGAAGAAACCGGCCAGGATACCGAGGACGGTGCCGAGGACGACGGCGACGATCGCGGACAGGAAGCCGACGAGGAGCGAGATCCTGGAACCGTAGAGGATCCGCGCGAAGATGTCGCGGCCGTTGACGGGCTCGACGCCCAGCAGGTGGTCGCCGCTGATGCCGCCCAGCGACCCCTTGGGGGTGCCGAACAGCGGGTCGATCAGGCTCTCGTGGAAGGTGTCCGGATCCTGCCCGATCAGGCTGGCGATCATCGGGGCGAAAACCGCAACCAGAATGAGGACAAGCACGACAATGCCGCCCGTGAGGGCGAGTTTGTCGCGCTTGAGGCGCTCCCAGGCGATCCGGCCCAGGGAACGTCCCTGCACGGCCTTGTCACCGGCGTTGGCGATCGCCGCTTCCTCGACCGCGCTCGGGGCCGCTTCCGCGGTCGGCTCGTGCAATGGTGCCGTCATCTGGCAGGGACCCCTCTCAACCGGCGGTAGCCGGCCCACACTTGCCGCTGTGGCGGCCATGATCAGTCCGTCGTACATCGGGGCGAACGGCCCCTGGTGCGGGAGTCTTCAACGCTTTGGTGATCTGCTGCCAGACTTGACGGTGAATGGATGCGTAAACGTGATGCGGGCTGGAGGGTTCCGTTATACGGACAACGGGTAACGCCCCCCGAACGCCTGGCAGTTGGTACAGAACACCGATTCGGCGCCATTTTGGGGCACTGAACCGCGATCTACGCGCGAAGAAATGTGTCATCGACGTAAATCCTGCGGAGAAGCGGGGAAGAGGACTCGCCCGGTCAGTATCCACCACGGACGGGTGAGCAGCCGTACCCGCCCGCCCCTGCGGGCGTTCGCCCGGTCTCGATCCGGCGCGGGTCGAGTCAGGAGCCGCCGACGGCGAACCACGGCGTGACCGACACCGGCGGGCTCCTTCGACCGCAGACCGCCCCACAGGGAACCAAAGCCCCACGAGGTCTTCGCCGAGCCGCAGGCCGAGCACGACACCGCCATCGCCGTCGGCCGGCCGGGGCATCAACCGGGGCCCGGCCGCCGACCGTCGCACCTCACCCAGGACGCCTCGCCGCCCACCCGCCGGGACCGACGATGCGGCGGACCGCCCAGCCCCACATGTCAGGCGGCCACGACGACCACCTCACCGCCGAGGCGAATCACCTCTCCTGCCGACCACGCGGCCCGTCCACTCGACCGGTTCGGCTCACCGGCACCGATTCGTAGGACCGGACACCCATGACCGGTCACCGCGATCCGTCCGAAGGCACCCCGCACTGCCGAGCGTCCGATCGGTGACGCCTTCACCGCACCGGACGAGCAGGCCGTCGTCGTTCCGGTCACAGACGCCGACGCGCCGCCCGTCCCGAGCCTCGCCGACTCGCTCCAGGCGATGCCCAACGAGCGCACCACCGACCCACCGGATCAAGGATCTGCCGCCTCCCCTTTCTCAGATCCTGATGCGCATGCCCCGCACCGGCGTCAGGACCGGAGCCCGCGTCCTCACCGGCGACGCCGACGCCTTCCCGTCCGCCGCCCACGCCGGCCTCGCGCCGGCCGCCCGCCGCTCCGGGTCCGGCTCCGTCTCGCCCGACTCCGAGCCGACGCGCTCTTCGCGACGGGCCGCGACGACACCTCCCACCGACCACGAACCCCGACTACCCCTTGGCCAAAGCCATAGGGGGGCACCACCCAGGAGCGAGAGCCAAATAGCGTGACACGCAGGACGGACATTCGGCACTATCCCCGAACCATGCCATGTCAAGGGAAAGCAGAACTTGAGCGTCGCTTGAGAGTGAGCGCGGGGAAGGATTCAAATCCGCTTGGCACCTTTTGTTTTCGCCCGATACCTTCCTCCCCATCGGCGGAGAGTAATCTGCTCGCTGCCCAGGAATTGCATGAAAAGAACCACCCATTCGGCAATGGCTCTGGCTGCCGTCATGATGGGCGCGGTCGCCATGGCCCCCGCCCAAGCCGTACTACTCGACCCTCGGCAACCACGTCGGCGCGCACAACAGCAGTTCGTCCAAGGCCACGCTCAACTACACCCTGGCCTTCAGCACGGTACGCCAGACCTCCCACACCTTCTCGGTGGGCGTGAGCCTCGAATGACGGCAGCTACGCGTACAACGTGACCGAGTCGACCAAGAAGGGCAACAGCGTCTCCTTCTCCCTGCCGGTGGCTGGAGAAGTCGAACTGCAGCGTGGTGAAGGTGAAGTCGAACACCGTGCACGCCGTCACCGCATACCCGATTTTCGCCTCGTGCCAGAGAAAGAACGAGGCCTGCACACCGAAACCGAAGTAAGAAATTCTTGACGGTCTGAGCGCACGGCAGAAAAACGATGGGGCCCGCTCTGCTCCAAAGAGCGGGCCCCATCGTTTTCACGGTCACAACGGAAGCGTCGGCCGATGAATCAGTACCGCGGAGGCGGATAGCCGTATCCACCCGGCGTCGACACCTGCGCCGGCGCCGCGTGGGCCTCACGGTCGTAGAACGGGCGGGCGTTCGCCCGCAGCCACAGTGCCACCGGGTCGTAGTCGTCCGACATCGCGACGGTCGACACCGGCAGCCCGTCCGGGACCGCGCCGATGGACTGCTGCATCATCGCGCGCACCGAGTCCACGGCGGGCGGACTGGTGTCGTACACATCCAGGCCGATCGCGAGATACGGCGCACCGAGCGCGGGCTGCACCCAGGCGCGGCGGAGGGTGCGGACCGCCGGGGTACGGTGGGCGTTCTGCGTGAGCAGGCCGTAGAACTGCGGGACCTCGATCGCCGGTTCCGTCAGGCGCAGGGGCCCTGCGGGCTGGCGCTCCAGGCCGGTGGCGATCCTGCGCAGGTCCAGCCAGGGGATGCCGACGCCGCCGCCAGGGGCGTGCGGGTTGAGCCAGAGACCGAAGTGGTCGGGGTAGAGGGTGCGGGCCACGTCCAGGCCGTCGACCACCTCGTAGGAGCGGTTCCAGCCGCTGGCCGAGAGCTCCTGGGCGGAGGTGACGCAGGGGGCGTAGCCGTAGCCCTCGACGTGCATGTTTCCGTACTGGGCGTCCGGGGAGCCGGACTGGCCGTGCCACAGGAGCATCCAGATCTGGCCGGAGTGGGGGGTCGCGAGGGCGCGCAGGAGCGCCTCGTAGGCGTCGTAGCGCCCGGGCGTCACCTGGCGCAGCATGTGCTCGACCTGGCCGGTCGCGGTGCCGCTGGCGCTCACGTGTACCGCCCCTTCTGGTGGTTGGCCTGCGTTCGGAAACAGCTTAAGCGCCCAATGGGTGGGGGCTCATTGTCTGTCGGCGAGTGCAGGACGTGTGTGGCTGGGCGCGCCCCGCGGCGGAGCCGCAGATCGACACAGCCCCGCGCCCCTGGGTTGGCTGCCCCTGGCGGAGTTTCTAGTGCCGCATCAAGCAACGTTGGCCCTGTCGACGACCGCGCGTAGGCGCCGGTCGTCGGCATGGCGGTTTCGCCAGATGATGTAGCGGCGGAT